>JAOPZF010000073.1 GCA_025964255.1 Solirubrobacterales bacterium | reverse complement strand
AGACCTCTTTCCTTCCTTCCAGCTCTCTGACTCTCTCCTTCAGTCGCGCCACCTGCTCTTCCAGCGCCAGCACCGTCTCGACCCCGACCAGGTTCAGTCCCTGGTGGGTCATCTCCTGGATCCGGCGCAGCCGTTCGACGTCGCGGCGGCTGTAGAGGCGGGTGTTTTTCGGCGAGCGCTTCGGCGCGATCAGCCCGCGCGTCTCATACATGCGCAGCGTCTGCGGGTGCATCTCGGCGAGTTCGGCGGCGACCGAGATCATGAAGACCCCCTGCTCATCATCGAAGTTCGTTTCCACCCGCGTCACGCGTCGGTAGGAGGCCATCAGACCCCAGCCTTGCGCAGCAGGTCGGCGCGTGGGTCGTGCCCGTTCAGGGACGCCGCCAGCTCGTCGACCGCCTTGCGCTGCTCGTCGGTCAGGTCTTTCGGGACGTCGATCTCGAGCCGGTAGCGGATGTCGCCCTTGCCCTTGCCTTTGGACTTCGGCGCGCCCTCGCCGCGCAGCCGGGAGATCGCCCCGTGCTTGGTCCCCGGCGCGACTTTGATTTTTTTCGTGCCGTGCAGGACGGGCACCTCGATCGTGCCGCCGTTGACCGCCTCGGGGATCGAGATCGGCACCGTCACCTCGAGGTTGCCGTCGTCGAGGCGGCGGAAGACCGGGGACGGCGTCACCTTCGTGGTCACGTAGAGGTCGCCGTTGGGACCGCCGCGCGGGCCCGCCTCGCCTTTGCCGGCGAGCCGGATGCGGGTGCCGTCTTTGACCCCCGCCGGGACGTTCACTTTGTAGCGCTTGCTCTGCTGGGTGGTGCCGGAGCCCTTGCAGGTGGGGCAGGGGGTCTCGATGATCTCGCCGCTGCCGCCGCACTGGGGGCAGGGCTGGGAGATCGAGAAGAACCCCTGGTTCTGCGGGTCGATTCCGCGGCCTTCGCAGCGCGGGCAGGTGACCGGCGAGGTGCCGGGCGCGGCGCCGGAGCCGTGGCAGGTCTCGCAGCGCTCCTGCTTCGGGACGGTGACGCTGATCTGGGTGCCGGCGATGGCCTGGTCGAAGTTGAGGTGGACCTCGGTCTCCAGGTCACGGCCGCGGACCGCCGCCGGGCGGGCGCCACTGCGCCCGCCGCCGCGGTTGAAGATGCCGCCAAGGATGTCGCCGAAGTCGGCACCGAAGCTCCCCGACTGCGCGCCGCCGCCCTGGCCGAACGGGTTGCCGCCGCCGAAGGGGCCGGCCCCGCCGGCGCCGAACCCGCCGAAGGACGGGCCCGCGTCGTACTCCTTGCGCTTCTCGGGATCGCCGAGGACGTCGTGCGCGGCCGAGACCTCCTTGAACTTTTCCTCGGCCTCATTGTCGCCGGGGTTGCGGTCAGGGTGGTACTGGCGTGCCAGTTTCCTGTACGCCTTCTTGATCTCGTCCTCGCTCGCGTCCTTTTTGACGCCGAGGGTCTTGTAGAGCTCGTCTGCCACTTCTCTCGTCTTCTCTTCCGCTTCTTCTTCGCTTCTCTTAAGCGGCCACCACGACCATCGCGGGGCGGATCAGCTGCCCCTCGAACCGGTAGCCCTTCTGCATCACCTCGACCACGACGCCCGCCTCGGTCCCCTCGACCTGCACGGTCGAGAGCGCTTCGGCGAAGTTCGGGTCGAACTTCTCACCTTTCGGATCGACTACCTCGACCCCGTTTCGCCGGAGGGTTTCCCGCATGCCGTAGAAGACGAGCAGGACTCCGTGCGCCAGGCCCTCGGGATTTTTGAGCTCCGCGCTGGCGCCGCCCTCAAGCGGGTCGTTCGCATCCGGGTCGATGCCTTCGTGCTGGAGTGCCCGCTCAAGGTTGTCGACCGCGTCGATCATGCCGCGAGCGACCTCAGCTTTCCCGCGCAGCGCGGCGGCTTGTACCTCCGCCGCCATCCGCTTCCGGTAGTTCTCGAAATCGGCCTGAGCCCTGCGAGCAATGTCCAGGTACTCGTCCCTTTTCGCTTCGGCGTCAGCCAGCAGAACGCCGAGATCTCTCTCGACGTCCTGCTCAGCGGCCTCTCCCGGCGAACCTTGGGCCGTGGCACCTCGGTCCTCACCCGCTCCCGAAGGAGTCAGATTGCGATCGGGATCGGGTGAGGACTGGCGGCCTTCGCCATCAACCGGCACGTCCTCCGCTTCGCGTCCGGGCGTGCCGGGCGAGTACTCGGGGCGCTCGGTCATCTATTTCTCCTCGTCGACGACTTCCGCGTCTACGACTTCCTCGTCGTCCGCAGAGGCCGTTGCGCCGTTCTCAGTCGAGCCATCGCCGCTCGCCTCCGCCTCGGCCTGAGCCTGGGCGTAGAGGGATTCGGAGGCTTTGGTCATCACCGCGGTCAGCGCCTCGGTCTTGCTTTTCACCTCGTCGAGCGAGCCACCATCGAGCGTCGCGCGGACGTCTTTGACGGCCGTGTCGATCTGGTCTTTGGTGCCCTGGTCGAGTTTGTCGCCTGCGTCGGAGACGGTTTTCTCCGCCTGGTAGGCCGCGTTCTCGGCGACGTTGCGGGCCTCGGCCAGCTCACGCTGTTTGCGGTCCTCCTCGGCGTGCGACTCGGCGTCGGAAACCATGCTCTGGATTTCGTCGTCGGAGAGCCCGGAGCCGGATTTGATCTCGATCTTCTGCTCGGTCCCGGTGCCTTTGTCTTTCGCCGCCACCGAGATGATGCCGTTGGCGTCGATGTCGAAGGTGACCTCGATCTGCGGGATGCCGCGCGGCGCCGGCGGGATGCCGGTGAGCTGGAATTTGCCCAGGCTCTTGTTGCCCGTGGCCATCTCGCGCTCGCCCTGAAGGACGTGGATCTCCACCGAGGGCTGGTTGTCGTCGGCGGTCGAGAAGACCTCCGACTTCTTCGTCGGGATCGTCGTGTTGCGCTCGATCAGCTTCGTCATCACGCCGCCTTTGGTCTCGATGCCGAGGGTCAGCGGGGTGACGTCGAGCAGCAGCACGTCCTTGACGTCGCCGGCCAGCACGCCTGCCTGGATGCCGGCGCCGATCGCGACGACCTCATCCGGGTTGACGCCCTGGTGGGGCTCCTTGCCGGTCAGCTCTTTGACCTTGTCGCGGACGGCCGGCGAGCGGGTCATGCCGCCGACCAGGACGACGTGGTCGATCGACGCGTCGGCGTCGGAGAGAGCCTGTTTCACCGGCCCGACCGTGCGGTCGAGCAGGTCACCGGTCAGCTCGGTCAGCTTCGAGCGGCTGAGCTTCAGGTCGAGGTGCTTCGGCTGCCCCTCGACGGCGGTGATGAACGGCAGGTTGATCTGCGTCTCCTGGGTCGAGGAGAGCTCGATCTTCGCCTTCTCCGCCGCCTCGTAGAGGCGCTGCAGCGAGTTTTTGTCGGCCGCGAGGTCGACGCCCTGGTCGCGTTTGAACTCGGCGACCAGCCACTCGACGATCGCTTTGTCCCAGTTGTCGCCACCGAGGTGGTTGTCACCGGCGGTCGCTTTCACCTCGAAGACGCCGTCGCCGATTTCCAGCACCGACACGTCGAAGGTGCCGCCGCCGAGGTCGAAGACGAGGATCGTCTGGTCGGTTTTCTCTTTGTCGAGCCCGTAGGCCAGGGCGGCCGCGGTCGGCTCGTTGATGATGCGCTTGACCTCGAGCCCGGCGATTTTGCCAGCGTCGGTCGTGGCCTGGCGCTGGTCGTCGTTGAAGTAAGCGGGAACGGTGATGACCGCGCTATCGACCGGCTCGCCTAGCTTCGCTTCGGCATCCGTCTTCAGCTTCTGCAGGGTCATCGCGCTGATCTCCGGCGGGCTGTACTGCTTGCCACGCACGTCGACGCGCACATCGCCATTCGGTCCGGCCTCGATCGAGTATGGGACGATCGTCTCCTCCTCTTTCACTTCGGACTCCTTGCGGCCCATGAAGCGCTTGATCGAGAAGATCGTGTTCTCGGGGTTCATCACCGCCTGGCGTTTGGCGACCGTTCCGACCAGCCGCTCACCGCCCTCGGTGAAGGCGACGACGGACGGGGTCGTGCGGCCACCCTCGGCGTTCTCGAGAACCGTAGGCTCTCCGCCCTCCATAACGGCGACGCAGGAATTGGTCGTTCCCAGGTCGATTCCAATCGTTTTTGCCACTTTTGCTGCTCCCTCCAGGGGTTTCGTTAGATATGCCTATGAAATCTAAGTCGCAGTATGGCAGATGTTGTGGGAGGTCACAAGGGGTAAGTTGAGGTCGGGAGGCGCCTCACAAACACGGCTCGGCAGAGCCGTCGACCATGGAGGACAACTTGATCCACGCTCAACCGCGCCTGCGCCTTGTCGCGCCGGTGCTCCTCGGTGCCGCGCTCCTCGCGCTGGCGCT
>JAOPZF010000212.1 GCA_025964255.1 Solirubrobacterales bacterium | reverse complement strand
AGTCGCCGAGCTGGGCGGTGACCTCGCCGCAGAGGAACTCGACGAGCGCGGGCAGGTCGTCGTCGGTGGAGAAGCCGGCGGCGCGTTTGTGGCCGCCTCCCCCCTGCTTGCGGGCGATCGCGGAGACATCGACATCGCCCTCACTGGAGCGCAGGCTGGCCTTGCGGGCGGCGCGACCGCGGTTGCCGAGGTCGCGGATCACGGCCGCCACCTTGATCCCGTCGATCGAGCGCAGGTGATCGATCACGCCCTCGGTCATCTCCTCGCCGGAGCCGGTCACGGCGTAGTCCTCGGCGGTGATGTAGCTGATCGCGAGGCGCCCGCCGCAGTGGATCTGGATCCCGTCCATCGCTCGCGCGACCAGCCTCAGCTTCTCGATCGGCACGTGCTCGTACAGCCGACGGTAAGTGTCGTCGACGCTCACGCCGGCGTCGATCAGCTCGGCCGCCACCCGATGGGTGTGGGCGTTGGTGTTCTCGTACATGAATTTGCCGGTGTCGGTGATCAGCCCGACGTACAGCGGCATCGCCATCTCGGCGTCGATCGGCACTCCCAGGACGTGGGCGATGTCGTAGACGATCTCGGCGGTGCACGAGGCCTTCGGCGCCACCAGGTTGACGTCGCCGAAGCGGGTGTTGTCGTGGTGGTGATCGATGTTGAGCCTGCGGTTCTGACCCTCGGTGAGGAAGGGAACCGGCATGCGGTCGATATTGCCGCAGTCGAGGAACATGATCACCCGGTCGGCCATGTCGGCAGGCGCCTCGTGAAAGACGTTCTCGAGCGGCAGGAAGCGGTACTCGATCGGCAGCGGGAACTCCTTCGCGGCGAGGAACATCACCGAGTCCTTGCCGAGCTTGGTCAGCAGGTGGTGCATGCCGAGCAGCGAGCCGAGCGCGTCGCCGTCCGGCCCCTCGTGGGCGGTCAACAGGAAGCGGTCGTGGGCGCGGATCTCCTCGATCATGCGCTCGAAGTCACTGCCGACCGTGCCGTTCGCGGCGCTGAACTCGGCGGTTTCGGCCGCGACCTCGGCGGCGGAGGTGGTCGTGATCTCAGTCATCTTGCTCGCTCTCCGCGCCGTCGAGCAGGCGCGAGATCCGCACCCCTTTCTCGATCGTGTCGTCGTAATGGAAGGTCAAGGTCGGCGTCCGTTTCATCCGCTGCTCGGAGGCGATGCGCGACTGGATCACACCGTGGGAGGAACGCAAGGCCTCCAGCGTAGCGTCGCGCTCGGCTTCATCTCCGAGCACGCTGACGTAGACCCGCGCCGAGCGCAGGTCGGAGCTGGTTTCGACCCCCGTCACGGTGACGAATCCGAGCCTTGGATCGGCGAGCTCAGAGACCGCCGCGGCGACGACCTCCCGCAACGCCTCGTCGATCCGCCGCATGCGCGCGCCGGCCATCTCGCACTACTCGAGCGTCTGCTCGACCTGTTTGGTCTGGAAGAACTCGAGCACGTCGCCCTCTTTGATGTCGGCGTACCCGTCGAGCACGATCCCGCACTCCTGGCCCTCGTCGACTTCGGCGACGTCGTCTTTGAAGCGTCGCAGCGAGGCGAGTTTTCCGGTCCAGACGACGGTGCCGTCGCGCAGCAGGCGGACGCTGGCGGCTTTGACCGCCTTGCCCTCGGCGACCTGACAACCGGCGATCCGGCCGACTTTCGAGGCTTTGAAGGTTTCTTTGACGACAACCTCGCCGACCGTCTCCTCGACCTCCAGGGAGTCGAGCAGGCCCTCCATCGCGTTGCGCAGGTCTTCGGTGATTTTGTAGATGACCGAGTACGTCCGGATGTCGACGCCCTCGCGGTTGGCGGCCCGGCGGGCGTCCGCCAGCGGCCTCACGTTGAAGCCGATGATGATCGCTTCGGAGGCCGACGCGAGCATCACGTCGGACTCGTTGATGCCACCGGCCTGCGAGTGGATGATGTTGATCGAGACTCGTTCCTGCGGGACTTTCGCGAGCTCGTCCTGGAGCGCCTCGAGCGATCCGGCCACGTCGGCCTTGAGGACGATGTTGAGCTCCTTGATGTCGCCGGACTGGGCGCGCGAGAAGACCTCGTCGAGGCTGAGCTTGCGGGCGTTGCGGCGGGCGAGCTGCTCGCGCTGCAGGCGATCTGCCCGCTCCTGGGCGAGCCGGCGGGCTTCGCGGTCGTTGTCGACGGCCTGGACGAATTCGCCGGCGTCGGAGACGCCGTCGAAGCCGAGCACCTCGACCGGCATCCCCGGCACCGCCTCCTGGACCACCTGGCCGCGGAAGTCGTGCATCGCGCGGACGCGGCCCCACTGCGGGCCGGCGACCAGCGAGTCGCCGACGCGGAGCGTTCCGCGGGCGACCAGCACGGTGACGACCGGGCCACGGCCCGGGTCGAGCTGGGACTCGATCACGTTGCCCGAGGCGGGCGCGTCGGGGTTGGCCGACAGCTCCTCGAGCTCGGTGACCAGCAGGATGTTCTCGAGCAGGTTGTCGAGCCCCTGGCGGGTCTTCGCCGAGACGTCGCAGAAGATCGTCTCGCCGCCCCACTCCTCGGGCTGGATCCCCTCCTGGGTCAGCTCGGTGCGGACCCGTTCGGGGTTGGCGCCCTCTTTGTCGACCTTGTTGACCGCGATCAGCATCGGCACGTCGGCGGCGCGGGCATGGTCGATCGCCTCTTTGGTCTGCGGCATGACGCCGTCGTCGGCGGCGACGACCACTACGACCACGTCGGTGACTTTGGCGCCGCGGGCACGCATCGCCGTGAAGGCGGCGTGGCCCGGGGTGTCGAGGAAGGTGATCGTGTGGCCATCGTGGTTCACCTGGTAGGCGCCGATGTGCTGGGTGATGCCACCGGCCTCACCCGCGGCGACCTCGGTCTCCCGGATCGCGTCCAGCAGCGAGGTCTTGCCGTGGTCGACGTGGCCCATGATCGTGACCACCGGCGGGCGGGCGACGAGGTCGGCGTCGGCGTCGGCGAATTCCGGTTCCTCGGGCTCCTCGTCGGCGGCGGTGACGATTTCGATCTTGCGGTCGTACTCGTCGGCGATCGCCCGGACCGACTCATCGGTGAGCGTCTGGGTGAGCGTCGCCATCTCGCCCATCATCATCAGTTTTTTGATCACCTCGGCCGGGGCCAGGTCGATCATCTCGGCCAGCTCACGGACGGTGGCGCCGGAGTTGATTTTCGTCGCCTCGGGCTCGACCGGGGTCTGCGGACCCATCGGCGGCTCCTCGAGCAGCGGCCTGCGGCGACGGCCACCGCGACGGCGCGGCGGGCGCTGCGGCGGTGGCGCGCCCATCTGGTCGCGGCGGGCGGCCTGCGAGTCGATCACGACGCGACGTTTTTTGCCGGCCGCATTGCCGTTGCCACCGCCACCACCGGCGGCGGGGCCGCCGGGGCGCACGGGTTTATTCGAGGTGCCCGGTTTTTTGGCCGGGGCTCCCGGCGCGGGTTTCGGAGCCTCACTGATGATGCGGGGACCCGGGGGCCGGTTGGGGTCCCTCTTGGGCGGAGCCTCGCTGATGATCCGCGGGCCCGGGGGCCGATTGGGATCCCTCTTCGGCGGGGCCTCGCTGATGATCCTCGGCCCGGGGGGCCGTTTGGGCTCCTCTTTCGGAGCGGGTGCGGGCGGTGCCTGAGCGGGTTTGGCCTCGGCCGGAGCCGCGGCTTTCGGCGCCGCGGGCTCTGCTTTCGGCGCGGGTGCGGGTTTGGCCGGAGCCTCTTTCGGCTTCGGCGGCGCCTGGGTGGCGGTGCCGCCCCCGTTCGAAGCGCCGATCGCGCGCAGCGCGTCGGCCTCCTCGACGCTCGAGGCGGCAGCTTTCGCTTCGATGCCCGCTGCTTTCAGGGCGGCGAGCAGCTCTTTCGAGCTGACGCCTTGTGCTTTCGCGATCTCGTGAACCCGCTTTTTTGCCACTAGGCTTGCTCAGCCTCCTCGGCCACCGGCTCGCCGGCGTCCTCCGTTGCCCCGTTCTCGGCGGCGTTGTTCGCTCCTTCGGCCTCGGTCGCGACCTCGTCGGCGACCTCCTCGGCAAGCTCCGCTTCGACCGGGTCCTCGACGGCCTCCTCGGCCTCCTCCTCGGCGATCGCCTCATCGACGATCTCATCGATCACCGACTCCTCGGCGGCCACCTCCTCGGCTTCCTCGACGAAGTTGGCGGCGGCGCGGGCGACGATCTCGTCGACCTGGCCCTGATCGCCATCCGGGTCGGCGAGGATCGCCACCTCGGCGTCGGAGAGGTCACCGAGGATCGCCACCTGGCTGGTGTCGAAGCGCGAGAGCGCCTGGTGCTGCGGCAGGCCGCAGTAGGTGGAACTGGGGATCGCCGCGTTCGGGCAGCGGCGGCCGTTCGACAGCAGCGCCATGCAGCGCCCGTCGAAGGTTTCTTCGCCCTCGTACTCGACGTCGGATTCCTCCGAGGAGAACTCGGTCTCCGATTTGATGTCGACGCGCCAGCCGGTCAGGCGGGCGGCGAGGCGGGCGTTCTGGCCGTCGCGGCCGATCGCCAGCGAGAGCTGGTCGTCGGGCACGATCACCGTCGCCTGGCGCTCCTCGTCGTCGACGATGACCTCGCGGACGCGGGCCGGGGAGAGCGCCTTGGCGACGAACCGAGCGGGCTCCTCGTTGTAAGGAATGATGTCGATCTTCTCGCCGCGCAGCTCGGAGACGACCATGCGGACGCGCGAGCCACGCGGGCCGACGCAGGCACCGACGGGGTCGACCCCTTCGGCGTGCGAGACGACCGCGATCTTCGAGCGATAACCGGGCTCGCGGGCGACGCCGACGATCTCGACCAGGCGGTCGGCGATCTCGGGCACCTCGAGCTCGAACAGGCTTTTGATCAGCTCCGGGCTGCGGCGCGAGACGACGATCGCCGGGCCTTTGGTCGAGTCGGAGACGTCGGTGATGACGGCCTTGACCCGCATCCCGTGGTCGTAGCGCTCGTTGTAGACCTGCTCGGACTTCGGCAGCAGCGCCTCGACCCGCTCACGCAGCTGGACCAGCGTGTAGCGCTTGTCCGACTGCTGGATGATCCCGGTGATCAGCTCGCCGACCCGGTCCTGGTACTCGTCGTACATCATCTGCCGCTCGGCCTCGCGGATCCGCTGAAGGATCACCTGCTTGGCGGTCTGCGCGGCGATCCGGCCGAAATCTTCCGGGGTGACGTCGCGGGTCGTGATCTGGTCCTCATAAGGAGCGATCATCTCCGGGTCGAGCTCGGGGTCCTCCGGCTCTTTCAGTTCGCCGGTCTCCGGGTCGACTTCCGGCTCGTCCTGCTGCTCGACCGCTTCGGCCAGGAGTTTCTCCTCCAGCTCGGGCGGCAGGATCAGTTCGAAGACGAGGAAGTCGCCGGTCTCGTGGTCTAGGTCGACCCGCGCGTATTTGGCCGCGCCAGGGGTCTTCTTGTAGGCCGAGAGCAGGGCGTCCTCGAGAGCGTCCATCAACTTGTCGGCGGAGATTCCCTTCTCCTGCTCGAGCGCTTTGACTGCGTCGACGATCTCTTTACTCACTGGGAAGACTCCTCTTTCTCGGAACTGGTGGACGCGCTCTGCCGACGGTACTTGTCCCCGGGCGAGCTGACCTCGAGCGCGTAGTCGACGCGAAGGTCGTTCAGGTGGTGGGTTATCCGTTCGCAGAGCGCCAGGTCGACCCCGCCAGGGTGATCGACGAACAACCGCAACGCATCCCCGCCCGGCTGCTCGATGGCGAGCAGCTCGATGTCCGGGTCGAGCTCGCTCAGGCGGCTCTGGATGTCGGTTTGAAGGTCGTTCATGGGGGGTGCCTCGGTTGCTCTCTCACTCCGGTAGATGCCCGGTTTGGGCCGTAAAAAAAGTGGGCCAGGCCCACTTCTCGACTGCGCGATACAGATAGGGACAGAAAAGCTTGGACCCAGTATAGCTTGCCTGCGCGCTCGACCGAAAGCCCCTGTTTGCGGGCTAGATTGCGATTCCGGTGCGGTCAGCCCGCCGCTTGGGCGGGCTTGGCGCCGGCGGCGCGGAGACGGTCGATGCGGTCGAGGATAGCGTCGGCGACGGCGTCCTTGGAGGCCTTCGGGACCTCCTCCTCGTCGGTGGCGGTGACCAGGAGGACCTCGTTCTCGGTGCTGTCGAAGCCGATCGTCGGGTCGGAGACGTCGTTGAGGACGATCAGGTCGGCGCCCTTGCGGGCCAGCTTGGCGCGGGCGCGGGCGACGGCTTCGCCCCCGTGCTCGGCGGCGAACCCGACCACGGTCTGACCCTCACCGCGATCGGCCGCGACCAGGGCGAGGATGTCCTCGGTCGGCTGCAGGTTCAGATTGAGGCTGTCCTGGCGCTTGATCTTGCCGGTGATCGGCTCGGTGCGGAAGTCGGCCGGCGCGGCGGCCATCAGCAGCACGTGCTGGGTCTCGAACCGTTCGACCGTCTCGTAGGAGAGCTCGGCCGTGGTCTCGACGTCGATCCGTTTGACGCCGCCCGGCTCGGGCAGGGACACGTTCGCCGCGACCACCGTCACCTCGGCTCCGCGCCTCGCCGCAGCGGCGGCGAGCGCCATGCCCATCCGCCCGCTCGAGCGGTTGCCGATGAAACGCACCGAGTCGATCGGCTCACGGGTGCCGCCCGCCGTCACCAGAACCCGCAGGCCGGTCCACGGTCCAGGCTCCCCGGCGGGTGCCTCGTCAACGACCCCGGCGGCAGTTCCCCCGCCGTCGAGCAACGCGGTTTCGGCGGCGGAGGTCGCTCGCTCTTCGCCGAGGAGGACCGTTTCGATGGCCGGAGCCGACCGCTCGCCGCTCGCCAGTACCGCTTCGACCCGCGCCAGAAGCTCTTCCGGATCAGGGAGTCGGCCCCGGCCGCGCTCGCCGCGCGAGGCGAGCAGGCCCTCGCCGGGCTCGATCACCTCCACCCCGCGCTCGCGCAGGGTCGCCAGGTTGGCCTGGGTCGCGGCGTCGGCGTACATGCGGTCGTTCATCGCCGGGGCGACGAGCCGCGGCGCCGTGCAGGCGAGGAATGAGGTCGCCAGCATCGAATCGGCGAAGCCGCCCGCCAGCTTGGCGAGGGTGTTGGCCGAGGCGGGCGCGACGAGGAAGGCGTCGCAGCCCGCGGCCAGCTCGAGGTGGCCGATCGGATCGTGGCCTTCCTCCCCGGGTTCGCCGGGAAAGGCGCCGCGCATCGGGTCGCGCTCGAACTCGGAGGTGAGCACGGGGGCGCCGACGATCCCTTCGAATGAGGCGGCGCCGACGAAGCGCTGGGCGTTCTCGGTCATCAGGACCCGGACGCCGTGGCCGGCCAGCGTTGCCAGGCGCGCGAACTCGAGCGCCTTGTAGGCCGCTATCCCTCCGCTGACACCCAGCAACAACCGGGCCATCTTTGAGCTCCTCAGGAGCTGGGCGCTAAGCGCCTAGCTGCGGTACTCGTATTTGAGCTTGCCCTCGGCGAGCTCTTCGAGTGCCATCGTGAGGTAGTTGCCCTCGGCGTTCGTTTCCACCATCGGGGGCGGATACTCGCCGAAGCCGCCCTCACCGAGGTTGTGGAAGTAGCTGTTGATCTGACGTGCCCGCTTCGCCGATACGACAACGGCGGCGTAATTGGAGTCAGCGTGGTCCAGAAGCTTGTCTACGCGTGGTTTAACCATGGACGGAGCAGTGTAGACGAGCGGGGCGGCGGACATCGGGCGCAAGGGTTCGTGTCTCGGCGGGGAGGGCAATCGGGTGTCCCTCGCCTGAAGCCGTCGCGCAGCTGGAATGGCCGCGTGGGTTCGAGACCGTGGCCCTGAGCTTCATTCGAGGGACACCCGATGGCCCTTCGACAGCGCTCCGTCTGACCCCCGGCACGGAGCCGTGGCACCCCGCCCAGGTGAGTTCGCAGAAACCCGCGGTATGCGCGGGAAAGTGCGAACGCCGTCAGCCCGCCCCCGAGCTTTTACGAATCGAGACCGATCGACCGGCGGACGATCGACTCGAGCTCGTCGCTCGCTTGGTCGAGATCGTCGTTGACGATGAGGAAGTCGAAGTCGTCTTGGGCGCCCAGCTCCTGCTCGGCGACCTGGAGGCGTTTGTCGATCGCCTCGGCGGAGTCGGTGCCGCGGCCGCGGAGTCGCTCGCGGAGGACCGCCGGGTCGGGTGGGGCGATGAAGATCTGGACCGAATCGGGCCGTGCGGCGCGGACCTGGGTGGCTCCCTGGACCTCGATCTCGAGGACGACCGAGCGTCCCTTTTCGAGGCAACGGTCGAGCTCCGAGTTCAGAGTCCCGTAGTGGTTGCCGCTGTAGGAGGCGAACTCCAGAAAGTCCTTGGCGGCGATCCTCTCCTGGAACTGCTCCTCGGTGAGGAAATGGTAATCGCGACCATGCTTCTCACCCTCGCGAGGTGCGCGGGTCGTCGCCGAGACGGATAGAGCCAGGTCAGGTACGCGTTCGAGCAGCTTCTTGATCAGCGTGCCCTTCCCCACTCCTGAGGGGCCGGTGATGACGAAAACCTTTGCAGATGGATCAGTCACGGCGAGCGAAAACCAAGCAGGTCGGCCGGACGCAGGGAGCGTGGCGTGCTCCGCACGCGAGCGACCGAGCCGGCCGAGATGCGCCGGTTTGCAGCCGCCGCTAGCGGTGGAGGAGCGAGACGAGCTCGGTGCGCTGACGCTCGCTGAGGCCGCCGATCGTCTTCGACGGTGAGATCCGGCACTGGTTCAAGATCCGGTTCGTCTTCACCCGGCCGTACTTGGGGACGGCGAGGAGCATGTCGAAGACCTTGGCGGTCATCACGTACTCGGGCGGGTCGAGAAGCATCCCGTGGATGTTGGTACGACCGGCCTTCAGGTCCTTCTTCAGTTTGGCCCGGGCGGTACGAATGTCGTTGGCCCGTTTGAGCGCCTCCATCCTCTGATCGAGGGACCTTTCCGGAGCCGCGAGAGAGGTTTTGGTCGAGGTCGCCACGCGGCGGCGAGTATAGCCCGGCATCGGGTGCACGCAAGCCGACCTCACCCATTTGCGCGTAAATTCATCTCAACCTCTAGTCGAGGTCAAGCGCAAGCGTCGCAGAGCGCTCAAGGCGGAGCGTCGACTCCAGTTCCGCGGCGACCCGCGCGCCGGCTCTGGGGTCGCGGAAGTTCTCGGTGCCGACGGCGACGATGCTCGCCCCGAGGGCGAGGAACTCGGCCGCGTCGGCGCCGTTCGAGATTCCTCCCATGCCGACGATCGGGAGGCTGACCGCGGCTCGCACCGAACGCACCTGCTCGAGCGCGACGGGTCGCACCGCCGGTCCCGAGAGGCCGCCGTAGCCGTTGCCGAGCGCGGGGCCGCCGGTCGCCGGGTCGACCGCGGTTCCCTTCAGCGTGTTGATCAGCGAGATCGCGTCGGCTCCGCCGCGCTCACCCCCAGCCGCGACCGCCGCGGCGTCGGCGACGTTCGGCGTCAGCTTCACGATCAGCGGCTTCTCGGTCACCGGGCGGAGCACCTCGAGCAGCGCCTCGGTCTCACTCGGGTTCTCACCGACGATCAGCCCCGAGTGCACGTTCGGGCAGGAGACGTTGAGCTCGATCGCCGCCACCTCGCGGCGCCTCGCGATCCGCTCGACGCAGTGGGCGAAGTCCTCGCGCGTCGTCGCCATGATCGAGACGATCAGCGGGACCGGGAGCTCGCGCAGCTTCGGCAGGTCCTCGGCGAGGAAGCCCTCGAGCCCCTTGTTCGGCAGCCCGATCGAGTTGAGCATCCCGCTCGGCGTCTCCCAGATCCGCCGCGGCGCGTTGCCGGCGCGCGGCTCTGGGGTGATCGTCTTCGAGACGAAAGCGCTGAAGGGGAAGTCGGCCAGCACGGCGTCGCCGAAGACGGCCTGGGCGGCGATCGCGTCGTAGGTCCCCGAGGCGTTGATCACCGGGTGGTCCAGCTCGATCCCGCAAATCTCAGGCATACGCGTGGCTCACCTCCTCGACCTGGTCTCCGCGGAGCACCGGGCCGTCGATGCAAAGTCTGAGGTAGCCGCCGCCGGGTTTGGGCACCGCGCAGCCGAAGCAGGCGCCGAAGCCGCAGGCCATCGGCGACTCGAGCGCCAGCTCGCAGGGCACGCCGTGCTCGGTGCAGAGCGCGCGGATCGCCTCCAGCATCGCCGGCGGGCCGCAGGAGTAGACGACCGCGGAGCTCGCGTCGTCCCCGGCCAGGATCGGCAGCAGGAGGTCCGTGACCCGCCCCTGGACGCCCGCGTGGCCATCCTCGGTGGTCATCCTCACCTCGGGGCAGAGCGCCCCGGAGGAGCCGCAGAAGAGGTCGAGGCCGCCGGTGTGGGCGCGGTCGCGGAAGCCGAGCAGGACGCGGTGCGGGACCGCGCGCTCACTGAAGCGTCGGCGCAGCAGCGCCAGCGGGGCCGTCCCGACCCCGCCGCCGACCAGGACCGCCCCGGCCGCCACCGGCGAGACCTCGCGCGGTGAGGCGAAGGAGTTGCCGAGCGGGCCGGTGATCCAGACCCCCTCCCCTTCGCCGAGGTCGCAGAGCCGCCCCGTCCCCGGACCGACCGCGTCGAGCAGGAAGTCGAGCTTGACCCCGCCGCCCGCCGCGGGATTGACATCGGCGACCGAGATCGCCCGCGGTAGGAAGGCGCGTCCGTCGCGCGAGTCCCAGCCTCGGGCCGCGGCGAGCATGTAGAACTGCCCCGGCTCGGGCTCCGGACCGTCGCGATCGATCAGCGCCACGACGCGGTAGCCGCCCGAATCACGGTTCGAGGCGACCTCGCAGAGCCGGCGGCCGAAGGGCGTGCTCATGGCTTCGCCGCCGCCGCTTCCCGCGCCGCCGCGTGGATCTCCTGCAGCGAGCGGACTTCGTCGTCGATCCCGCCGCCCGTCGCGATCGCCCGCACCGCCGCCGTCGCCGCGGTCATCGTCGTGATCGAAGGGATCCCGTGCTTGAT
This sequence comes from Solirubrobacterales bacterium, assembly GCA_025964255.1. Lineage (GTDB taxonomy): Bacteria > Actinomycetota > Thermoleophilia > Solirubrobacterales > 70-9 > VAYN01. The sequence goes on along the minus strand of JAOPZF010000212.1, from coordinate 32,390 downwards.
CGCCGCGGTTCGGATCTCGTAGCCGTCGGCGCGCGCGCCGGAGCCGCTCGGCGTGTTGATCACCAGGTCGCATTCGCGCTTGCGGATCAGGTCGAGCACGTGCGGGGAGCCCTCGTGGAGCTTGTTGATGCGGCGCACCGGCACCCCCATCCGCTCGATCGCCATCGCCGTGCCGCCGGTCGCGATCACCTCGAATCCGACGTCGTGGAGCCGTCCCGCCAGTTGGGTCGCCGCCGCCTTGTCGGTATCTGAGACGGTGATGAAGACCGAGCCTTCGCGCGGCAGGATCACCCCGGCGGCGGCCTGGGCCTTGCCGAAGGCGGTCGGGAAGTCGGCGGCGATGCCCATCACCTCGCCGGTCGACTTCATCTCCGGGCCGAGCACCGAGTCGGCGCCGGCGAAGCGGGCGAACGGCAGCACCGCCTCCTTGACGCTGACGTGCTCAGGGAAGTCCTGGGGCAGCTCCATGTCCACGAGCTTCTCCCCCAGCATCAGCCTTGCGGCGACCTTCGCCAGCGGCACCCCGATCGCCTTCGAGACGAAGGGCACGGTGCGCGAGGCGCGCGGGTTGGCCTCGATCACGTAGAGCCGCCCCTCGGCAATCGCGTACTGGATGTTCAGCAGGCCGATGACGCCGAGCGCCATCGCGATCCGCTCGGTCGTCGCGCGGATCTCGGCCAGCATCTCTTCGCCGAGGCTGAGCGGCGGGATCACGCAGGCCGAGTCGCCGGAGTGGACGCCGGCCTCCTCGACGTGCTGCATGATCCCGGCGACGTGGACCGATTCGCCGTCGCCGAGCGCGTCGACGTCGACCTCGATCGCGTTCTCGAGGAAGCGGTCGAGCAGCAGCGGGTGCTCCTGGTCGGCCTTGACGTGCTTGTCGAGGTAGGTCCGCAGGTCGTCGGTCGAGTAACAGATCTCCATCGCCCGGCCGCCGAGCACGTAGCTCGGCCGCACCAGCAGCGGGAAGCCGACCTCACCGGCGACCGTCTCGGCCTCCTCGGCCGAGTGCGCGGTGCCGTAGGGCGGGTGTTTGATGTCGAGACTGCGCAGCAGGGCGCCGAAGCGGCCGCGGTCCTCGGCAAGGTCGATCGCGTCGACCGGGGTGCCGAGCAGCGGCACGCCCGCTTCTTCCAGCGTCCGCGCCAGCTTCAGCGGCGTCTGGCCGCCGAACTGGACGATCACGCCCTCCGGTTTCTCCTGCGCGCAGACCGCGAGCACGTCCTCGGCGGTCAGCGGCTCGAAGTAGAGGCGGTCGGAGGTGTCGTAATCGGTCGAGACCGTCTCCGGGTTGCAGTTGATCATAACCGCGTCGCGGCCCATCTCGCGCGCGGTCATCGCCGCGTGGACGCAGCAGTAGTCGAACTCGATCCCCTGGCCGATCCGGTTCGGGCCAGCACCGAGGATCACGACCGACTCGCGGTCGCCGCGGCGGATCTCCGAGGCGGGCGGGCTGCCGTCATGGTTGGGACGCTCGTGGGCGGAGTAGTAGTACGGCGTCGCCGCCTCGAACTCGGCGGCGCAGGTGTCGACCGCCTTGTAGGTCCGGACGAGGCCCTCGGTGCCGTCGCCTTCGGTCGCCAGCGCCTCCAGCTCGCGCAGGAACCAGAGGTCGATCAGCGAGCGCTCGTGCACCGCCTCGACCCCGAGCCCGCGGCGGAAGGCCTCGAGTACCTGGTCGAAGCGCTCCGCGGTCGGGATCGCCACCGCGGCCAGCAGCTCCTCGTCGGAAGCGGGGAATTCGGGCATCGAATCGAGCTCGCGCGAGCGCATCGCCTTGGCGAAGGACTCGCGGAAGGTCCGCCCGATCGACATCACCTCGCCGACCGACTGCATGTAGGTCGAGAGCCGGCCGTCGGCCCCGGGGAACTTCTCGAAGGCGAAGCGCGGGATCTTGGTGACGACGTAGTCGATCGTCGGCTCGAACGAGGCGGGCGTGGCGCGGGTGATGTCGTTGGGGATCTCCTCGAGCGCGTAGCCGACGGCCAGTTTCGCCGCCATCTTGGCGATCGGGAAGCCGGTCGCCTTCGAGGCGAGCGCCGAGGAGCGGCTGACCCGCGGGTTCATCTCGATCACGACCACCGCGCCGGTCTCCGGGTCGACCCCGAACTGGACGTTGGAGCCGCCGGTTTCGACCCCGATCGCGCGGATCACCTTGATCGCGATGTCGCGCAGCTCCTGGTAGAGCGGGTCGGTCAGCGTCTGCGCGGGCGCGACGGTCACCGAGTCGCCGGTGTGGACGCCCATCGGGTCGACGTTCTCGATCGAGCAGATGATCACGACGTTGTCGTTGCGGTCCCTCATCACCTCGAGCTCGAACTCGCCCCAGCCGATCACCGACTCCTCGACCAGCACCTGGTTGATCGGGCTCGCCGCGAGGCCCTCGGAGACGACCTGGCGCAACTCGGTCTCGGTGTAGCCGACCCCTCCCCCCTGGCCGCCCATGGTGAAGGCCGGGCGGACGATCGCGGGCAGGGTGATGGTGCCGGAGGCGAGGCCCTTGTCGACCTCGTCGAGGGTTTCGACCGTGATCGACCACGGGATCCGCAGGTTCGCCTCGTTCATCGTCTGGCGGAAGAGCTCACGGTCCTCGGCCTTGCGGATCGACTCGGCGTTGGCGCCGATCAGCTCGACCCCGAACTCCTCCAGCGTGCCGTCCTCGGCGAGCGTCATCGCCAGGTTCAGCGCGGTCTGGCCGCCGAGCGTCGGCAGCAGCGCGTCGGGGCGCTCCTTTTCGATGATCTTGCGCACCGGCCCGGGCAGCAGCGGCTCGATGTAGGTGGCGGTGGCGAACTCCGGGTCGGTCATGATCGTCGCCGGGTTCGAGTTGACGAGGACGACTTCGTAGCCCTCCTCGAGCAGCACCTTGCAGGCCTGCACGCCGGAGTAGTCGAACTCGGCGGCCTGGCCGATGACGATCGGCCCGGAGCCGATCAGGAGGATCTTCTCGATGTCGTTGCGGCGCGGCATCAGGCGGGGTTTCCCTGCTCGGCGAGGGCGAGGAAGCGGTCGAAGAGGTGGCGGGCATCGTGCGGACCCGGCCCGGCCTCCGGGTGGTACTGCACCGTTGCTCCGGCAACGTCCTTCAAGATCAGTCCCTCCACCGTTCTGTCGTACAAGTTCAGTTGGCTCAGCTCGGCGACGCCGAAGTCGGTGTCCCAGCGGACCGGTTCGTCGCCCTCGATCCGCGGCTCGCCGCCGGGGCCCGCGACCGCGAAGCCGTGGTTCTGCGAGGTGATGTCGATGCGGCCCGTCTCCAGGTCCTTGACCGGGTGGTTGGCGCCGCGGTGGCCGAAGGGCAGCTTGTAGGTCTCGAGGCCGACCGCGCGGCAGAGCAGCTGGTGGCCGAGGCAGATGCCGAAGACCGGGCGCTTGCCGATCACCCCGCGGACGGTGTCGACGACGTAGTCGAGCGCCGCCGGGTCACCGGGGCCGTTGGCGAGGAAGACGATGTCGGGGTCCTCGGCGAGCACCTCCTCGGCGCTCGAGGTGCAGGGCAGCAGCGTCACCTTGGCGCCGTGCTCGCGCAGCTGGCGGACGATCGAGAGCTTCACCCCGGTGTCGATGCCGACCACGTGCGGGCCGTCGCCGTCGAAGCGGACGATTTCCGGCGGGGTCACCTGGCGGGCGAAGTCGGCACCCGCCATCGACGGCTCGGCGGCGATCCGCTCGCGCGCCTCGGCCTCGGGGACGCTCGCCGGGAAGATGCCGCCGCGCATCGCGCCGCGGTCGCGCAGGTGGCGGACCAGGGCGCGGGTGTCGATGCCGCTGATCCCCGGCGTGCCGGTCATGTCGAGCCAGTCGAGCCAGCCGCCCTCGGCGGTGGCGACGTCCTCGCGGTTCTTGGCGTCGCGCATGACGACCCCGCGAGCGTGCACCGCTTCGGACTCCATCGCCGCTCCGCTGACCCCGTAGTTGCCGATCAGCGGGTAGGTGAAGACGATGATCTGGCCCGCGTAGGAGGGATCGGTGACGGCCTCCTGGTAGCCGGTCATCGCGGTGTTGAAGACGACCTCGCCGACGGTCGCGTCGGGGTGGCCGACGAGGTCGCCGTCGAAGCGGAGGCCGTCCTCGAGCAGCAGGTAGGCGGACGGGACAGGGGTGGTCATTGGGCTACTCCCAGGGAGAAGGAACGAAGTCTGTAGGCGACCTGGCCGCCGGCGACGGTGACGAGGACGCGGCCGGTCAGCGTCTTGCCCTCGCACCAGGAGTTCGAGGAGCGGCTCTCGTACCCGTCCTCGCCGACCGTCCACTCGGCCGACAGGTCGCAGAGGGCGACGTTGGCCTCCGAGCCCGGCGCCAGCGTCGGCCGCGGTAGGTCGAAGGGCGCGGCGCCGCCGGAGAGGCGCTCGACCAGCAGGCCGAGGCCGATCACCCCGGGCATCACCAGCCAGGTGTGGAGCGCGGCGAAGGCGGTCTCGAGCCCGGTGACGCCGAAGGCGGCCTGCTCGAAGGGGACTTCCTTTTCGTCGGCGTGGTGCGGCGCGTGGTCGGTGGCGATGCACTCGATCGTGCCGTCGCGGAGCGCCGCGATCAGCGCCTGGCGATCGGTCTCGTGGCGCAGCGGCGGGTTCATCTTGAAGCGGCTCGGGTCGAGGCTGCGGACCTCCTCGTCGGTGAGGCAGAGGTGGTGCGGGGACGCCTCCGCGCTGACCAGGACGCCGGCGGCCTTGGCGGCGCGGACGACGTCGATCGACTCGACCGCGGAGAGGTGCTGGACGTGGATGCGGGCGTCCTCGTAGGCGGCGAGGGCGCAGTCGCGGGCGATCATCGTCGACTCCGCGACCGAGGGCCAGCCGCCGAGGCCGAGGGCCGCCGAGACCGCGCCTTCGTGCATCACGCCGCCGGCGGAGAGGTCTGGATCCTGCTCGTGGAGGGCGATGTTGAGGCCCGCGAGCTTCTGGTACTGGAGCGCGCGGCGCATGATCCGGGCGCTCGCGATCGGCAGCCCGTCGTCGGTGAAGGCGACCGCGCCGGCGTCGCGAAGTTCGACCATCTCGGTCAGATCCTCGCCCTTCATCCCGACCGTCACCGTGGCGGCGAAGCCGACCGGGACCGAGGCCTGGGCGCGCGCCTGCTCCCGCAGGGCGGTGACGGCCGAGACGTCGTCGACCGGCGGCGCCGTGTTGGCCATCGCGATGATCCCGCAGTAGCCACCCGCGGCGGCGGAGCGGGTGCCGGTCTCGACGTCCTCCTTGTGCTCCTGGCCGGGCGTCCGCAGGTGGACGTGCGGGTCGAAGAAGGCGGGGAAGGCGTGCAGGCCTTCTGCGTCTACCTCCTCGACGTCGGTCGCGTCGGCCCCGCCGGGGGGCGCGAGCTCGGCGATCCGGCCGTCGCGGATGACGAGGTCATGGACGCCGTCGATCCCGGCGACCGGGTCGAGCAGCGTGGCGCGACGGAGGACGAGGTCAGCGGGCTCGCCAGCCCGGACGTCGAGGACGTCGGTGAGGTTGATGGCGCCGCTCACGCCGGCTGGCCGATCGTCGGCGCGGCGGCTTCGGCGGCGACCGGGCCGTCGCCGATCGAGGTCGGGCGCTCGGGGCGGCCGGCGAGCAGCTCGTAGAGGATCGCCATCCGCACCACCAGGCCGGCGGCGACCTGCTCGGTGACCAGCGACTGCGGCGAGTCGATCGCCTCGCCGGAGACCTCGACCCCGCGGTTGACCGGGCCGGGGTGCATCAGCAACTGGCGCGGGTGGAGCCGGCGGGTGTCGATCTGGAAGTTGGCCGCGTACTCGGCGAGGCTGGGAACGAACTTGTCGTTCATCCGCTCGAGCTGCATCCGCAGCGCGTAGACGACGTCGGCCTCCTCGAGCCCGTCGAGCGAGTAGGTGACGTCGCAGCCGAGCTCCTCGATCCCCCGTGGGATCAGGGTCGGCGGGCCGCACAGGGTCACCTCGGCGCCCATCCGCTTGAAGGCGATCAGGTTGGAGCGGGCGACGCGGCTGTGGAGGACGTCGCCGACGATCCAGATCCGCTTGCCCTCGAGTGTGCCGAGCCGGCGGCGCAGCGTGTAGACGTCGAGCAGCGCCTGGCTCGGGTGCTCGTGCTTGCCGTCGCCGGCGTTGACGACCGCGGCCGGGGTCCAGTCGGCGATCAGCTGCGCGGCGCCCGCGTAGGGGTGGCGGATGACGATCGCGGCGGGGTCATAGGCGGAGAGCGTCGCGACCGTGTCCTTCAGCGACTCGCCCTTGTCGACCGAGGAGCCGGCCGCCTTGACCGAGACGAGGTCGGCGGAGAGGCGCTTCGCTGCGAGCTCGAAGGAGCTCGAGGTGCGGGTGCTCGACTCGTAGAAGAGGGTGACGACGGTGCGGCCGCGCAGGGTCGGCACCTTTTTGATATCGCGGCGGCCGACCTCGGCGAAGCTCTGGGCGCGGTCGAGGATCGCCTCGATCCCGCCGCGGTCGACTTCCTCGATGCTGAGCAGATTCTTCATGCCAGTGCCTTCACCGGTTGCGGCTCGGAGATCGTCACCTGGTCGATCCCGTCGGTCTCCTCGAGCCGCACGTTCACCCGCTCCTCACGCGACGTCGGCAGGTTCTTACCGACGTAGTCGGGGCGAAACGGGAGCTCGCGGTGGCCGCGATCGACGAGAACGGCAAGTTGGATGCGGTCGGGGCGGCCGTAATCGAAGAGCGCGTCGATCGCGGCGCGGGTGGTGCGGCCGGTGAAGAGAACGTCGTCGACGAGGACGAGGGTGCGCTCGGCGAGGTCGAAGTCGATGTGCGAGTCGTGGACGACCGGCTGGGAGAGGCGGTGGCCGGAGGCGCCGACGTCGTCGCGGTAGAAGCTGATGTCGATGTCGCCGATCGGCAGGTCGGTTCCGGTCAGCTCGCCGAGGAAAGTGTGGAGGCGGCGGGCCAGGACGGCGCCGCGAGTGTGGATGCCGACAACGGCGAGCCGCGCGGGCTCAGGGTTCTTCTCGGCGATCTCATGGGCGATCCGTCGCAGGGTTCGCCTCAGATCGTCGTGCTCAAGCACGACCTTCTCACGCATTTTCGCTGCCTTCCTGGCCTCTCGGGACCGGGTTAAAGGACGGCTCTGAATGTAGCAAGGGTTCAGGCGGTACCCGGGCGGCGGGTCAGATGATGTCCTTCTCTCACGAACTGCGGGGAGGTTCGTTCAGGACATCAGCTGACCCGCCTTGCTCATCTGGCACGCCTTGCGCTGCGGGCACGGCTCGCTTGCGGGCGCCGTCTTGGATCAGCTCGGGGGCGCCGCGCTCTGGGAAGGGGACGACGATCTGGTCGAAGTCCCGGGGGGCGACGCATTTCGGGAAGACCTCGCGGGCCTCGTCAAGCACTTTGCCGACGTGGTAGCGGGCGGAAATGTGGACCAGGGCGAGCAGGCGGACGTGCGCCTCAGCGGCCACCGCGGCGGCTTGGCCGAGCGTCGAATGGCCGGTTTCGGCCGCTCGCTGGACGTCCTCCTCGGTGAAGGTCGCGTCGTGGATCAGCAGGTCGGCGTCGGCCGCTGCCGCGACGGTCTGCGGTGAGGGCGCGGTGTCGCCGGTGATGACGATGATCCGACCTTCGCGGGTCTCGCCCATCACCTGGTCGGGCTTCACCGTCCCCTTCGATCCCTCGACCTCCTCTCCCCGCTGCAGCCGGGCGAAGTCGGGGCCTTCGCGCACTCCGAGCCCTTTCGCCACCTCCGGGTCGAAGCGCCCGGGCCGATCGTCCTCGACCAGCGCCCAGCCGAAGGCCCGCACGTTGTGGGCGGCTTCGAACGCCTCGACCGCGTATTCGTCATGGTCGACCCGCTCCCCGGCTTTCATCTCCCCCAGTTCGAGCGGATACCGCAGCCGCCCGATCAGCGGTCGCAGCACGGTGAAGAGCTCTTTCAGACCCGGCGGCCCGAAAACCTTGAGCGGCCTCTCCCGGTCGGTCAGTTCATACGTTTTCAGCAGCCCCGGCAGCCCCATCATGTGGTCGGCGTGGAAGTGCGTCAGGTAGATCTCGTCGACCTGCGTCAGCCCGATCGACTTCTGCATCTGCCGCTGCGTGCCTTCGCCGCAGTCGAAGAGCAGCCGCTCCCCACCCCGAGCGACGAGCACCGCCGCCGTCGACCGCCGCGCCGAAGGCGCCGACGCCCCCGTCCCAAGAAAGGTGACCTCAAGATCCATGACCGGCGAGCCTACGCGGCCGGCGCGTGCGTTGCCGCGGCGAGACTGGCCAGTCGCTCATCGGTCCAAGCACTGATCTCGAACTCGGCGGCCATCCGAATTCGCTTCCGCTGGTTGTTCTGTGGCGGCTCGAAGCGGAGGCGCCCCTCGGACGAGGCGACGGCATCGATCGGCGTGAGGAAAACCTCCTCCGACGGCGGGAAATAGATACCGAAAAGGTCGGCCAACCCGGCGTATCCGCGCGGGCCGCTGCCGTGGTCGGTGCTGTAAGCGTTGAAGACTATGCACCCCCTCAGCGCCCAGCCTCGCTTGCATTGGACGCGGAGGAATCCCGTGTCGGGGACATACATCGCGAGATCGAAAGGATGCCCCGACCCGAAAGGGACGAAAACGTCCAATCCGCGCTTCACCAGCGCGTGGAGCACCGCCGCCTCAGCGGCATTGCCTCTCGACGCGGAACCCATGCTTGGAACTTATGGTCCGACGCGGACAGAACATACGTTCGTATCGGCCGTCAGCCGAATACGGCTAAGCTCCTCCGCGAGCGCCCGTAGCTCAGCTGGATAGAGCGCGTCCCTCCGGAGGACGAGGCCACTGGTTCGAATCCAGTCGGGCGCATTCGCGGTTGGTCACTTGGCGCTGAAGCGGGCGCGCCATTGGGCGCCGTCGAACTCGGCTGGCTCGGTGTCGTCGAGGAAGCGCTGGAGGACGGCGGCGAAGCGGCCGGGGCTCTCCATCATCGGCACGTGGCCGACGTCGGGGAAGACCTCGAGGTGGCTGCCGGGGAGTTGGGCGTGGGCGGCGCGGCCGTGGCCGACCGGGATGATCGGGTCGCGCTCGCCCCAGACGATGAGGACCGGGAGGTCCTCGGCGAGGTAGAGGCGATCGAGGGCGGCGACCCGCTGACCGTCGGTGTCGACGACCGCGTGGAGGGTCGAGAGGAAGGCCTTGCGGCGGTCGGCGTCCGAGAGCGAGGCGTAGGCGCGGCCGACCTCGGCGAGGTCGGCGTTGGGCCGAAGACCGATCTTGCCGGCGGCGTTGGAGATCAGCCCGCCCGCGATCGCGCCGGGGCGGGAGGTGGCGCGGATGAAGAGGTCGGCGCCGGGCAGGGCGGCGGCGCGGAGGATCGCGCCGACCTCGGGCCCGAGCCCACCGCTCGAGACCAGTACCAGCCTTTCGACCATCTCCGGGAACTGGTAGGTGAACTGGAGCGCGACGCCGCCGCCGAGGCTGTGGCCGACCAGCGTCGCCCGCTCGTGGCCGAGCGAGATCATCAGGTCGCGCAGCCCGCTCGCCAGGCTGCCGAGGCTGTAGTCGCCGCCGCCCGGCTCCGACTCGCCGTGACCGGGAAAATCGGGCGCGACGACGGTGTTATGGAGCGCCAACGGCTCGATCACCGGCTCCCAATTGTGGGCCGTCCCCGCCATGCCGTGGATGAGCAGCAGCAGCGGCCCCTCCCCCGCTTTCAGGAAACTGACCCTGCGGCCATGGACGGAAACCGTCTGAGCGGTCGAGAAGCTTGCATCGATCGATGGCATGGTCAATTGGTACCCCACCGCGCGGCGGACGTGACACCCCGTCGGCCCTTTTCAATACTGTCGCGCGGCAGTGAAGCTCCCTTCGATCAAGCGATCCGGCCTCCCCGCCGGTGAACGCATCCCGCGCGGCGCGATGGCCGTGGTCGTCGTCGGTCTGATCGCCACCATCGCGGCGGCGGTCCTCACCGGCGGCGGCGGGAGCGGCGAAGCGGCGTATCTCGAATTCGTCCAGAAGGCGAAGATCCCCGACTCCAAGGCCGTCGCCGTCCCCGGCAGCAAGACGGCGAAGATGCAGCTGGTCGACGGAGTGATCGAGGCGACCGGGACGAACGTCGCGGGCTACGAGCTCTTCCGGGTCGTCTCGATCGCGAAGATCGACGCCGGCGCGCGGATCGGCGGTGAACTTCTCTGCTCGACCCACGCGCAGCGCACGGGCACGCTGATCGCCCAGAGCTCCGGCGGCCTGCGGATGACCTATCCGCGCTCTTCCGAAGACGGTATCTCCGGCCTGAAACCGGAAACCGTGGTCGCGAGATTCGCTTCCCACAGCCACTTGCTGGCGGTGCTCGAAGGAGTCACCGAAGACATGCCGGAATTCTTCACGACGATCCAGGGCGTCAAGGTGGGCTGGCCTAAATACGAGGAAGGCACCGAGCGGATCCTCTACCACCTACCGCACGGGAAAGCCAAGACGACGGTCGAACTGCCCTTCTACACGATCTGGAAAACCAAGAAAGCAGCGGCCGCCCAGATCGCCTGCACCCTCGAAACCAACCTCGGCAAAGCGACGGTGGAAACCGAAGGCTCACTGGCGAACATCTCGCCGCCGATCAACGAAGAAGCCGAAGAAGAAAAGCAGGAAGAACGCGAAGAAGCCGAAGAAGCTTCGGGCGAATCCGAAGAAGAATCGGAATAGGCCTCTTGCGCCGGCGTGTCCTCAGGACGTGGGCGCGACCAGCAGCTCCGGCCCTTCGGCCATCCCTTTGCCCACCTTGTTGAGCGCCGGGTTGGCGGGGGCGCCTGCCATGCGGGACGCGTCGAGCGGGCCGCACATCGCGATCGCCTCCTCGGTCGAGAGCCGCGGGTCGAGCCAGGCGGCCTCGGCTTCCGGGCCGGAGAGGATCGCGGGCATCCGGTCGTGGACCGGCCGGACCACGGCGTTCGGCGTCGTCGTGATGATCGTCGCGCTGTAGAGGTAGCCAGCCGGGTCGACGCCCCGCTCCTCGGGGTCGTCCCACTCCTTGCGCGTGCAGAGCCCGGCGAAGGCGAACGGCTCGCCGCCGTCGACCGTGAAGCGCCACGGCTGTCGCGGCTGCTTCGGGTCCTCGGCCTTCAGCCACTCGTAGAAACCGTCGGCGACGATCAGGCAGCGGTGGCGGAACTTGCCGACCAGTGGCCCGTAGGCCTTGCTCGTCTCCAGGTTCTCGGTTTTCGCGTTGATCATCCGGTAGCCGACCTTGAGGTCCTTGGCCCAGACCGGGACGAGCCCCCAACGCATCAACCGCGCCTCACGCTCGCCTTGCGCGGCCTCGGCCTCGTCGGGTGAGGAGCGGACGACGAGGATTTCCTGCGTCGGCGCGACGTTGAAGCGGCCCATGCCGGGAGGTGACTTCTCTTTCGCCTCGGCGCCGTTGTCCTTGGACGACTCTTTGGCCGCGGGCGTGCCGCCTTCGTGACTCTTCGAGAGCGCTTTCTCCAGTTCGACCTGGAAGCGGTCGGCGATCGACTTCGTGTCCTTGGTGGTGACAGTGAAGCGTCCACACATCAGGGACGCACCTCCTCATGCTCGCGGTACCACTCAACCGTACGCCCCAGCCCGGTCCGCAGGTCGACGCCCGGCGCCCAGCCGGTCAGCTCCCGCAGCTTGGTCGAGTCAAGGTACTGATCGAGGATCTCCCCCGGCGGCAGTCCCGGTCCGTATTGGGGCGCGACCTCTCCCCCGCCCACTTCGGCGGTGAGGTCGACGACCTCGCGAACCGAGTGCGGCTGGTCGCCGCCCGCGTTGAAGGCTTCGCCCGCCGCGTCGCCTCGGTCGAGCGCGCCCGCGATCGCGAAGTACGCGGAGACCGCGTCGTCGACGTGAAGGAAGTCGCGCCGCGGCGCCCCGTCAGAGCGGATCACCGGCGCCCGCCGGTCGGCGACCGCGATCGCCGTCTCCGGCACCAGCCGGGTGAAGTTGAGGTCCCCGCCGCCGTAGACGTTGGCGAAGCGGCTGACCGCGAGCGGCAGCCCCCACTCCCGCGCCAGCCCGCGCGCCATCACGTCGGCGGCCGCCTTCGAGGAGTCGTAGGGATGGTCGGCGCGCAGCGGGAAGTCCTCGCGGTAGGGCAGCTCCGGCGCGGTCCCGTAGGCCTTGTCGGAGGAGGCGAAGACGACCTTCCCGACCCCTGCCTCGCGGCTGGCGACGAAGACGTTCCACGAGCCGCGCACGTTGACGTCGACCGTCTCGTGAGGTGAACGGCGGGCGACGCCGACGATCGTCTGGGCGGCGAGGTGGAAGACGGAGTCGCAGCCCGCGACCGCGCCGGCGACGCCCGCGGCGTCGAGCAGGTCTGCCTCGACCAGCTCGACCTCGTCGCGGATCCCGAGCAGGTCGAGCCCCGAGGTGCGCGGGCCGCCGAGGTCGGTCTGGCGCGGCGCCGGCCGGTCGAGCACCCGCACCTCCGTCCCTGCCGCGAGCAGCCCCGCCGCGAGGTGCGAGCCGACGAACCCGTGCCCCCCGGTGACGAGCGCCCTAGCCACGCGCCACCCCCGCCGAGCCACGTCGTTGATGGGCCGAAAAGCGCTCTATATCAGTGCTTTTCGGCCCATCAACATTCCAGGGGTGCCATGGGGCGTCACCGGCGCGCCAGAGGTCGTCGAGGAGGACGGCGTCCTTGTAGGTGTCCATGCAGTCCCAGAAGCCCTCGTGACGGTAGGCGCGCAGCCGGCCGCCGGCGGCAAGCGCTTCGAGCGGCTCGCGCTCGAGCACCGAGTCGGGTGCGATGTGGTCGAGCGCGCCGGGCTCGAAGCAGAAGAAGCCGCCGTTGATCCAGTGCTCGGAGCGAGGCTTCTCGACGAAGCCGGTGACCTCGTCGCCGTCGAGCTCGGCGACACCCCACTGGAGGTGCGGGCGCACCACGGTCACGGTCGCCAGCGCCCCGCCCGCGCGGTGCTCGTCGATCAGCGCTCCCAGATCGACGTCGGCGACCCCGTCGGCGTAGGTCGCGCAGAAGGTCCCATCGCCGAGCCGCTCACCGAGCGCCACGATCCGGCCGCCGGTCGGCGTGTCGACCCCGGTGTCGACGCACTCGACCGAGACCGGCGTCGGCCAGCGCTCCTCGGAGACGAACCGCTCGATCTGGTCGCCGAGATAGCCGGTCGCGAGGAGGAAGCGATCGAAGCCTTGCGCCGCGTAGATCCCGATCACGTGCCAGAGGATCGGCCGCCCGCCGATCTCGACCAGCGGCTTCGGCACGGACTCCGTCTTCTCCCTCAGCCGCGTTCCACGCCCGCCGCAGAGGATCACCACCGGTGGTTTCACGCCGCCATCCTTACAGCGGCGTACCGAGCGGGAGGCTCAGCCTCCGGCTACTGCGGGAAGAATGGTGACCTCGTCGCCTGACTTGATCGAAGTCTCGAGGCCCTGCTGGAAGCGGATGTCCTCGCCGGAGACGTAGACGTTGACGAAGCGGCGGAGGGTGCCGTCCTCGGTGATCCGCTCGCGCAGGTCGCCGTAGGCGGCGAAGACAGCGTCGAGGGCCTCGCCGACGTTGGACCCATCCACTTCGACTTCCGCCTGTCCGCCGGTGGCGGCGCGCAGCTGGGTCGGGATCTTGACGGTGACGCTCATCAGACGGAAACCTCCTGGGCGAACTCGGTGTCGAAGCTGTCGAGGGTGGGATCGATCTCGTGCATGGAGAACGTATCGCGGGTCGCGTCGAGGGTCTTCAGCCCCTCGCCGGTGATGTAGGCGACGACTTTTTCGCCGCTCTGCAGCTCGCCCCGTTCGGCGAGCTTGCGGAGGACGCCGATCGTCACGCCGCCCGCGGTCTCGGTGAAGATCCCGGTCGTCTCGGCGAGCAGCTTGATCGCTTCGCGGATCTCCGGGTCGGTGACCATGTCGATGCCCCCGCCGGTCTTGCGGGCGTGCTCGACCGCGTAGGGCCCGTCGGCCGGATCGCCGATCGCGAGGCTTTTGGCGATCGTGTCGGGCTTTTGCGGCTTGCAGACGTCCCAACCTTCGGCGAACGCCGTCGCCACCGGGCTGCAGCCCTGCGCCTGGGCGCCGTTGAACTTCGGCTGCCCGCCCTCGACCAGGCCGATGTCGATCCATTCCTGGAAGCCACGGCCCAGTTTGGTGAACAGCGACCCGGAGGCGATCGGGCTGACGATCCGGTCCGGCAGCGCCCAGCCGAGCTGCTCGACCGTCTCGAAGGCGAGCGTCTTCGACCCCTCGGCGTAATACGGCCGCAGGTTGACGTTGACGAACGCCCACGGGTACTCCTCGGCGAGCTGCGTGCAGAGCCGGTTGACGTCGTCGTAGTTGCCGCGGACGCCGACCAGGTTGGTCCCGTAGACGCCGGTCGCGAGCAGCTTCTGTTCCTCCAGGTTGGAGGGCACGAAGACGTATGAGTCAAGGCCCGCGGCGGCGGCGTGAGCGGCGACCGCGTTGGCGAGGTTGCCGGTCGAGGCGCAGGCGACGGTGTCGAAGCCGAGCTCCTGGGCCTTCGCGATCGCCACCGCGACCACCCGGTCCTTGAACGAGTGGGTCGGGTTGGCGGCGTCGTTCTTGATCCAGATCTCGGCGTCGGTCCCGAGCCGGTCGGCCAGCCGATCCGCCTTCAGCAGCGGCGTCAGGCCGGGCTCCAGCGGGTCGCTCGGGCGGCCCGAGAACGGGAGGAAGTCGGCGTAGCGCCAGATCCCCCGCGAACCGGCCTGAATCCGCCGTTTCGCCGTCTCGGCGTCTAGGTCCGAGTGGTCGTACTTCACCTCGAGCGGGCCGAAGCACCGTTCGCAGAAATAGGTGGCGCCGAGTTCGTACTCGCTCGCGCACTCCTTGCACTTCAAACTTTGGACTGACATCCGAACCTTCCTTTGCCGTACGTGAAACCGCAAAACGAAAAAAGACCTCCGCCACGTGGGGCAGAGGTCCGGATCGGACATCCCCCACATCTGTCAAATCGATTTCTCGATCTGCTGGAGTTGGCACCTGCCTCGGACCGCTAGGTCCGAAATGGTTGCCGGGGCTTCACTGGGCCAGTCCCTCCACCCCTCTAGATGTGGCGCTTATGTGCTGGGGGACTTTACCACGCGTGCAGGCGATCTATCGACGCATGGGCTGAATGGTTTGAATGCCACCTACCTGGCTAATCTACGCGTGTGATCTCGATTCTCGGCCATGACGAGCTGAAGGGAGCGGCGGATGCCGAACCTCCCGAAACCACGGCTGCGACGGAGTCGTCGCGGCGGGCTCGTCGGACCGACCGAGGTCGCTGAGCCCCAGGCACCGCGGGTCGAGCAGGTCGAGTGGGGCGGCTTGCGCTGGGTCAACATCGAGCACCCCGGGGCTCTGGAGCGCGCCTGGCTCGAGGAGCACTTCGACTTCCACGCGCTCGACCTCGAGGACGTCCTCTCGCGCAATCAGCGGCCGAAGATCGACATCTACGACGAGTACCTGTTCAGCATCCTGAACCTGCCCGTCTTCGACCGCACCGCCAAGCGCCTCGGCGCGGGCGAGCTCGACCTCTTCGTCGGCCCTGACTTCCTCGTCACGATCCCGAACCAGCCGCTGCAGCCGGTCGAGTACCTGTTCGAGCGCTGCCGCCAGAAAGAGGAGCTCCGCGAGCAGCTCTTCTCGCGCGGCTCGGGGTATCTGCTGTACCGCCTCGTCGACGACTGCTTCGACTACTGCTTCCCGATGCTGCGCAAGATCGGCAACAAGCTCGACGCGCTCGAGGACGACATCTTCGAGGGCCGCTCCGAGGACATCGTCCGCGACATTTCCAACGCCAAGCAGGAGATCATCAATTTCCGCAAGGTGATCCGTCCGCAGCGTCCGGTCCTGCGCGACCTGGAGAAAGTGAAATCGCGCTACCTCTCCCCCGACTTCGACCTCGAGATCTACTTCGACGACATCGTCGACGCGCACGAGCGGATCTGGGACATGCTGGAGAACTACAAGGAGGTGATCGAGGCGCTCGAGGAGACCAACGAGTCGGTGATCTCGCATCGCCTCAACGACATCCTCCGCGTGCTGACCTCGATCAGCGTCGTGATCCTGCCGCTGACCCTGATCGCCAGCGTCTGGGGGATGAACTCCAAGGTGCCCGGGCAGGACAGCCTCGCCGCCTTCTTCTTCGTGATCGGCGGCATGCTCGTGATCCTCGTCGGCATGGTCATCTGGTTCAAACGACGCGGTTGGCTGTAGGAGCGCTTCCGGGTACCGGAACGCATAGGCTCACCGCAGTGGCCAATTTCAGGATCTGGGCGCCCTGGCGCCTCGCTTACGTGTCTGACGCAGCCAAGGACAAAGAGGAGGAGTGCATCTTCTGCGCGAAGCCCGCGCAGGATGATGACGAGGGCAACCTGATCGTCCACCGTGGCGAGCGCGCCTTCGTGATCCTCAACCTCTACCCGTATACGAACGGGCATCTGATGGTCGCGCCTTACGACCACATCGGAGCGATCCAGGAGATCCCCGCCGAGACCACCGCGGAGATGATGGCGCTCGCCCAGTCGGCGATCCGCCGATTGGGGGACGTTTATGCGCCGCACGGCTTCAACGTCGGCTTCAACCAGGGGCGGATCGCCGGCGCCGGGGTCGAGCACCACATCCACATGCACGTGGTGCCGCGCTGGTCGGGCGACAACAACTTCATGCCGGTGATCGCGGACACGAAAGTGATGCCGCAGACGATCGAGCAGAGCTACTCGGTGTTGAAGGGAGGAACGTGGAGCTGAACCCGGCCATCTTCAAGGCCTACGACATCCGCGGCATCTACGGCGAGGAGCTCGACGAGGGCACGGCGTACGACGTCGGCCGCTCTTTCGTGCGCGTGCTGGCGCTGTTGCGCGATAAACAAGCGCGCGAATTGCGCATCGGCCTCGGTCGCGACATGCGCCTGACCGCGCCGAAGATGGCGGCGGAGCTGCGCGACGGGATGATCGCCGAGGGTGTCAAGGTGGTCGACGCCGGGATGGTCGCCACCGAGATGCTCTACCACCTGGTCGGCTCGCGGGACCTCGACGGCGGCGCGATGGTGACCGCCTCGCACAACCCGAAGGCCTACACCGGCGTGAAGCTCGTCCGCGAGGGCGCGCTGCCGCTCTCCGGCGACGCCGGCATCGCCGAAGTCCGGGCGACGATCGAGGCCGGGCTCGGCGACTCGCCCGGCGGTGGCTCACTCGAAGAGGTCGACATCTGGGACGAATACCGCGACCACGCGCTCGGCTTCATCGATCCCGACCAGGTCAAGCCGATGAAGGTCGTCGTCGACGGCGGCAACGGGATGGGCGGGCCGATGGTCGGGCCGATCCTCGAAAAGCTGCCGCTCGAGCTGGAGAAGATGTACTTCGTCCCCGACGGCGAGTTCCCCGACCACGAACCGAATCCGCTGCTGGAGGAGAACCGGCGGCTGATCATCGATCGGGTGCGCTCGACCGGCGCCGACCTCGGCATCGCCTGGGACGGCGACGCCGACCGCTGCTTCTTCATCGACGCCTCGGGCGAGTTCTGCGACGGCGATTTCGTCTGCGCGCTGCTCGCCCGCTCGATCCTCGCCAAGAACCCGGGCTCGATGATCCTCTACGACCCCCGCTCGAGCCGCGCCGTGCCCGACCTGATCGCCGCCGACGGCGGTCGCTCCGGCCTCTCAAGGGTCGGCCACGCCTTCTTCAAGGCACGGATGCGCGAGGAGCACGCCGCGTTCGGCGGCGAGGTCTCCGGCCACTACTACTTCCGCGACTTCTGGAACGCGGACTCGGGGACGATCCCGGCGCTGCTGATGCTGGAGCTGCTCTCGAAAGACGGGCGCACGATCGGCGAGCTGATGTCCGAGTTCCGCTCCAAATACTTCATCTCCGGTGAGATCAACTCGGAGGTCGCCGACCAGGTGGGCAAACTCGACGAGATCCGCGAGCGCTACGCCGACGGCGAGATAACCGAACTCGACGGCGTCTCGGTCGACTACCCGGAGTGGCACTTCAACGTCCGGCCCTCGAACACCGAGCCGCTCTTGCGGCTGAACCTCGAGTCGCTGGTCTCGCGTGAGGACATGGAGCGCCGCCGCGACGAGGTGCTGGGACTGATCCGCGGATGACGACGACCCCCGAGGAGGCGTTTGAGCAGGCCGCGCTGGCCGGCGTACATCGTCTCGCCGTCCCCACCCCCTTCGCGGTCGGCAAGGTCAACGCCTACCTGATCGAGGACGACCCGCTGACCCTGATCGACGGCGGGCCCAACTACGGAAGCGGGCTCGACGTCCTCAGCGAGTCGATCGCGGCCCACGGCTACTCGATCGAGGACATCGGTCTCATCCTCCTCACCCACAACCACACCGATCACCTGGGGCTGGCGCAGATCGTCGTCGAGCACTCCGGTGCCGAGGTGGGAGCGCTCGGCATCGCCGCGGAGCGGCTCGCCAACTACGACGCCGAAGCGCAACTCGATGACGAGTTCGCGGTCGAATTGATGCTCCGCAGCGGCATCCCCGAGGACATCGCGCTCGCCTTGCAGAGCGTCTCCAGCTCCTATCGAGGTTGGGGCGCCGCGGTCGACGTGACCCGGCCGCTCGCCGACGGCGAGGTCGTCGAGCTTGCGAACCACCGCCTCGAAGTCCAGTTCCGACCCGGCCACAGCGTCATGGACACGGTCTTCTGGGACGCCGAGCGCCAGTTCGGCTTCGTCGGCGACCACCTCCTCCCCCACATCTCCTCGAACCCGCTGATCAGCCGTCCTCTCGACGGCTCCCCCGGGCGCACCCGCTCGCTGACCGCCTACCTCGACTCGATGGCGAAGACCCGCGAACTGCCCGACGGCAGCCTCCTCTTCGGCGGCCACGGCGAGCCGGTCGACGATCACCGCGCACTGATCGACACCCGCTTCGCCTCGACCGACCGGCGCAAGGAGAAACTCCTGCGCCTGCTCGCCGACGGCCCCCGCTCGGGCTACGAGCTGGCCCAGTCGATGTGGGGCAACATCGCCGTCACCCAGGCCTTCCTCACCCTCTCCGAGGTGATCGGCCACATGGACCTGCTCGAAGCCGAAGGCCGCGTCCGCGTCGTCGACGACGGCAGCGTGATCCGCTTCGAAGCGGTGGATTAGCCGGGCCGCCTCGAGGCCATCGGCCGCTAGCTTGACCCGCGTCCCCGGTGGGCGAGTTCTAATTTGACGGCGACGAAGACGGCGACCACGAGGATCCCGACGATCGCGAGGTAAGCGAGCGCCTCCCCGGGGACGTGAGACGTGAAGCCGCCGATCGCCGCGGGAATCGGGGCGAACGGCGAGGATGAGGAGCCCGAGGCCGAGGCGTCGGACAGTGCGTCGTGGGAGGCGTGGACCCCGGCGACGCCATGGCTCCCGCTCGGGCCGCCCGCGCCCTCGCTCGCGAGCAGGAGGCTCGCGCCGTCCCACTCCCAGCGGTCGAGAAAGACGGCGAGTTCAGGCCAGGCCAGGGCGATCGCAGGCCACACGTAGGCCATCCATTTCGGCAGCGGCGCACGGATCGACCCGTCCGATGAGGGTGTGGCGAATTTGTCATCGCGTAGCCCGTCGCGGCCGGTCGTCCGCATCGTCGTCGCGCCGGCAGCGGCGTCCGTCCGCGGCGATGCTCCGGGGGCTTCAGCCGCAGCCGGCGCGCCGCCGGTCGAGCCCGCCGCGGCCACCGCGGCATCACCCGAAGATGGGTTGGTGACCCGTGCCGTGTGGGGGGCGGCCGAAGATCGACCGGAGCCTGCGGTGCCCGTCACCTCTCCCACCGCGCCTTCGACATCGTGCGTCAGCGTCTGCGCAGCCTGATTCACGGCCTTCGTGCCGCTCGACGATTCGGTTGCCGGAGTGGCGGGCGTCCTGGGCGGTGCCGTGGTCGGGAGCGAGGGGACCTTGGCGGTCACTTCCTGAGTCGCCTTCGTCACCGTTTCGACCGCTTCCTTCGGCGGCGGGACGACGGCTTCGGTCGTTTCGACCACCGGCGGGGTGACGGTTTCGGTGACTTCGGTGACCGGTGGAGGAACGGCTTCGGTCACTTCCTGGACGGTCGGGGCAACGCTCTTCGCGACTTCTTCGACCACTTTCGTCGCTTCACGTACCTGACCGGGCAGGGTTTCGAGCGGACCGGCATCCGCGGCCGACACGTTGGAAGAAGCCGATCCGACCGCAAGCGCGCCGCAGAGAAGAACGGCGAGGCGGCTGACGCGACTACTTCCGATCTTGGGCATCGGAGCAACTCCCATGTCCCGGAGAGGACCTGATCTGGACGGACGAAATCCCGGACGGACGAAACCTGATCTGGGAACGTGCTGATACCCCGCGAAACCTTCGAATACCGGCAGCACCGCCTTTTTTGGTACTCAATCGTCGCTATTTGCGATTTTCCACCCGTTTTGCCGATGCGCGGGATGGGCGTGCCGCACTGTCGGCCATAGGCGCAATACGCTGCACGGCCAGATGGTCTCGTTCGGCGCCCGGCGGTCGGGTAAACCCGCAAAGAAACGGATGTTGATCATCGTCAACCCGTACGCGACGACGGTGTCGGACCGGCTGCGGAACCTGGTTGTCTACGCGCTGCAGGGGAGATACGACGTCGAGGCGGTGGCGACCGAGGCGCAGAACCACGCCACCGAGATCGGCCGCGAGGCGCGCGACGGCGGATACGATGTGGTCGTCTCCTTCGGCGGCGACGGGACCCTGAACGAGGTCGCCAACGGGCTCGCCGGGACCGACGTGCCGATGGCGATCCTGCCCGGCGGTTCGGCAAACGTCGTCGCCCGCAGCCTCGGTATCCCCAACGACGTCGTCGACGCGACCGAGCACCTGCTCTCGCTCGCCGACGCTTGGGAGCCGC
The DNA here is from genome assembly GCA_025964255.1 of Solirubrobacterales bacterium. GTDB lineage: Bacteria > Actinomycetota > Thermoleophilia > Solirubrobacterales > 70-9 > VAYN01. The sequence continues at coordinate 11,686 of JAOPZF010000212.1, read as the reverse complement.
GCAAGATCGACCTCGGCCGGGCCGATGAGCGCCGCTTCGTCTTCGCCTGCGGCGCCGGGATCGACGCGACCGTGGTCAAGCGGGTCGACGCGCATCCGAAACTGAAGGCGCGCCTCGGCCCCTGGTTCTACAGCTGGTGCGGCGTCTCGGCCTTCTACCGCAACTACCTGGTGAACCCGGTGCGGCTGCGGGTGAAGGTCGGTGATCAGTCGCCGGTCGAGGGCGTCACCGCGATCACCCAGAACTCCGACCCTTTCACCTACTTCTCGACCAAACCGGTCTACGTCAACGAGGGCATAGCGATCGACAACGGCACCCTCTCGATGGCGGTGCTGAAGCGAGCGGCACAGCGCGACATGCCGACCCTCCTCCCCCGCCTCTTCAAGCAGAGCAAGCCGGCCGTCCGCCACCGCCAGATCATCGGCTACGAGGGCGTCACCCTGGCGACGATCGAATCGATCTCCGAGGACCGCTCCGGCGCCCCGCGCAGCTTCCAGCTGCAGGTCGACGGCGACTACATCGGAGAGCGCACCAGCGTCACCCTGGGTATCGACCCGGGCGCATTGACGATCATCGCCTGAGCGCTAGGCGGTCGGCGTTATGCGGTAAGCGTCGAAGACCGACTCGACGTTGCGCAGGCGGGTGATGCAGTGTTTGAGCTGCTCGGTGTCGCCGACCTCGATCACGAACTTGTTCTTCACCATCGGCGGGTTGGTCGTGCAGGCGGCGCCGATGATGTTGATGCCGCCCTCGGAGAACGTGCGCGATAGATCCTCGAGAAGGCGAGTGCGATCGTAGGCGTCGATCTGGATTTCGACCCTGTAGGAGGCCTCGTTGTCGCCCTCCCAGCCGACGTCGACGAAGCGCTCCGGCGCCCGTTTCAGCGCCTTCACGTTCTTGCAGTCGGCGCGGTGGATGGTGATCCCGCGGCCGAGGCTGACGTAACCCGCGATCTCGTCGCCAGGGACCGGGCGGCAGCACTTGGCGAGCCGCACCGCGACGTCCTCGACGCCCTTCACCACGATCCCGTAGTTGGAGGCGTCCTTGGTGCGGCGGGCGCGATCGGAGTGCTCGGTCGCCGGCCGCAGATCGTCGGCATCGACCGCCTCGCCAGTTTTCAGCCGCTGCAGGATTTTGTTGACGACGGTCTTGGTCGAGATTTTGCCTTGGCCGAGGGCGATGTAGAACTCGGTCCCTTTGCGGAAGCCCATCTCGCGGATCACGTCGGCGAGCAGCGGTGAGCCGGCCATCTTCTGCATCGGCACGCCGCGCTTGCGCAGCGCCTCGTCGAGGCCCTCGCGGCCGTCGCGCTCGGCGTCCTCGCGGCGCTCCTCTTTGAACCAGGCGCGGATCTTGTTGCGGGCGCGGTTGGTGCGGACCAGTTTCAGCCAGTCGAGCGACGGCGCCCGTTTCTGCTTCGCGGTCAGCACCTCGACGATGTCGCCGGAACGCAGTTGGTAGTGCAGCGGCACGATCGCGCCGTTGACCTTGGCGCCGACGCAGCTGTGGCCGACGTCGGTGTGGACCGCGTAGGCGAAGTCGAGCGGGGTCGAGCCCGCCGAGAGGTTCTTCACTTCGCCCTTCGGCGTGAAGACGAAGACCTCGTCCTCGAAGAGGTCGACCTTCAGCGATTCGAGGAACTCGGTCGGGTCCTGTTCGCCCTCGGCCTCGACCAGCTGACGCAGCCAGGTCATCTTCTCGCGCTGCGGGTCGCCGCGGCCGCCCTCTTTGTAGGCGACGTGGGCGGCGATCCCGTACTCGGCGAGTTTGTGCATCTCCTCGGTGCGGATCTGGATCTCGAGCGGCTTGCCCTCGGGTCCGATCACCGTCGTGTGGAGCGCCTGGTACATGTTGGCCTTCGGCATCGCGACGAAGTCCTTGAAGCGACCGGGCAGCGGCTTCCAGAGCGAGTGGATGACGCCGATCGCTCCGTAACAGTCCTTCACCGAGCCGACGATCACGCGCATCGCGGTGAGGTCGAAGATCTCGTTGAACTCACGGCCCTTCTTCGCCATCTTCGTGTAGATCGAGTAGAAGTGCTTGGCGCGGCCGGAGATCTCGGCGTCGATGCCGACCTCCTCCAGCTCTTCGGCGAGGAATGCGCCGGCCTCGGTCACGTAGGACTCGCGCTCGTCGCGCTGCTGGGCGACCAGCTGTTTGATTTCCGCGTACTTGCGCGGGTGGAGCGTCGCGAAGGCGAGGTCCTCGAGCTCCCACTTGATCGCGTGGATCCCGAGACGGTGCGCGAGCGGCGCGTAGATCTCCAGCGTCTCGTGCGACTTCAGCGTTTGTTTCTGCTTCGGCAGCGCGCCGAGCGTGCGCATGTTGTGGAGACGGTCGGCCAGCTTGATCAGGATCACCCTGACATCGGTGGCCATCGCCACCATCATCTTGCGGTAGTTCTCGGCCTGCCGCTCGTCGCGGCTCTCGAAGTTCATCCCGGTCAACTTGGTGACGCCGTCGACCAGTGCGGCGATCTCCTCGCCGAACTCCTCGCGGACCTCGTCCAGCGTCGCGCTGGTGTCCTCGACCGTGTCGTGAAGCAGCGCCGCGCACAGCGTGTCGGTATCGAGCCGCATCCCGGCGCAGATCTGCGCGACCCCCACCGGGTGGGTGATGAATTCGTCACCGCTGTAGCGCTTCTGGTCGCCGTGATGAGCGCAGGCGAACTCGAAGGCGCGCGCGACCTCGGCGCGGTCGATCGTCGCCACCGCCACCAAGGTGCCGGCCAGCGCCGGGTGCTGTTCCTCGTGCACGGAGTCGAACTCCTCGATCACCGAGAACAGGTCGCCGAGCAGCTCCTGGTGCTCTACGGAAATTTTGGGCTGTGCAGAAATGACTGTGCCTCCGAAAACTCTTTGCTGTAGACGCGGAACGCCGCCGACCGCTCCAGATCCGTCCCTGCAGAGGATACGACGCCGACGACACCGGTGCCGAGGCTCGTATCACCCGCAACGAGCTCCAGGTCTCGCAGCACGCGGAAGGCCCGCGCGGAGGTCTCGGGATCGAGCGGGTGCGGGCCCGGTCCGGCGAGCGCCTCGCGCAGCTCCGGGCCAGATGCCTGCCCCACGTCACGGAGCGCGCGGAACACCCCGGCGATCGTCTCCCGCGAGGGTGCCTGGCGGTCGAGGACCGCGAGCGAGAATTTCCGCCCGGCGTCGGAGTAGAGCGGGTGGACGAAGCCGGTGCCGGCCGGCTCGGCGGCGGTGGGAGGAGCGACCGAGGGGTCGGTGACCGAGAGGATCGCCGTGCGTGCGATCTCCAGCAGAGCGGCCTTGTCGGGTTTGGCGGTGGAGCGAGGCTCGGCGGGGACCGCGCCGTCGAGCGAGGGTCCCGCCGAGCCGAAGGGCATCGTCACCCGCTCGACGTCGAGCGGGGTGCGCGGAGCGTCGACGAGGACGACGTGCTCGAACCTCGCGGCGAGATCCGGAGCCATCGCGAGCGCCGCGTAGTCGACGAGCGCCAGCCCGCCCGAAGCACGCGCCGCCAGCCCGGCGACCGCCTCGGCGCTGCAGCGGTGGCAAGCGATCAGCGCCGCGCCTCCGTTGAAGCGGGCAAGCCCGGTGGCCCCGTTCGCGAGCGCCGCACGGCGCGAGGCATCGGCGGCGACCGCGAGCACGCCCGCGCCGCTCGAGACGAGCTCCGCGATCGTCGCGGTGGGGCTCGAGCCGTGGCTTTCGACCATGCGCCGTGACCCTCCGGTTTCGCCGTGAAGAGAAGGTGGCTCTATAGGCAACTTTCTCTTCACAGCATTCCCTTGAACGGTCAGGTCGCGATCGAGCTCGGCCTCGAAGCGCGCCCACCATTCGGCTTCGTCACCGGCGCAGGGGTGGGCCGAGACGGCGTCGGGGGCCTCGTCGAGCGGGTAAACCTCGCGGAGCACGACGCGGGGCTCGACCGCGCCGTTCCAGTGGTTGACCTCGAGTCGCACCGCGGCGTCGAGCACGTCGTCGTCACCGACGCCGAAGCTCGTGCGGCCGAATGCCACGCCCAGGGCGCGGTGGGAGCCGCTGTGGAGGCTGAAGCGCGAGTGTTTGCCCTCCTCGCCCATCGTCCGCACATCCGTCACCCGGGCCGAAGGAACCATCAGCCGCACCCCGGGGTTGCCCATCCCGAATGGAGCCAGCTGCCCAAGCTCTTCGGCGAGGTCGAGGCCGAGCCCCACCCCACCGACCATCGCGTCGATCCGCTCGGTCCGCCTCAGGTCCTCTTCGCTCAGCACCTCGTTGGCGTGAGCGGCGAAGGCGGCCCGGAACGCGTCGAGGTTCTCGGCCTTGATCGAGAGCCCGGCGGCAGCTTTGTGCCCACCGAAGGTCTCGAGGTGCGCGGAGCAGGCCTCGAGCGCCGCGTGCAGATCGAAGCCGGGGATGCTGCGACCGGAGCCGCGGCCTCCCCCCTCCTCGTCGAGCGAAATCACGACCACCGGCCGGTGGTGCCGCTCGACCATCCGTGAAGCGACGATGCCGACGACGCCGGGGTGCCATCCCTCGCCCGCGACGACGAGCCCGTTGGCCTCCTTCAGGTCGTCGGGCAACTCCCGTCGCGCCGTCTCCGCCGCGCCATCGACCTCGCGCTCGGTGGCCCGTCGCTCGGAGTTTGCCCGTCCCAGCTCTTCGGCGATCTCCTTGGCGCGGGCTTCGTCCTCCGTGAGCAGCAGCTCGACGCCGGCGTCGGCCCGGTACAGACGACCCGCCGCATTGATCCGCGGCGCGAGCCGGAACGCCAGGTCCCCCTCATCGAGTCGACTCGGGTCGCATTTCGAGGCCTCCATCAAGGCCTTGAGGCCCGCCCGCTTCGTCCGCCTCATCTCGGCCAGTCCGCGCTTCACCAATGACCTGTTCTCGCCCACGAGGGGCACGACATCGGCGACGGTCGCCAGGGCGACGAGGTCCAGGTCCTTTTCCGCGGCGGCGGCCGCCCCGTCGACTCCGGCCTCTTCACGCAAGGCACACGCGAGCTTCCAGGCGACGGCCGTCCCGCACAACGAGGTGAACGGGTAGTTCGAGATTTCCGGGTGCAAGATCAGGCAGCCCGGCAGCTCCTCGCCCGCCTGATGGTGGTCGGTCACCACCACTTCCATCCCCAGCTCCTGCGCCAACGCCACCTGCTCCACCGCGGTGATCCCGCAATCGACCGTGATCATCAGGCCGGTCCCGCGCTCGGCCAGCGTCCTCACGTTCTCGTCGCTCAGCCCGTAGCCGTCGGCGATCCGGTCGGGGATCAGCCAGTCGCAGTCGGCGCCGAGGTCGCGGAGGGTCGAGATCATCAGCGCCGTCGCGCTCACCCCGTCGACGTCGAAGTCGCCGTGGACGGTGATCCGCTCGCCGGCCTCGACCGCCGCCCACACCAGCCCGGCGACCTCGTGCATCCCCTCGAACGCCGCGGGCGGGTGCGATTCGTCGGCGGCGAGGAAGGCGCGGGCCGCGTCGGGGGTCCGGTAGCCGCGACGAACCAGGGTCACGGCGACGGGTTGACTCAGGCCAAGTGCCTCGGCGACGGCGCGAGCCTCGGCGAAGTCATAGGGGTAGGCGGCGAACGCCTTGGCGGATTTCGGCACGTCTCTCAGGCTAGGCGGACATCCGGCGGCAAACCGCCGGCCTTATGTGCCCAAAATGCCTGGAAGCGCGTCAGTCGAAGTGCGGTTCGCGAAGGCCGAGCAGCCAGATGACGCCGAGGCCGAGCGCGACGCCGGGGATCGCCGAGAGGGCGGTGCCGATCGTCGTGTTGCCGACGCTCTGGCCGTCGATCAGCAGGATGATCGTGCCGAAGGCGAGGGCGCCGATCACGGCACCGAGGAAGGCGCCGACGATTCCCTGCCAGAAGCGGTCCGGCAGGAAGACGGTGAAGTGCCAGAGGGCGATGCCCATCGTCACGAAGACCAGGAAAGCCATCAGTCACACCCCTCGCTCATCGCCGCCGCCCTTTACGCCGCTGCGCGCGTTTTTCGCGGCGCTCGTCGTTCCGTTTGCGTCGCTCGACCGACTCCGGATTGGCGCTGTCACCGTTTTCGGTCCTGGCGGCCCGTGCGGGAGCCTTCTCCTGGGCTTCCGGCGCGCTCTGCGCCTCGGGCGCGCTCTCGGGCTCCGGCGCCTCGATGCCCTTCGGCGGGACCGCCTCGTAGGCGGGCGCTTCGGCCTCGATGTCGGCGGCGATCTCGACTTCGGTCTCGTCGTCGTCGGCCAGCTTCGCCACCTGAACGCTGTCGGCGTAGGCGGGCACGAGGCCACCCTCGACCTCGGCGATCCGCTGGCGTCGGCGGATGAAGCCCGGCTCGCGTTCCTTCCAGGCAGTCAGCACGGGCGAGGCGATGAAGATCGACGAGTACGTACCGGAGGCGATCCCGATCAGCATCGCGAAGGCGAAGTCCTGCAGCGTCGAGCTGCCGAAGATGAGCAGCGAGAGCACCGCTAGGAGCGTCGTGAAGCTGGTCGCCAACGACCGCGTCAGGACCTCGCTCATCGAGCGGTTGACGATCTGCGAGAAAGCCGCGCGCGGCATGCGCGGCACGTTCTCTCGTATTCGGTCGAACACGATGATCGTGTCGTATAACGAGTACCCCAAGATGGTTAAGAAGGCGGCCACCGTCCCGCTCGACACTTCTTTGCCCGTCAACGCGTAGACGCCGCCGGTGATCAGGATGTCGTGGAACAGCGCGATCAGCACCGGCACCGCGAATTTCGGCTCGAATCGCAAGGCCACGTAGACCAGGATCACGAGCAGCGAGAAGATCAGTGCCTTGACCGCCGATTCGGCGACCTGCTTGCCGAACGTCGGCCCGACGCTGGTGCTTTCGAAGCCTTCCTTGTCGACTCCGTACTTCTTGTTCAGCGCTGCTTCGGTCTGGTGGACCTCGCCCGGTTGCAGCTGGGTCGACTCGATCTGGAACACGTTGCTGCCGAAGTGCGGGACGGTCACCTGCTGAATCTCGGCGTTGTTGACACCAACTTCTTCCAGGGTTTCGCGGACTTCACCCTCGTCCGCAGGCTTTTCCAGCGCTGCGGTGATCCGCGTGCCGGACTTGAAGTCGATGCCGAAGTTCAGATCCTTGGTCGAGAGCGCGACCGCCCCGATCAGGAGGATCACCCCGGACAGGGTGAAGAACCAGCGACTGGCGCCCATGAAGTCGAAGTGCCATTTGCGGCCCTCGCCGCCGGCGCCGAGCGCACTCGCCGAGCGCAGTAGTTTCGAGTTGCTCATCGTGCCGAGCAGCGCCTGGGTGAAGACGACCGCGGTCAGCAGCGAGGTGATCGTGCCGACCCCGAGCGTGAAGGCGAAACCCTTGACTCCGGCCGTCGCCAGGACGAAGAGGATGAAGGCGGTCAGGATCGTGACGACGTTCGCGTCGACGATCGTCGAGATCCCGCGTTTGTAGCCGGCGGCGATCGCGCTGGACATACCTCTCCCGGCGCGCACCTCCTCCTTTATTCGCTCGAAGATGACGATGTTGGCGTCGGCGGCGACGCCGATGGTTAAGACGAGCCCCGCGATCCCCGGCAGCGTCAGGGTGATCGGGATCAGTTTGATCAGGGCGAAGAAGATCGTTCCGTAGGCGGCGAGCCCGATCACCGCGATCACACCGAGGATGCGGTAGTAGAGGAGCAGGAAGAGGACGACGAGGGCGAGGCCGATGATCCCGGCCTTGATCCCGTCGTGGAGCGCCTGCGAGCCGAGCGTCGCCGAGACCTGCGTCTCGGAGATCAGGTGCAGGTTGATCGGCAGCGCGCCGATCTGCAGCGTCGTCGCCAGTTCCTGCGCGGTCTGGAGGCCGTGTTCGCCGTTGAATCCGCCGGATATCTGGGCGCCTTCGCGGCCGTCGATCCCGTCCGGGTTTTCGTTGAAGTTGATGATCGGCCGGCTCTGGACTTCGTCGTCGAGGATGACCGCGAAGTGGCCGGAGAGGGCCGCCGCCTGTTCGGCGTTGACCGGGCCGATCGCCGAGGCCGCGCCGCGCAGAGCGATTTCCCGCGTGACCTGCTGGAAGTTGTCACGTCCTTCATTGGTGAATTTGAACGAGACGTTCGGTTCGCCCGAGCCTTGCGCGTATTCCTGCTTCGGTTCGGTGATTTCCGAGCCGGAGAGAGACGGGTTGTCTTTCAGCGCGAACCAGCCCGGCTGCGCGGTTTCATCGAGCTTGCCCGTTTGGTCCGTCGGCAGTTCGGAGACGAGGATGGTGCCGGGCGGGACTTCGATGACGATGCCGTCTTTCGGCAGCGTTTCACCGGTCGGGCTTTCGTAGAGGTCTTCCTTGGACTGCTCGGGGCCGGCGAGCAGTTTGTGGGGTGCTGCCTTTTCGAAGAGGTAGTACTGCGTCTTGCCGCTCGAGCATTTTTCGCAGTCTTCGTTCGGTTCCTGTTCGGCGGCGAGCAGCGCAGCCGAGTAGGCATTCGGGAAGGCGCCCGAGGCGATCAACGAGCCGTTCTCGAAGCTTTCCGGGTTCCGCCCCGCAGCTTTCCATTCTTTTTCGAGTTTTTTGACCGCGGCGGGAGGCGCCTGCTGGCCGGGGTGGCCGCCGATCGTGCGCTCCTGGCCGATCAGGTTCGGCTCCCAGTCGAAGAAGTAGAGCTGCGCCGTCGTCCCGACCTGTTCGGCCGCTCGGTTGGCGTCGGTGACGCCCGGCAGGCCGACGGTGATGTTCCTTTCACCGAGTCGCGCGACTTCGGCCTCGGACACGCCAAGGCTGTTGATGCGCTTTTCGATGATGTTGATCGAGTCTTCGATGTCTTCACCGGAGACTTCGGTGTTGGTGCCGGTCGGCTGGCCTTCGTAGACCAGCTGCAGGCCGCCCTGGAGTTCGAGCCCGAGCTTCGTTTCCTTGCTCGCGATGATCACCGCCGAGACCGCGACGAGCGCGAGCACGAAGAGCAGGACGAAGAGGTGCTGCCGCCTTGAACCCATCGCTGCCTAGCCCTCCGGGGTCAGGACAAGCAAGAGCCCGCCGTCGTCGTCATAGGCGGGGAAGACGTCGGCGACCGCTTTCGCCGGAAGATCGCCCTCGGCGTTGACCGAGACGCGCTTGCCCAGGGACCGCACGCCCCACTCGAGCGAGGTCTCGATCGGATCCGTTTTGCCGTCGCCGTTGGTGTCGGCCTCGGGACCACCGTCGCCGGGGTCGACCCAGTCGAGGCCTAGGACCTCGCGCACCGGTCGTCCGATCACGTCCTCGTCAGTCAACCCCGTCAACTCGTAGCTCCCTTTGCCCGCATCGATGATCCGCCCCTGTTGATCGCAGACGAAGAACGCTGCGTTCGGAGCCGGATAATAATCGTCGAGTAGTTCGAATACGAATCCGAACCCACATTTCGAGCAACCTTTGGGGCGACGGCTGAAACCTTCGGTCCGCGAGCCGTGGACCTCGCGGTGACCGCAGTTGGGGCAGATGAAAAACGGCATAGTCAGCTCAGACTAGATGAAACTGTTATGCGGCGGCTTAAGGCGTGCGAGTGCTCTAAAAGAGGCTCGCGGCGCCTTCCGGAGCGGCCAAGCCGAGGTGATCGTAGGCGCGCTGGGTGAGCACCCGTCCGCGCGGGGTCCGTTTGAGCAGGCCTTGTTGAAGCAAGTAGGGCTCGAGCACGTCCTCGATCGTATCCGCCTCCTCGCCGACGGCGATTGCAAGGGTCGAAAGGCCGACCGGCCCGCCGCCGAATTTGGTCGCGACGGCGTCGAGGAGGGCGCGGTCGGCGCGGTCGAGACCGGCCTCGTCGACCTCGAGCATCGCCAGCGCCTCGGCCGCCAGGGAGGCGTCGATCGTCCCCGTCCCCCGCACCTCCGAGTAATCCCGGACCCGTTTCAGCAGCCGGTTGGCGACGCGCGGGGTGCCGCGTGAGCGCGAGGCGATCGTGTGCGCGCCGGCGGCGTCGATCTCGACTTCGAGGATCCCGGCGGAACGCTCGACGATCAGGGCGAGGTGCTCGGGCGCGTAATGCTCGAGGCGGTGGCTGACGCCGAAGCGGTCCCTCAGCGGCGTCGTCAACAGTCCGGCGCGGGTGGTCGCGCCGATCAGCGTGAACGGCGGCAGCGGCAGGGTGACGGTGCGGGCGCCGGCGCCCTGGCCGAGCACCACCGGCAGCTCGCCGTCCTCCATCGCCGGGTAAAGCGTCTCCTCGACGGCGCGGCCGAGGCGGTGGATCTCATCGATGAAGAAGACGCTGCCGGGCTCCAGCGCGGTGAGGAAGGAGGCGACGTCGGCCTTGCGCTCAAGCGCCGGGCCCGCGGTTTGGACCAGCGGCACGCCAAGCTCGGCGGCGACGATGTTGGCGAGCGAGGTCTTGCCGAGCCCCGGCGGGCCGGCGAGTAGGACGTGGTCGAGCGGCTCGCCGCGGCGGCGGGCGGCCTCGATGAAGATCCCCAGTTGCTCGGTGACCTGGACTTGGTTGACGAAGTCGGCGAGGGTCGGCGGACGGAGGGACTTGTCGAGGTCCTCGACCTCGGCCCGGGCGTCGTGCACGCGCACCTCGGCGTCGACCGGGATCGGGTCGTCGTCGATGCCTGGCGTGCGGATGCGGTTGGCGGCGATCGGGTCGTCGCCGGTGGGATCGAAGTCGCTGCTCATCTGCTGCTCCCGGCTTTGCGCAGGGCGCCGGCGAGGAGCGCCTCGGCGTCGTCTCCCTCGAGGCCGTCGAGCAGTTGCTCGGCCTCGAGCGGCTGGTAGCCGAGGTTGACGAGGCCGTCGCGGGCCAGCGATCGGGCGTCGCCTTCCTCGGCGGCGACGACCGCGCCGGAGGTCGATTCGAGCGCGCCCGTGACTTTGTCGCGGAGCTCGACGAGGATGCGCTCGGCCGTCCGTTTGCCGATTCCCGGCACCGCCTGGAAGCGTTTGGCGTCACCCGCGGCGATCGCCCGCAGGAGCTCACGCGAGCTGCCGCCGGAGAGCGCCGCGATCGCCATTTTGGGTCCGACGCCGCTGACCGAGATCAGCATGCGGAAGAGGTCGCGCTCGTCTTCGGAGGCGAAGCCGTAGAGGGTGAGCGAGTCCTCGCGGGCGATCAGCTCGGCGTGCAGGAAGGTTTGCGAGCCGGCGGCGGGTACCGACTTCAGGGTCTCGGCCGAGACCGCGAGCCGGTAGCCGACGCCGTGGGCGTCGATGACGACGTGGTCGGGGCGGCGGACCAGGACCTCGCCGCGGACGGCGGCGATCATCCGGGCACCCGTGCGGTGAAGCTCGGCCGAGGGACTCCCTGGACGGGGATGCCGGCGGCGAGGGCAGCCGCGGCGCCACTGCGGGCGACGGCCTCGCGGCGCCCTTCGCCGCCGCCGTGGCAGATCGCTACGGCGAGGGCGTCGGCGGCGTGGTCGGGCGTCGGCGGCTCGGGCAGCCCGAGCAGCGTGCCGACCATTCGCTGGACCTGCGCCTTGCCCGCCGCGCCGGATCCGCAGACGGCCATCTTGATCGCCTGCGGCGTATAGGCGAAGCAGGCGATGCCGCGCTGGGCGGCGGCCAGCATCGCGACGCCGCTCGCCTGCCCGACCATCATCGCCGAGCCGACGTTGCGCCCGAAGTAGACCTGCTCGATCGCCAGCGCGCGCGGCTGGTGCGCCGACATCAGTTCACCGACGGCGGCGTGGATCCGCTCCAGCCGCCGCTCCATCGGCATCTCCGGCCCGGTCGCGACGACGCCGCCGTCGAGCGCGACCATGCGGTTGCCGTCCACACGGACCACGCCGAAGCCAAGATTTGCCGCACCAGGGT
>JAOPZF010000173.1 GCA_025964255.1 Solirubrobacterales bacterium | reverse complement strand
GGCGTGCTGGTCGACGGCGGCGTCGTCAGCGCTTATCCGATCTTCCTCTTCGACACCGCAGAGCCCAAACATCCCACCTGGGGCTTCCGCCTCTACAGCGGCAAACCGCCGGAGAGCCAGCCCTACCAGGACATCGGCGGGTTCTTCTGGTGGGTCGAGATGGGCGAGGCGATCCTCGACACCTCGATAAACGCCTTCGACCGATTCGACGAAAAACTCTTCGGCCCGCGCACCGTCGCGATCCCGACCGGCGACATCGAAACCCTCGACTTCGACCTCAGCAAAGCCGAGAAAGACGAACTCTTCGAATTCGGCCACCAGGCGGCGAAAGAGTTCTTCGCGAAAGACCCGAGCGGCGTCAACCTCCTGTTCGGCGCGACCCCGCCGCCCCAGGGCCCCTGAGCCGCGCCGGCGACTCCGCGTCGGCGGGCTGAAGCCACCAGCGCCAATTTCTCGCCGAGATTTTGGGACCCGTGGACAAATGCCGCCGGCTTAACCTCCCGAGCCTCGTTCAAGTTGATGCAAAACGGAGAGGAATGGGGACGCTTACTGTCGGCTGATTGGTCTCGGAGCTCGGTCTCGATGGCGACGCAGGAGGTCGACGGGCGCGAGGCGCTCTGCGCGATCGTCGAGCCGGGTGACCGCGACCCGCTCGAGGTCGCCGCGACGGCTCAGGCGGCGCTCGCCGCGCGAGGTGCTGCGCTTCTACCGCGACCGCATGCTGGGGCCGATCGAAGCCGAGGAGGCGGGGTACGCCGCCGAGCTGCTGCGCTCCCTGGAGACCTTCATCCAGCTGAACGGCCAGTGGGAGCGGGCGGCGAAATTACTCCACTGCCACCGCCACACGCTCCGGTACCGGATCGAGAAGATCGAGAAGCTGACCGGCCGCAGCCTTGCCGCGGCTACCGACCGGATCGAGATCTGGCTCGCGCTCCGCGCCCGCGAGCTCGTCGCCTGATACGCACCGGCCGCGACTAGAGGACGGAGATCGAGAAGGTGGCGGAGAAGGTCTCGCCGGGCGGGACGAAGGTCAGCTCGGGACCGCCGTCGAGGAGGGCGTTGGCCAGCGCCGTCATCGGCTCGATCGCCACCGCGTCGAGGCCGTCCGGGGCGAAGATCTGGGTGAAGGGATAGCCGCTGTCCATCCGCAGCTCGATCCGCCGATCGGGGCCGGCGAGGACAAACGCCTCACCGGACGCCGGGGCGCGGAAGGCGTCGTCCCAGGTCCGCGCCCCGAGCGGCCCCGGCTCGATCGCCGCCGGCTCGCGCTCCCCGGTCGGCAGCCCCCGCCGGTCGAGTACGAGGCGCTCGTGCACCGGCGCCGTGAACTCCCACTCGGCCCGCGGCACGCCGGGCAGGCAGAGGTAGGGATGGAAGCCGAAGGCGATCGGGACCGGGACCGAACCGGTCGCGGTGACGCTGGTCGCGATCTCCAGCGAGCCCTCGACCAGGGTCGCCTCGATCTCGACCAGATGCGGGAACGGGAACGCCTCGAGCAGGTGCGGGTAGGCGGCGAAGTCGAAGCTCGCCGCGAGCACGCCGCCATGCTCGATCTCGGCGTGGCGCTCGACCCGCCAGCCGGGCGCAGCGGGCAGCAGGCCGTGCATCGGCAGCCCGGCATCATCGCGCTTCAGTGGCAGGTCGCGAAGGTCGAGGTCGACCGCGCGCCCGGCCAACTCGAAGCGCGCCGCCCCGAGCCGGTTGGCCCACGGGTGGAGGAACGGGATGCCCATGGTCGAGTAGTGGTCGACGTAGGCGCGCAGCCCGTTGCGCTGCCCGAGCAGCTCCTCGCCGCGATGACGGAGGCTGCAGCAGATCATCCCCGCCTCGGGGACGAAGACGGCGACGAGCCCGCCGCGCACGTCGCTTTCCAGGGTGAGGGCGGCGAACCCCTCCTCGATGCGTTCGCCGACCATGGCGCGCATCATCGCCTAACGGGTGGGGCGACGGGAGCGCTCATCTACGATCGGCGTCCGGTGGAACTCGGCGTCTACGCCTTCGCGGAGCTGACCCCCGAGGTCGAGGGCGGGCCGATCGTCGACGCCCGCAAGCGACTGCTCGACCTGATCGAGGAGATCGAGCTCGCCGACCAGGTCGGCCTCGACGTCTTCGGCGTCGGCGAGCACCACCGTCCCGACTTCGCCGTCTCCGCCCCCGCGGTGGCCCTCGCCGCGGCCGCCGAGCGGACCGAGCGGATCCGCCTCACCAGCGCCGTCTCGTTCATCAGCTCCGACGACCCGGTCCGTGTCTTCCAGGATTTCGCCACGCTCGACCTGCCTCCGACGGGCGCGCCGAGATCATGGCCGGCCGCGACTCGTTCGTCGAGTCCTTCCCGCTGACCTGAGACGGGGGGCTGCGGGCGCCGATCGACCAGCGCGGTGTCTACCCGCGGCCGCTGCAGGACCCACTGCCGGTCTGGGTCGCGGTCGGCGGCTCGCCCCAGTCGGCGATCCGCACCGGCCGGCTCAGGCTGCCGATGGCGCCGGCGATCATCGGCGGCGAACCGGCCTGCTTCAAGCCTTCGCCCGGATGATGGACGGGATCGGCCGCGAGCGCGGTTGGCAGCCGATGAGCCGCGCGGCCTTCGAATCGAGCCGCCGCCCCGAGGGCGCCAACTTCGTCGGCTCGCCCGCCGAGGTCGCCGAGAAGATCCTCGCCCTGCACGCGATCTTCAACCACGACCGCTTCCTGATCCAGTTCAGCGTCGGCACCCTCCCCCACGCCGACGTGATGCGCTCGATCGAGCTCTTCGGCACCGAGGTCGCCCCACTCGTCCGCCGCGAGCTAACCCCCGCACCCTCTCCACGTTGATGGGCCGAAAAGCCCTGATATAGAGCGCTTTTCGGCCCATCAACATTGAGAAGGGACGCCGCCGTCACGGTTCCACAACTCTCCCGCGACGACTGGTCACTTAGGCCCCCTAATGGGGGTGACAAGTGACCAGTTGTGCCTGGCCCTGATGTGGACGTGTGAAGTTCTCGGCGGAACCCTCACGTCCCGGGCGTCTCGTGGCGGCCACAGCCTGCCCGGGTCGCCACGAGACGCCCGGGAAGCAACTCGGAAAGGCGGACCCGAGGGCCGGAGCTAGTTGATTCCGCCGACGCGTTCGCGGCGGCGGGCGGCGGACTCGCGGGGGTCCGGGATCGGAACCGCGGAGAGGAGTTTTTTCGTGTACTCGTCGCGGGGGTGCTCGCAGACCTGGTCGGCACCGCCGGTCTCGACGATCTGGCCGTGGTTCATCACCGCGATCCGGTCGGAGATGTGACGGACGACGCCGATGTCGTGGGCGACGAAGACGTAGGTGAGGCCCATCTCGTCCTGGAGGTCGTCGAGCAGGTTGACGATCTGCGCCTGGATCGAGACATCGAGAGCCGACACCGGCTCGTCGCAGAAGATCAGCTTCGGTTCCAGCGCCAGCGCCCGGGCGATGCCGATCCGCTGCCGTTGGCCGCCGGAGAATTCGTGCGGGAAGCGGTTGTAGTGCTCGGGTGAGAGGCCGACCCGCTCGAGCAGACCTTCGACCCGCGTGCGCAGCGCCTTGCCGCTCGCCACCTTCTGCACCTTCAGCTGGTCGCCGACGATCTGCCCGATCCGCTTGCGCGGGTTGAGCGACGCGTAGGGGTCCTGGAAGATCATCTGCATCTCGCGCCGCAGCGGCCGTAGCTCGCGGCGGCCCAGCCCGGCGATCTCCCGGCCTTCGAACTTGACCGAGCCGGAAGTCGGCTTCAGCAGCTGCAGGACGACCCGGCAGGTCGTCGACTTGCCCGAGCCCGACTCGCCGACCAGCCCCAGCGTTTCGCCTTTGTTGACGTGGAAGCTGATCCCGTCGACCGCGCGCACCTGGTCGACGGTGCGGTCGATGAGGAGCCCACTCTTGATCGGGAAGTGCTTGACGAGGTCGGTGACCTCGAGCAGCGACCCACCGTAGGCGGAGACGTCGCTCACTTCGGCTCCTCCAGCCCGATCCGGCCAGGCTCGACCTCGCGCAGCGTCTTCTTCTGTTCCGGCGTGAGCCAGCACCGGTCGCGGTGGTTCGGGTTCTCGGGAAGGCGCGCCTCGAGCCCCGGCACCTCGACGCATTTCGCGAACTCGTGGGGGCAGCGGGGCCGGAAGGCGCAGCCGCTCGGCAGGTTCAGCAGCGACGGCGGCGCCCCGGAGATCTGCGGCAACCGGTGCGGCCGCGGCTGGTCGATCCGGGTCAACGAGCCGAGCAGGCCCCAGGTGTAGGGGTGCTGCGGGTCGTAGAAGATGTCGTCGAGGGTCCCGCGCTCGACCACCTTGCCGCCGTACATCACCAGCACGCGGTCGGCGACTTCGGCGACGACGCCGAGGTCGTGGGTGATCAGGATCGTCGCCAGCCCGCGGCTCTTGTTGAGGTCCTGGATCAGATCGAGGATCTGTGCCTGGATCGTCACGTCGAGCGCGGTGGTCGGCTCGTCGGCGATCAGCACGCTCGGCTCGAGCGCCAGCCCCAT
>JAOPZF010000052.1 GCA_025964255.1 Solirubrobacterales bacterium | reverse complement strand
CGGTCGCCGCTCCGTCATGTCCACATTCTTGCGCACGGCCCGAGTGGGCAATCGGCCCGACGACCCTCAGACCCAGCAGGCCTTCTTCGCTAGCTTGGTGAGTTTGAATAGGAGAAGCCGAGGCCGTCGATTGCCCGCAATATGCGGCAACTGCCGTGCCTTACCGCACTCCGTGCATCCGAGCGTTGTCAGTTCTGGGTCTGGACGATGCTGATGGCGAGTAGATCGGAATCCGGATCGGCCGTTACCTGTATCGGCCTCCCGGGTTTACCGGTGGCGACCGTAATCGGCGTCACCGTGCTGTTGCCGTTGCCGACGACATAGGCGGTCTGGCCGTCGGGAGTGAAGGTGATCCAATGGGGCTGTGATTTCGGCTTGAGTTTTATGGCTGAACCCACCGTCACCGGGGTGGTCGTGAGATCGACGGGTATGACCTCATCGATCTCAGGCGAGCTACCGGCGATCGCCACGTAGGCGGTCCTGCCATCGGGGGATATCTCCATCTCGATCGCAGGACCAGGAACTCGGATAGCCTTGCCAGCAGTGTTGCTGCGCACGTCGATGGGCGTGATCGAGTTACTGCCCTTGTTCGCGACATAGGCGGTTCCGCCATCCGGGGTTACCGCAACCCAATTGGGATGGAGGCCTACGTCGATCGAAGGTAAGACCCGACCGCTAGCGCCACCATGAGTGACACGGATCGGGGTGACGGTACTCCCGGCCGCGTCTTCCGTGCCCCAGTTTGCCACATAGCAAGTCCGCCCATCTGGAGTGAAGGCAACCGTGTTCGGCCCGACCTCGGGCACCGAGATAGTTTGCCCCAATCGTCCGGTGACCACGTTTATCGTGGACACCGTTTTCCCTCCATAGTTCGCAACCCAGACCCACCGCTCGTTCGTATGAGGAACAAAGGAGATGGCGACGGGCTTGGCGCCCACCGGTATCGCTTTTCCCAGCTTTCCGGTTGCCAAGGTTATGGGCACGACAGTGTTGGTGCCCTCATTCGTCACATATCCGGTCTTACCGTCCGAGGTGACCACTAGGTCATTGGTCCCCGACCCCCGGCCGACCTTGATGGGAGTCTCGGGCTTGTTGTCCGTAAGGTTGATCGGGAGGACCGTGCCCATCCCCGGCGCCTTGCCTTCGTCCTCCGCGTTCGTCACATAGGCGGTAAGCCCCCCTTTGCTCGAAACGCTGGCTTGAGTGGTCGAGGAAGCTGCAAGGACCGACAAGCCGAGCAGTGCGGTCGCCACGACAGCGAGGCGTCTGATTCTGGGTCGACCACGCCGAGTGGATTTCGAAGTCATGATCCGGAGGGTATTCGACAATCGATCCAGGTGGCCTCTGGTTGACTGTTGCTCCTGCGAAGTTGGACGGTGCCGCTCTACTTTGTCGGCGTCAGCGTGCTCGTCGTCGCCGGGGGCTCCCGGAATTACCGTCCGGTCGCCCAGTCCTTGGCATTGAGAGCTCAGCGCCGCGCCGGAGCTCACCACCGCTGGCGGAGGATCTTGTTCTTGGCCGTTTCAAACTCTGCCTCCGAGATCGCCCCGGAATCCCTCAGCGCCGCCATCTCTCTGAGCGATGACGCCGGATCGGCCATCCGGCCATTCCCATCCGACCCTGCAGAGCCGGCCGCATCCGCCGCTTCCGTCTCCCGAACGTTCCTGGTCGTCAGAGGAGCGGCGTCCGTATGCAGGGAGTCGATCAAAGGCCGCACCCCGGACCGTTCGAACCGGAACTTCTGCCACATCTCGAGCACCGCGAAGATGATCAACACGGGGAGCGGCAGGATCATTATGCAGAGGAGGGCGATGTAGAGCGTCGGGTAGGGGAACGTCAGACGCTTCCTGATCGCCGTCGCGTTGAAGAAGGCCTCACCGGTCGTGTGGTTGTAGATCAGGATGTAAGGGCCGGACTTCCTCAGTCCGTGGAGAACCCAGGCCAGCGAGACGACGTGACCGTTCCCGACCCTCGCGTCGAAGCCACTTCCCTCGAACGGCGTGACCTCTCCCCGCGCGCCCGTGAGGAAGAAGCGATCGGTGACGACGACCTGGGACTCCACGGACCCGCTCACACTCGACACCAGGCCGTCGGCGCCGTGCGTGGACGACACCTTGCCGGTGGTGAGGGTGTCGCTGCGCTTCCCGGCGTCGCCCGTGATCCCGGTGACGGTGTGGATCGTGTATCTGCGGAACAGTCCCGAGAAGTGGCCCGGGTTCTGCCTGCTGACCCGCAGCGGCAGGAGAGCCTTCGGGGAGCGGATCAACATCGGCAGCAGCGCAACGACACTCAGGGTGATCCAGGTCTTCAACTGGTCCTCCTCATGGCTTTCGTCTCTCCCTTGTCTTCACTCACGGATCGAGCTACAGCTGTGGCAGGGTCTCGGGGTGGCCGAGCGGACCGCTTCCCGTTCTTCTCCTTCGCGCACGCAGCTCGCCCCGTAGAGATGACCGGAGCCACGACGGCCGGTAGAGGAGCAGGTCCACCCGCCGATGTCCTTGTCCTTGTAGGGCTTGGCGGACAGGGCGTTCCAGATCGCGTGACGCGATTTCTCACAGTCCTGCTTGCCGGCGACCACGAGTACGTCGGCGGTGTCGAACCCGCCTCCGGGGGCACGACCCACGACCGGCGAGCAGCGTTTGAACTGCGCGGCCTGCCCAGGTGGCGGCGCGGAGACCGCGAGAACGGCCCCGGCGACGAGGAGAAGGGCGACGGCCGCGAGGCGCCAGATTCGGCGCGATGCGCACTCAGCCACCGGGCCCCCTCTCGCAGCCATGGGAGCGGCCGACTCCAGGGCCGCCATCGCAGTAGTCGATGCCGGGGCCGCCGTAGAGCTGATCGGCTCCCGGGCCGCCGTAGAGGCGATCGTTCCCGGGGCCGCCGTGGCAGCCATCCTCTCCGGCCCCCATTTCGCAGAGATCGTCTCCGGGTCCTCCGAAGCATCCGTCACTACCGTCCCCCTCCTTGCAGATGTCATTTCCTGGTCCTCCGACGCAGTCGGTGTTCTGATTGCCGGTGATGCAGACGTCGTCGCCACCGTTGCCGTAGCAGCGGTTTCGTTTGGTTCCTTCCGGATAGCACGTGTCCGGCTCGTCGTTGCCGATGAACTGGTCGGAGCCGGCTCCGAGATGCGCGATCACCGGGACCGGCATCGGCGAGTCGATCTCGACTTTGTCTTCGCTCGGGCCCATGACGATTTCGATCGCGCCGTAGCGGTCCAGCGAGCACCTGAATCCGGGATCCGTGCTTTCGCAGTCGCTACCCGAGGCGTAGTGCATGCCTTGGTACTTCGCCAGCACGAGATCGGAGCCGTCAAAGGTGAAGCGCGGGTGCGAGGGGCCGCTCGAGCCGTGAAGGACGAGCACACCCTCCGACGAGGCGACTGTGGGGGCAACGATGACCGCAAGAGACAGGGCTGACGCCACGGCGAGAGCGGCCCCGACGAGCCTTCTCCACCTCGTCTCTCTGCGCGAGGGCACGTCAGTTCGATTCGCAGGCGGGTTGATAGATCTTCTTCGGAACCGACCCGTCCTCACAGAAGCGGCCCCGCGACACGGGATGCCAACTTCCGCGCCCAGCCTTTAACAGCACGGTGATCTCGTCGCCCGTACCGTCGTGGTGGACGACGGCCCCGGCCCAGGCGAAGTGGCCGGCGCAGCCAAAGGCGTCACGGTCGATTTGGGCGCCTAGCCCGCCGTCACGGAGTCCCTTCGTCAACGCATGGCGAGTGCAGGGCGGACGGTGCTCGGTGAGATCGAGCAACCTCCCAGAGATGATCAGTCCGTAGAAGGAGGCCCTGGCGCCCCTTCCTTTGGCGTCTCCGCCGAGCCAGCAGTAGAAGCTGTCCTGAAAGATGCCCGTGCAGCGCCACGCTTCGGCGTAGACGCCGTATTCGCACTCGCGGCCGGACGGGTGGCAGGAAGTCTTCACCGCCTTCGGGTGGCCGTAGGTCTTGGCTATCGAGCGCGCCGAGCTACAGGAAGCCTGGCCTTTGAGGCCGCTCACCTTCACTGCGTCGCCATGGTCGTCGGGCACCGTCCCACACGACCCCGACGCCTTCTCTTCCGATGCGCTCGGGCTCCGGGGCGCGGCCGCCGAGGCGGAGGAGACGAGGGAGGGCATTGCGACGAGACCACACGCGACGAGGCCTACCAGCGCCCAGACGACCCTTGACCGACAGATCACGACCCGTCTCCACCATATCTTCGGCTTTGGCTTGTCGGCCTACGCATGAGCCTCCTCAACTCCCTCTCGGTCCGAAGATCGAGTCGAGTCCAATTACGAGGGCGAGGCTGGCGAGACGCTTCGGCACGTTGGGCTCCTGTATTCGTAATCGGGGTCCCGACCGCTCGGAGTACCGCCCCGACCTCACCGAGCGCCCGGACCGTACCAGTATGGTCACGCATTAGATAGAGACATCAATCCTTTTTCCTCACCCCGCCGTGCTGCCGTCATACACGCTGTGCCGCTGCTTAGATGCAAAGAGGGTGGCGAGCCGGCCAAGCTCGCCGTCGTGCTCGAAAAGCTGTTGCGGGTTGATTGGCCGGCGCGCTCTTGACCCGGAATCGAGTAGTCAATTCACATCGGCCCGGCTAGCATCGCGCTGTGATCTGCCCTCACTGCGGCGAGGATGTGCCGAAGCGGCTGCTGCCCACGTTTATGAGCGCGATGACGATCGCCGTCGAACTGGCCGAGTGGGATCGCTTCAGGACGGAAGCCGACGACGCCGGCCTAGAGGTCGATCAGGTCCGAGACTTTCTCGCTGACGGATCGCTCTGCTTTCTACGCAGCATGAACGTGTGCCACGGAGTTGCCTTCAGTTCCCACCCCGGCGACTCGGCAAAGTGGATCAAGTATTCGCGGAAGACCCGCAAGGGGCTCGCGAAGGAATTCGGGATCATCGACGGCTCGAAGACGCTGGAGGTGACCCCGGAGCGCCTAGCGGCGATCAACTGGACCGCCCCGGAGGAGAGCTATTCGGGCGACCGATTCAGCGGAGCTTTCTGGGGGACGCTTGTGACGGAGGAGGCGGAAGCCGAGCCGGTCGAGGAGGCTCCCGTCGAGGAGGAGCGGCAAAGCGGAGCCGTCACCGGTATCGACCCTCGGTACCTCGAAGAAGTGCGGGAAGACGAGAGCGAGGGAACTCTTGGCGCTCAGCTGGCCGCGCTGGAAAAGGAATACGCCGACCCGCACGACGAGAGCGACCCTAGACCGGAGTAGTCAATTCGTTTCCGTCGAGTTCAGCTCCGGAATGAAACTCGCCTCGTCGCCGTTCCAGACAACCTCGTCTTGAGCCCCGTTGCGCTGTAGCTCGGCGTTGTGGTTGATCCGTAAAGCCTCCAGGGCTTGCGCTTGAGCTGGACCGCTCGGGTCGGTGGCGATCGAGTGCAGTGCCGCCGTCGCCCTGTCGCATTGGGCCTCCAGGAAGTCTTCGCGCGTTCTGACCTTCGCCTCGCGAGCTTCCCATTCTTCGCGCTGCTTCTTCTCGGGTCGGTGGTCGGAGAACTTGATCGCCCCATAGGCGAAGACGAACCAGGCTGCGAGGGCGATCCAGACAATCACGGGCGCGAGCCAAACCGGGGTTCGACCGCTCGCCCAAACGGCGTAGTCAATTCCGCATCGATAGAGACGGCCGTACTACCTGATGCCCCCTCAGATCGACCCCCCTGGGGTGGAAAAATACCCCCCGTCGCCGGGGTGGTTGGGGGTGGTCAGCGGAGGGTTACGCTGCCCCCACGCTGCCCATTCGCCCCAATTGACTACGCCGTTTTGATCCCAGACACAAGAAAACCGCCCTGTAGAGCGGTTTCCCAGAGAGCCCGGAACGAGACTCGAACTCGTGACCCCTTCCTTACCATGGAAGTGCTCTACCAACTGAGCTATCCGGGCGGACAGCGTCCCCTGCGAGGGTCGCAGGGGACGATCTTAGAGGGTCTGCGGGGAGTTGGGGCGGGTGGCTAGAAGGTCGAGCCGAGGCCGGTGACGATCTTCGGGCTCGCCTTCTTGGAGAGCTTCTTCGAGTCGTCGAACTGGACCTTGAACTTGGCGTTGGCCGAGGCGTGGCCGGGGAAGAGGCGCGATTTGGCGTGGAGGATGCCGCAGGGGCCCGTGGCCTTGCCGAACTTGTAGGTGAGGACGACCTTGCCGCCGTTCTGGAAGTGGCCGAAGATCGGCTTACCCGGGCGGAAGCCGGCGACGGGGAAGACGTGTTCGATCGTCGCGCTGACGGTGCCGTCGGGGGCGACGGTCGCTTCGGCGAAGCCCGCCAGGCCGCCCGGCGCCGGGATCTGGGCGAAGACGAGTTCACCGGGCGTGAAGCCGGAGCCGCTGACGCCGACGCCCACCCCTTCGTTGCCTTCGGCGATGAAACAGGCCTTAGTGGTGAAGACCGACCTGCAGCCCCGGCGAGAACGGGTCCGACCGGCGCGACTAGACGCCCGGCCTACGGTCCTCGAAGGCCATCGGGAACTGCGGCTGCGGCGGCCTGGCGGCCATCACACCCAAGGCTTCTTGCCAGTGCTTCGAAGGGATCGGTTCGGATGTCAACGCCTCCGCCGCGTCCCTTTGGTGTGTCTGCTTGGTCGGCGGGCGTTCTTGCGGTGTCAGACGACGACCGTGCTTTTAAGCACGGCCTCGGTAACGACAACCGGAATAACGACGACCGCGGGGGACGCGCAAAGCACAGCGTTCTCTCCGGCCGGGGTCGTCATTGCGGGGCAGTGTAGCGCGCCGCGTGCAGTCGCGCTTAACTTCACTTCGGTGCCCCTACGGAGAGGAACGAGATGGACCTGAAAAGCCTGTTCAACAAAGGCAAAAAAATGGTCGACGACCGCGGTGGCGTCGACTCGCTGAAAGAGGACGCGTCGGAACTGGCGGGGATCGCGAAAGGCAAAGGCAGCCTCACCGACAAAGCCAAAGAGGCAGCCGAGGCGGTCAAAGAGCCGGGGACGAACGAGCCGGCGGCCCAGCACCCCGATCACCCGAACCGCGAGCACCGCGCCGAGCCCGAGCCCGGGGAGCGCCACCCCAACCGCGATGCGACTAACGAGCGGCGTGCCGACGCAGATCGACAGGAGTCGAAGGAGCGGCGCCATCCTTGAGCAGGGTCGCCAGGTAGATCACGACCGGTGAGGAGCCGCGGTTGGCGGCCTGGTGGATGTCACTGGGCTGCTCGACCAGCCACTGGCCGGCGGTGATCCGCGCGGTCTGACCGGCGGTGATCGTGCGCACCCGGGTCGGTTCGTCGGATTCACCTTCGAAGAGTTCGGCCTTGCCCTCGCGCACCGTGTAGGTGAGCGTCCCCGAGTCGACCCGCGAGATCTGCGTGCCGAGGTGGTGGTGGATGGCGAGCTTCGCGCCCGCCGAGACCGTCACCTTGCTCAACACCATGGTGCGGCCGGGCGCGCCCTGGACGTGTTCGGTCTGGGCCAGCGCCTTACGGACCGGGGCGGGCGCCGGGGCCGAGGCGCCGAAGGCGGTCGGCAGGATGATCGCCATCGCAACGAGGGCGATCACCGCGAGGGCGCTGAGCGGGAAGCGGAGCGGCAGTCGTTTCACGACTGCCGGGTTCGCCTCCCGCCCGCGGAGTCCTTCAGCCGGCGCGAGATGCCCGCGGCGTTGCGGTGTGCCTTATCCGTCCCTGGGACGGATAAGGCACACCGCAGTGAATCGCCCTAGACCGGGGCGCCGTTCGCGGTCAGCGTCACGTCGATATTCCCGCGCGTCGCGTTCGAGTACGGGCACACTTTGTGCGCGTCGCGGACGAGCTCGACGGCAGCATCGCCCTCGACCGACGGCAGCGTCACGTCGAGCTCCACCGAGAGGATGAAGGTGCGCTCCGGCCCCGCGTGCAGCGAGACCTTGGAGTCGATCGCGACGTCACCGACCTCAAGTTTCTCGCGCCGGGCGACCGCGCCGAGAGCGCCCTCGAAGCAGGCCGCGTAGCCGACCGCGAAGAGCTCCTCGGGATTGGTGCCGTCGCCTTGCCCGCCCATCTCGGTCGGCAGCCGCAGGTCGACCTCGAGCTCACCGTCGCTGGTCTTGCCGTGACCGTCGGCCCGGCCCCCGGTCACGTGCGCCTCAGCGGTGTAGATGGCTTTGCTCATCACGGCCCTCCAGTACGAAGTTGGTTTCTGAGACGGACCCTACGCGGGTGCGGATGCCGGCTAGCGGGGACGGGCGACGACGCGGAAGCGGAGAAGCGCCGGGGTGCGGTCGCGGTTGCCGGCGGCGTCGATGGCGTAGACGCGGAAGGCATGGCGGCCCGCGGTAAGGCGGGCGTGGAACGGGGAGCGGCAGGAGTGGAAGGCGCGGGCGTCGAGCTTGCACTCGAAGTGGGAGCGCTCGCTCGCGGCGAACCGGATCGCGACCGCGGCGCGTTTACCGCGGGCGTGGAGAACCTTCGCCGGGTGGCCGAGGAGCGTCGTCCGCGGCGGCGTGCGGTCGACCGGCGCACGACGTTGCGCGCCCTTCGTCGCCCCGGCCGACGTCGTCGACCCGGGCGGCCGCGTCGAAGTTTCGGCCGCGGGGGTGCTCGGCGGTACCGGTTCGCTCGCGGGCGGCGGCAACGCGGGCGGTTCTTCGTATTCGCCGGGCGGCTCGCCGTTGACGGTCTCGCATTCGATCGGCGGCGGGTCGCCGATCGCGGGGAGGTCGACGATCGCCGTGTCGGTGTCGGCGCCGCAGTTGATGACCGCGTCGCGCGATTCCGAGTTGGCGAGGATCGAGTCTTCGCCCGCGCCGGCGAAGTAGCTGTCTTCGCCTTGGTGGCCGAGCAGCTGGTTCGGGCCGGGGTCGCCGACCAGCACGTCGCTGCGCGGCGAGCCCTCGAGGTCCTCGATCCCGGCCAGCGTGTCGGGCGTGCCGCCGACCGGGCATTTGACCTGGTCTTCGGACCCGACTTCACCCGCGATGCCCTGGTCGAGCCGGGCGGCGACCCCGGCCCCGACGGGGGTCGCGAGCTTCGCCCAGGAGGCGTTGTCGCGGCCTTCGCCGCCGTCGAGGCGGTCCCCTTCGCAGAGCGCAGTCTCGATCAGCAGATCGTTGCCGCCTTCGCCGAACAGTCCGTCGCTCCCTTCGCCGCTGACGAGGCCGTCGTCTCCACCGCCGCCGTGGAGGACATCGTTGCCGGGGCCGTCTACCAGGGTGTCGTCGCTGAGCGCGCCGCCGGTCAGTTCGTCGTTCCCGACGCCGCCGAGCAGGGTCAGCGAGGTCGTTTCGCCGAGCGCGGGCGCGGCGAGTTTGTCGTTGCCGCCGAGACCCGCGACGGTGAGCGAATCGAGCGGCGCCCCTGGGGTGCAGACGACTTCGGTCCCGTTCGGCTGTACAGCGCAGCCGGAGTGGGCGACGAAGCCGGCGCCGCCCGTCCGGCTGAAGGTGACGGTCTCGGCCGGGGCGCTGCCCGCGGTGGTGACGGTGATCGCTTCGGCCGCGGTGCCGGACGCGGGACCGACGAGGTAGAGCTCGGCCTGGTCGGTCGCGCCTTCGACCATCTCCCCCACCTCGACCTTCGCCGGTTCGGAGCGGGAGACCGGGCCGGTCGCGCTGGTCGACTCGCAGTCGGCCTGCGGTTCCCCGCCGACACAGTCGTCGCCGTCGGCACCGCCGAACAGCTTCGTCCCGGCACCACCGGAGATCAGTACGTCGCCCCCGCCGCCGCCGAAGATTTCCTGGTCGGGCTTGGCGCCGACGATGTAGTCGTCGAACGGCGAGCCGATGATGCGCTCGAAGTCGGCGCCGGCGACGTCGTCCGCCCCGCCCCCGCTCACGGCGCCACCATCGAAGCCGTTGCCGTGCGTCGTCGCGCTCAGGTCCAGGTAGACGCCGCGCCCGTTCGCCGTTTCCGGGAAGCCAGCGTGTTCGGCGCTGAAGTCGGGGTAGGCGGGAAGGTCGGTGTAAGGGGGCGAGTTGCCGAAGCCCGGCGTCGCGCCGGTCGCGTAGCTCAAGGTGTCGACATTGCCAGCGGCGGCGCCGGAATCGACGATCGTGTCGATGGTCGCGTCGCCGCGGACGAAATCGCTGCCTTCGCCGCCGTCGATCGAGTCGGCGCCGAAGCCTCCGGACAGCAGGTCGTTGCCGGGGCCGCCTTCGAGCAGGTCGTCGCCGATCCCGCCGTAGAGGCGATCGTCGCCTTCACCGCCGCGCAGGATGTCGTTGCCGCGTTCGCCGAAGACCGTGTCGTTACCGGG
The DNA here is from genome assembly GCA_025964255.1 of Solirubrobacterales bacterium. Taxonomy (GTDB): domain Bacteria; phylum Actinomycetota; class Thermoleophilia; order Solirubrobacterales; family 70-9; genus VAYN01. The sequence goes on along the minus strand of JAOPZF010000052.1, from coordinate 17,020 downwards.
TCCGCCGACGAATTCCTGGCTGCCCACCCCGCAGTGGGGTGGCGTCGTGCAGGCGAGCGCGCTCGTGCTCGGCCCGGTAGCGAGGATCGTGTCGTTCCCCGGTCCACCGTCGACGTAGGCGACGTTCGGCGGCACGACGATCGTGTCGGCGCAGTCGGTCCCGACGATCACGTCCCCGTCGCGCAGCGGCCCTTCGGCGCAGGAGGGCATCGGCAGTGCGGCGGCGACCTCGGCGGGCGTCGGTTCGGATTCGGCAGCACCTGTGGGCGGCTCGACGGCGGACGCTCCGGGAGCGGCGCCGGCGGGCGCGGCGACCAATGCCATCAGCGCGCAGGCGGCGACGATCCATCCCAAGAGGCGTCCCATGCCTCCCAGATACCCGCCCGAGCACAAAGGACTCGGTCTCACGCGGCGCTACCGCGGCGGGGTCTCGCCCTCCCAGTAGCCGACTTCGGTGTCGAGGTCGAAGAAGGTGTGGAGGCCGCCGCCCTCGGGCAGGCGCTCCGCGGCGCAGATCTTGTTCGAGTCGGGATAGACGACGACGTCGGCCGCGCCGTTGGTGGAGACGGCGAGGAAGCGGACCTCCTCGTCGGAGCAGTGGAAGTGGAGCGGGTAGGCGGCCTCGCCGGGCGGAAGTTTCCACATGCTCGCGCCGATCCGCTCGCCGCCGAGTTCGTAGCCGACGCGGGCGCGGAACGCCTTGAAGCCGGGCGGCCCGTCGCGTTCCTCGAAGTCCGGGTCGTAGATGTTCGGCACGCGCGCAGCTTACGGCGCCCTTGAGTGGGCTTGTAGTTTCTGGGTCGATGCGTATTCGACTGATCGCCCTGCTCGCGCTCACCGCCCTCACCGCGGCGCTCCTCGCCGGCTGCGGCGGGGGATCTGGCGAAACGCGGCCCGCGCCGCCCGCGAAGGAGTTCCCCGAAGCCAAGGACAAGACGATCCCCGAGCTCCTCCACAGCTCCGGCGCGACGCCCTCGAACTTCGTCATCGCCCCCGCCTCGGAGGTCTTCGACGCGGGCGAAGAACGCTATCCCTTCGGTGTCTTCACGGCGGGCCAGGAACAGGTCGACGACGTCGAAGTCGCCCTCTACTTCGCCAAGAACTCGCACTCGCCGGTGATCGGCCCGCTCCCCGCGAAGCTGGAAACGCTGGAGACGAAGCCCGCCTACCGCTCGCAGAACGGCACCGGCCCCGGCGAGGCGAAGTCCGTCTACGTCGTCCCCAAGGTCGACTTCCCCGCCGACGGCTCCTACCTCGCGGTTGCGATGATCAAGGGCAAGAGCGGCAAGCTCGAAGCGTCGCGCCTCCCCTCCCCCGTCGTCGGCGAATTCCCCAAGGTGCCGAAAGTCGGCGAACGCCCGCCGAAGATCACCACGCTGACCGCCGCCGACGTCGGCAACGACCTGGAAAAGATCGACACCCGGGTGCCGCCCGACCAGATGCACAAGGTCGACTTCGCCGAAGTCCTCGGCAAGAAGCCGATCGTCCTCGTCTTCGCCACCCCCGCCCTCTGCCAGAGCCGCGTCTGCGGCCCGGTCGTCGACGTCGCCCAGCAGGTTGCCGACAAGTACGAACCGCGGGCCGACTTCATCCACCAAGACGTCTACGTCGACAACGAAATCCCCAAGGGCCTGCGCCCCCAGCTGAAGGCGTTCCACCTGCCGACCGAGCCGTGGACCTACCTGATCGGCAAGGAAGGCGTGATCAAAGACCGCCTTTCCGGCGCCTACGGGGTGGACGAATTGGAAGAAGCGATGCAGACGATCCTGCCTGGCTGATCAGCCGAAGTCGCTTCGGCTTCCGGTAGATTCAGCGCAGCGCGACGCCTGGCGTGAAAGGGATGCCCGGCGTCGAGTCCCCGCTTGGAGGAGCGGGGCGTCCAAACGACGCTGCAAGGAGAGATATGAAGCACCGCTTGCCAGTTCTCGCACTCGTCCCCGTGCTCGCGGCCCTCGTCGGCCTCGCCGGGATCACCGCCCCGGCACTAGCCAAGCCCGCCAAGACGGCGAAGCCGTCGGTGTTCGAAGCCTGCCACCACGGCTGCCACTACCGCACGATCCAGAAGGCGGTCGACGCCGCGGGCGCCTACGCCTACAAGAACCCGAAGGCGAAGGTGACGGTCGCGATCCGGCCGGGCAAGTACGTCGAAGGCGTCGTCGTCGACGGCACCGAACGGAAGATGCGCTTCGGCGGGATGACGATCGAGGGCACCAAGAAGGACGCGAAACGGACGATCCTCGAAGGCACGACCGCGAAGGGCGAACTCGGCGCGGCGCAGAACGGGATCGAGGCGATCTCGGTCGACGGCCTGGTGCTGAAGAACATGTGGGCACGGAACTTCGAGTCGAACGGCTTCTTCATCCACGCATCGAACGAAGAAGGGCAGCACTGCAACGGCTACACGATGAACAACCTGTTCGCCTCGAGCAACCGCAGCTACGGCCTCTTCGCCAAGAACTGTTACGGCGGCAAGATGATCAACTCGGCCGGCAACCACCAGGGTGACTCCGCCTTCTACGTCGGCGAAACGCCGTGCGACAACAAGAAGTGGAACGTCTACGACAACGAACCCTGCCAGGCGAAGCCGAAGTGGACGCTGCTGAAGAACGACAAGAGCTACGAAAACGTCCTCGGCTACTCCGGCACGAACTCCAAGTACGTGCGGATCATCGAAAACGCCTTCTACAACAACGGCGCCGGGATCGTCCCGAACACGCTCGACAGCGAGGGTTACGAGCCGAACGGCTGGAACGTGATCGAACGCAACGACGTGTTCTGGAACAACTACAACTACTTCCTCGCGGGCTCGGCGTTCCACACCGTCTCCGAGGGCCTCGGCGAACTAAGCGGCCAGACCGTCAACTACCCGACGGGCGTCGGGATCATCCTCTACGGCTCCGACCACAACGTCGTCCGCGGCAACCACGTGTTCGGCAACTACAAGTGGGGGATCGCCTCGTTCTCCGGCCCCGGTGAAACGTTCATCGCCAACGAAGGCAACGAAGCCAAGAACGTCAACAACGAAATCGTCGAAAACGTGATGGGCCGCGAAGGCGCCGACCCGAACGGCGAATACGACATCTGGAACGACGACACCGGCGGCGGCAACTGCTGGGGCGCCAACAGCGTCAACTCGACGTTCGCCCCCGGCAACGGCAAAGTGCCGCTGAGCCAGATCTACCCGGTCTGCCCGCAGGCGCCGATCGAATACGCCGCGGCGAAGAGCATCAACCTGGCGCCGGGGCTGCAGATCGCGAGCCTCGCGGAAACCGGCAACCCGACGACGATCCTCGGCTACGCGGGCTCCTCGCCGGCGCAGAACCAGCAGTGCACCTGGGTCAAACGGGTGCCGACGCACCCGGCCTTCCAGGGCTACAAGCCGGTCGAAGTCCAGGCCAAGCCGGGCGAAGTTACGTGCTGAAGCGCTCGCTGAAAGTCCTCGTCGTGGTGGTGGCGGTCTTTGCCCTAACGGGCGCCGCCGCCACCGCGGCGAAGGCGCCGCAGAAGAAGGGCAAGCCGAAGGAAGTGTCGGTCGCCGACTTCTACTTCGGTCCCGAAACGCTGAACCTGAAAGAGGGCCAGTCGGTCAACTGGGTCTGGGCGGAAGGCAACACCTATCCGCATGACGTGCACCTGAAGAGCGGGCCGAAGGGGCTGAAGGAAAAGAAGTCCTACTCGACCAAGACGACCGCGGTCACCGACGCCGAATTCGAAAAGACGTTCACGACGCCGGGGACCTACAAGTTCATCTGCACGATCCACCCGACGCAGATGCACATGACGATCGTCGTCAAGAAGTAGGAGCGGACGTTGGGCATGGACATGGACCGCCGCGGGTTCCTCGCCCTCGGCGGCGGCATGTTCTTCTGCACGCTCGCCGGGCAGAAGATCAGCGCCGACGAAGGGCAAATCGACGTCGACAAGCACGCCAAGGGGGTCGCGGTGCCGCCGAAGGTCGCGGCGGCGGAAGCGGCGGAAGCGGCGGGCCTCGGCGGCGCGGCGGCGAGCGCCTCGGCGGTCGGCGGGCGCCTCGAGGGTGAGCTCGGCGCCGGGACGACCGAGCTCGCCGCCTTCACCGTCAACGGCCCGGCGCGCGAGTACTGGATCCAGGCCGAGCCGGTCGAGTGGGACATCGTCCCCACCGGCCGCGACCAGATGATGGACATGCCGATCAAGGGCAAGGCCAAGTTCACCGCCTGGGCCTACCGCGCCTACACGCCGAACTTCAAAAAACCGCTCGGGCCGGCGAAGGTGCCGGGGCCGCTGCTCGAAGTCAGCGTCGGCGAAACGCTCGTCGTCCACTTCCGCAACAAGCTGAAGTCACCGGTGACGATGCACCCGCACGGGATCTTCTACTCGAACGAGATGGACGGCGGCTACAAAGGCAAGTTCACCGAACCGGGCGGCTTCGTCCAGCACAACCGCACCTTCACCTACGTCTGGGAAGCGAAACCGGGGACCGAAGGGACCTGGCTCTACCACGACCACGGGCCGATGGATCCGCTGCCGGTCTTCAAAGGCCTCTTCGGCCCGCTGGTCATCCGCGCCCCCGGCGAGCAGGCGCCCGAAGCCGAGTTCTTCCTCGGCTTCCACTCCTGGGAACCGCCGATCACCGGCCTGAAGGAAAACTTCTCCTGCATCAACGGGCGCGCCTACGCCGGCAACACGCCGGACCTGCACGCCAAGGTCGGGCAGCGGGTCGGCTTCCACGTCTACGGGCTCGACAACTTCTTCCACACCTTCCACCTGCACGGGCACCGCTGGACGGAACCCGACGGCTCGATCGTCGACACCAAAACGTTCGGCCCGGCGGATTCGTTCCGGCTCGAGTTCGTCGAGGACAACCCAGGACGCTGGTTCTACCACTGCCACGTCTTCACCCATTTCCACATGGGGATGAACGGTTGGTACATCGTCGACTAGCGGCCGCGCTCGCGGTCGCGGCGGCGCTCGCCTTGCCGGCCTCGGCGGCGGCGGACAACACGCGGGTCAGCATCTTCGACTACCAGTGGTCGAACAAAGAAGTCCACATCAACCTCGGTGAGAAAGTCACCTGGGACTGGCTCGGGCCCGACCTCCAGCATTCGGTGACCGGGATCTCGCCGAATGACCTCGAATGGGACTCCGATCCCGGCACCGACGTTCCCGAGCACCGGGCGGGCGACGAATACACGCTCGAATTCAGCCAGCCCGGCGTCTACCTCTTCCAGTGCAAGCTGCACGCCTGGGTCCACGGCGAGGTGATCGTCGCCGACGAACCGGGCAACCCGTTCTCCAACCCGGGACCACGGCCGCCGTTGAACATCGACCTGACGCCGCCGACGCTCGGCAACGTAAAGCTGAAGAAGACGAAGCTGGAAGGCACCAAGGGAACGCAGATGCGCGCCTCGATCTCAGAGGGCGGCAAGCTCGACGCCGAGTACTACCGGCTCGACTCGAAGGGCCACCGCGTCTACAACGGCTACCACGAATGGAGCACCTTCCTCGGCATCAACAGCCTCCGCCTGGCGGCGCGGTGGAAGCACTTCAAGGCGCGCCCCGGCCGCTACGTCGCGGTGCTGCGGGCGACCGACGAATCGAACAACACCTCGAAGCCGGTGACGAAGTCGTTCACGATCGTCGGCACCCCGCCACCGCCGACGCGGCGTCCCGGCGAGGAGCCCTGACGGGCGTGTTCGCACTTTCGGCCGCTATGCGGCCGGAGTTGCGAACTCAGCGGCGTTTCCGCCCACGGCCGCGCTGCGGTTTGCCGGCATTCGTCAGGGTCTGCTCGGCGGCCTTCTCGGTCTCCTCGCCCATCGTGATCTGGAACATCGCCAGCAGCGCGTCGGAGGCGAGTGGTCGCAGTCCCTCGAGCGCCTCGGTCACCTTGTGCCAGTCCTCGTCGGGCCGGCCCGCCTTGTCGAAGGGCTCCCAAATCTGCTCGGTGAAGAGGTCGACATAGGCGCGGGCGACCGCGTCGGCGTGCTCGTGCAGCTTCGCCGCCAGGGCGACCGCCGCCGCCGGGCTGACGCCGAAGTCGATCATCCGGCTCGCCGCACGGTGGAGGCGCGGACTGATCACCTCGATGTTGCCGTCGGCGAGGACCCGCAGCACTCCCAGCTTTTCCGCCTTGCGCAGAAGCTTCTCGTCGATCGTCTTCGTCTGCCAGGACTCGGCGAAGTCCGCCGGACCGAAGATTTCCGGCGTCTCGTCCTCGAACGGGGCGCGCACGGCGCGGGCGAAGTCGACCATTTCCTTGGAGGAGCCGCCGGTGCTCTCGAGCACCCGCCTGATCGCCTCCAGGTTCAGCCCCTCGGCTTGCATTTCGCGGGTCAGTTCGATCCGCGCGACGTGCTCCTCGGTGTAGTAGCCGGTGCGGCCATGGACCTCCGGCGGCGGCAGCAGGCCGCGCGTCTGGTGGGCGCGGATGTTGCGGATCGTCATCCCGGTCCGCTGCGCCAACTCGCCGATCGTCATCTTGCCGTCGGCGTTGGCCGCCACCTTCGTCTCGCTCGCCATCACGGCATCGTAAGCGCCAGGCGCCTACCGTTCATCTCCGCCGCGCCGTCGGAGCAGAGCCAGGCGATCGCGTCGGCGACATGCTCGACCGGGGTGAAGGTCGGAAACTCCTTGCCGGGATTCTCGGCCCGCATCTGCGGCGTGAGCAATGCGTCGACGACGACGATGTTGGCGGTCGCCCCGCCCGGCCCGAAGCCGTCGGCGTAAGCGAGCGTCCATGCCTCGGCGGCGGCCTTCGCGGCGGCGTAGGCGGCGTTGCCGTTGCTCGGGCTCTGGGCCTGCTTGGCGGAGACGAGGACGAAGCGCCCGTGCTCGCTCGCCGCGATCTGGTCGTGGAAAGCGCGCGTGGTCAGCTGCACCGTCCGGATCAACAGCGCGTGCAGCAGGTCCCAGTCGGCGAGCGGCTCCTCGTGCAGCGGCTGCCCGCGGCGCCAGCCACCGACCAGGTGGACGACCCCGTCGACCCGACCGAACCTTCCGACCATCGCGTCCCGCCACCCGGCGACCGCGTCCTCATCGGTGAGGTCGACCGCGCGCCCGTCCCAGCGCTCGGGCTCGAGCCCGAGATCGGCGACGGCCGCATCGGCCTCACCCTCGCCGCGATTGGCCCCCGCAACGACCGCCCCCGCCTCCGCGAGCCGCGCCGCCACCGCCGGCCCGAGCCCACCACCAACCCCAGCGATCGCGATCACCCGGCCAGCAAGATTCCCAGCGTCAGCCATCCCCGCATCCTCCCTCACGGAGAACGCGAGCGTTGTCGAGGGACCGGACTTCCCTACTCATACGCTCCAGAATCAGCGCCTTAAGATTTCTATTGTCTCGAAAACAAGACATTAAGCGTTAAGATCGTCTCATGGCAGCAAAGTCCTCCACCAGCAAAGCGACCTCGGTCAAGCCCCTACCGCCGGCGATTCGGCGTGCCAATCGCCAACTTGGCGAAGACGTCAAGACCTGGCGGAAGCTGCGAAGCCTCACCCAGACGCAGCTGGCCGACCGGGCCGGCATTAGCCGCGGCGTCCTCAGCCGCCTCGAAAACGGCGGCGAGGGAGTCTCGCTCGAGAGTTTCCTGCGGGTAGTCCGCGCCCTCGGGGTGCTGGAGAGCCTGACCCGCGCACTTGATCCCTACGAATCGGATGTCGGCAGGGTGCGGTCCGGCGAAGTGCTCCCCAAACGCATCCGCCCTTCCGGGCCGACCTCCTAGAGCCGTGCCGCCCGAGGAGATCGAAGTCTTTGTCCAGATTGCAGGGGAGGACGTGTTCGCCGGCCGCCTCTGGCCCCATCACCGCCGGCAGACGGAGTCGGAGACCCTCACCTACGCGCCGTCCTACCTGGCGCGCAAAGACGCATACGCCCTCGATCCGGCCCTCCCACTCTTTTCCGGTCAGATCCAGACCCCGGCTGGGCGTCCGATGTTCGGAGCCTTCTCCGACTGCGCCCCGGACCGCTGGGGAAGGATGCTCATCCAGCGGCGCGCCCGCCGCGCGCACGGCGGCACCGGCACGGTCGCCGAGGAGAGCTTCGGCGAGATCGATTTCCTGCTCGGCGTGCGCGACGACCTTCGTCAAGGTGCTTTGCGCTTCCGCGATCCGCGGCTCGCCAAGTTCGTCGCCGATGACGCCGCCGGGGTTCCCCACCTGGTGGACTTGCCGGAGCTTCTGAACCTTGCCGAACGCGCCGAACGCGACCTCGCGGACGAGGACGAACTCGAGATCCTCGTCAAGGGAGGGAGCTCGCTCGGGGGCGCCCGGCCGAAGGCCCACGTGCTCGACCGGTCCGGCCGCCTGGCGATCGCCAAGTTTCCGCGCCCGGAAGGAGACGACTGGGACGTCACCGCGTGGGAGGCGGTCGCGCTGAAGCTGGCGGGCGACGCCGGAGTGACCGTCGCCGATTCCGAACTCGTCGACATAGGAGGAAGGGCGGTACTCGTGGTCGACCGCTTCGACCGACACGGCGAGAACCGCGTCGGCTACGTCAGCGCGATGACTATGTTGGAGGCCGTCGACGGCGAGCACCGGACCTACCTCGATCTGGTCGAGGTGATCGAAGAGGAGTCGGACCGCGCCACCGCCGACCTGGGCGAGCTGTGGCGCCGGATCGCCTTCTCCCGGCTTATCAGCAACACCGACGACCACCTGCGGAATCACGGGTTCCTGCGAGCGAGCACCGGAGGTTGGTCGCTCTCCCCCGCCTTCGATCTGAACCCCAATCCAGAAGTCGGCGCTAAGCGATTCAGCACGGCGATCGACGATTCGGATGACGACAGCATCGAGACCATGCTGGAAGTCGCCGAACTCTTTCGGCTGACGCCTGCAGAAGCGAGCTCCACCCTCGCCGAGGTCAGCGACGCGACGGCATGCTGGCGCAAGGTCGCGCGACGGTTGGGCTTGAAAGCCGGCGCCATCGCCGAAATGGCGGCAGCCTTCGAGCATCCAGCGGCCGACGAGGCGCGGGAGATCGCCGCGACTTCTCGATGACCGTCGAACCTCGCTCTGACCCCGCGCTCCCCGGCCCGGGGAGCGCGGGGTCAGAGCCCTAAATCAGCCGGACGTCGTCGCGACCGGGGTGCAGATCGCCGTGACGGTCATGCTGACATTCACAGCGCTGAACAGGTAGCCGTTGCCGTACCAGCCATTGCGTTCCCCGTTCGGTGCCGATTCGCCGATCACGCCGAATTCTTTGTTGCTCAGCGTGACGCCTCCGCCGATCACCTTCATCCCGCTCGGGCAGGTCGCAGTGGTGGAGGTACCGGTTTCCGACCCCGAAACCAGCGCGACGGTCGAGGTCACGTACTGCACGGCGTGGATGTTCGCGGCGCTGATGCCGGTCAGCGTGGTCTGGTTGATCTGGGTCGCGCCGAGGGATCCCGACTTGACCTGGGTGCCGGTGATCGAGCCCGACTGGATCTGGCTAGCGCCGATCGAGCCGGCCTTGATCTTGCCGCCGGTCACGGCGCCCGATTGCAGCTGCTTCGTCGCCACGGCGTTCCCCTTCAGCTGGGCGTTGCCGATCGAGGACGGCTTGAGCTGGTTCGTGCCGACCGCTTTCGGCTCCAGGCGGTTGCCCGGAATCGAGCTGGCCGCGATCTGCGAGCCGTCGATCTTCGTCGCGGCCACCGCGTAGGCGGAACCGCCGAGCGCGAAGAACAGCGCCATCAGCGCGACCACGTTCGAAAACGACAGGGACCTTCTTATCTTGGACATGTAGTCCTTTCTGAGTTACGGCAGGAGCAGGCCGCTCGACGAACCCCTGCCAGAGTCCGGTGAGAAACGTTGACTGGCGGAATCTAACTGACCGCCAGGATGAGTCCTGCCGAAAGATGGGGGAGAGAGGATTCGAACCTCTGTAGGCAGAGCCAATGGGTTTACAGCCCATCTCCTTTAACCACTCGGACACTCCCCCGGGTGGATCGGCGGTGGATTCTAGACGGGCGCGCTCAGGCAGGCGGCGCGGCGCCGAGGCGGGCGCCCATCAGCTCGTTGAAGGCAACGACCGCCTTCTGCGGGCGCATGAAGACGGTGAGGTCGGTGACCCGGCCTTCGGCGTCGAGGGTGATGTAGTCGACCCCCTCGATCTCGTACTTGTCGTCGACCCTCGCCGCGAAGCGCAGGACGAGCGTGCCGTCCCCGCGGGCTTCGTCGAGGTAGCGGAAGTCTTCGAAGATCTCGACCACGTTGCTGAGGATCACCATCGTCATCTCGAGGCCCTCGTAGGCCTTGAAGACGACGGGGCTGTGGAAGGTGACGTCCTCGGCGAGGGTCTCGCGCATGAGGTCGAGGTCCTTGGTCTCGGCGGCGACGCGGAAAGGGTGTGGCTCGGGCATCCGCCCACTTTAACCCCGTACCGGTGGGATACTGCACCGGGATGCTGAGCGATCGCTTCGTGGCGAAGTTCTCCAACGCGATCGGGGCGCGGGGACTGCGCGTGATCGGCAAGCTGAACGTGCCCGCGTATCGGCTCAGCGGCGGTCGGATCGGCAACAAGGTCGGCGACGGCCCGGTGCTGCTGCTGACGACGACCGGGCGCAAGAGTGGCGAGCCGCGCACGGCGCCGATCCTCTACCTCGCCAACGGCGAGGCGATGATCCTGATCGACACCAACGGCGGCAACGAGAAGCTGCCCGGCTGGTCCCACAACCTGCGGGCGAAGCCGCTGGCCGAGGTCGAGATCGGGCGCCGCAAGCTCGCGGTGACGGCGCGGGTCGCCGCGGGCGCCGAGCGGGCCGAGCTGTGGAGCGCCTGTGTCGACCAGTACGCGGGCTTCGACGACTACATCGAGTGGCTGAAGCGGACGCCGTCGGTCTGGGTGCTCGAGCCGGTGACGAAGTCACGGCGCGACGAGGACGAATCCCACGCCGATGTCGGGACGACGCGGGAATCGGCCGCCGCCGCGGGCGACACCTCGCCGAGCGACATCATTTGAGCGAACGCCCCGAGAGCCCGGGGCGACCGATCACGCGGAGGCGCCTGCTGGCGGTCGCGGCGGGGCTCGGCGCGGCGGCCCTGCTCGGATCCACCCGGCGCGCGAGCGGTGCTTCCGAGCTTAGGTGGTCAAATACACCCCTAAGCTCGGAAGCACGGGGCGGCGGCGGGGCACGGGTGGCGATCGTCGGGGCGGGGCTCGCCGGGCTCACGTGCGCGTACCGGCTCCATCAGCGGGGGATCGCCGCGACGCTTTACGAGGCGCACGGCTCTCACATCGGCGGACGCTGCTGGACCGCGCGCGAGTTCGCCGGCGGGCAGACCGCCGAGCACGGTGGCGAGTTCATCGACTCCGCCCACCACCGCATCCGCGCCCTCGCCGGGGAGCTCGACCTCACCCTCGACGACCTCGAAGCGGCGACGCGCAAGCGGCCCGGCCTTCACCCCCGCCTCTTCCTCGCCGCCCGCCCGCGCCGCTTCGCCGACGTCTACCGCGACCAGCACCTGCTCGCCGCGCTCGCCGGCGCCGACGCCCGCCGCGTCGGCAGCTTCCGCTGGGACCGGGCGGGGGGCGCCGCGCGCGCCCTCGACTCGACCAGCGCCGCCGAATGGCTCGACCGCGCCCTCCCCGACCGCTCCGCCCCGCTGCTGCGCCTCGCGGTCGAACAGTTCATGGCCGAGGAGTACGGGCTCGACGTGGACCGGCTCAGCGCGATCTCGACGATGGTCGAGTTCGGCGGCCTCGGCCCCGAATCCGACGAACGCTTCCACGTCCACGGAGGCAACGACCAGCTCGCCTGGGGTCTCGCCGAACGCCTGCCGGCGGGGACGCTCCAGCTCGGCCGCCCGCTCAGCGCGCTGCGCCGCCGCGGCTCCTCCTACGCCCTCTCCTTCGAGGGCACCGCGGGCGAGGAGCGAGCCGACATCGTCGTCCTCTGCCTCCCCTTCCCCGCCCTGCGCCGCGTCGACCTCGGCAGGGCCGGCCTCGGCACGCGCAAGCGCCGCTGCATCGAGGAGCTTGGGATGGGCACCAACGCGAAGCTGCTCCTCCAGTTCGGCCGGCGCCTTTCCGACTACGACCGCCCCTGGAACGGTGAATTTTACGACGAGAAGATCGACACCTGGTGCAGCTCGACCGACGAGCCGGGCCGCCGGTCCCTCCTCACCGTCTACTCAGGCGGAAGCTATGGCGCAGCCCAGCGTGGGCCGCACCCACATGGCCCGGCACCGCACGGCCGCGTCCGCGAGGCCCTCGGGCGGATGGCGAACTCGGTCCCCGGCCTGGCGACCGGATGGAACGGCGAGGGCTGGCTCGACCACTGGGCCTCCGACCCCTGGACGCACGGTTCCTACGCCGCCTTCGAACCCGGCCAGTACACCCGCTACTGGGGCTTCGTCGGCCGCCCCGAAGGACGCCTGCTCTTCGGCGGCGAGCACACCGAGCTCGGCGCCCAGGGCTTCCTCGAGGGCGCCGTCCGAAGCGGCGAAAGGTGCGCCCGCGAAGCTGCGGTCCTGACGTCCTGAGGGACCCTCAGCCAAGGACGCAGGCAGCGCGGTGTGCTCCGCACATAAGCGACCGAGGACGCCGGCTGAGGATTCCTCAGGGCGTCAGGACGCCTCCCGGAGCATTTGGGCCTCCGGCAGACGCTTCAGCTTTTTCAGCGTGTTGTTCTCGATCTGGCGGATCCGCTCGCGGGTGACGCCGAAGGTCCGGCCCACTTCCTCGAGCGTCAGCGGCTCGGCACCGCCGAGGCCGTAGCGCAGTTCGATCACCTGGCGCTCGCGCTCCGGCAGCGCGTCGAGCGCTCGCCGCACGCCCTCCTTCTGCAGGTGCTCGCTCGCTTCCTCGAACGGCTCGAGGACGGCGTCGTCGGCGACGAAATCGCCGAGCTCCGATTCGTCCTCGTCGCCCACCGGCTTCTCCAGCGAGACCGGCAGCTGCGCCACCCGCAGGATGTCCCGGACGTCGCCGGCCGGCCAGCGCAGCTCCTCGGCGATCTCCGCCGCCTCGGGCTCGCGCCCGAGCCGCTGCACCAGCGCCCGTTCGACGTGGGCCACACGGTTCAGCTTCTCCACCATGTGCACGGGGATGCGGATCGTCCGCGCCTTGTCGGCGATCGCCCGCGTCACCGCCTGGCGAATCCACCAGGTCGCGTAGGTCGAGAACTTGTAGCCGCGCCGGTAGTCGAACTTCTCGACCGCCCGGATCAGCCCGAGGCTGCCCTCCTGGATCAGGTCGAGGAAGCTGAGGCCGCGCCCCAGATAGCCTTTCGCGATCGAGACGACTAGGCGCAGGTTGGCCTCGACCATCTGCCGCTTCGCCAGCATGTCGCCGCGCTCGATCCGTTTCGCAAGTTCGACCTCCTGCGCCGCGGTCAACAGGTCGACCCGCCCGATCGAGCGCAGGTACAACCGCAGCGAATCGAGGCTCGGTTCGACCGTCAGGTCGAGTTCCTCTTTTTTCGACGCGCCGCCGGCCGAATCGCCGCCACCGCGCTGCTCTTTGTAGGCGCTGACGCCGCCCTCGGCGATCACGTCGACGCCGTGCTCGACAAGGTTGGCGTGGAGCTGCGAGACCTGCTCCTTGGTGATCTCCACCTCCTCGAGCGTGGATGAGATCTGCTCGTAGGTGAGGTAGCCGCGCTCGCGACCGAGTGCGATCAGACCGGCGAGCTCCTCGATCTCCGGCGCGCTCGCGGTGCTCGTCTCGCGGTCAACGACTTCCACCGTCTCCATCGGTTCGATGATCGGTGCCTCCTAATGAAACCCATATGCCCCGGTTCCCCCCGGACGTCGGCCCCAAAGCTCCGACAGACCGGAATTATAGGCACCGCCGTACTGCATAGGAGGCAGATGTACAGCGGGGACTAGGCTTTGATCATGGCGAACGAAACGCGCACCACCACCCGCACGGTCCCCGACGTCCAGTCCGGCCTGCCGGCCACCCAGGTGAGCCTGTCACGGGTCGGCGTGACCGGGGTCGAGAAGGTCATCAGCGTCCGCGACAACGGCAACAGCAACCTCTTCTACGCGGAGATGGAGTGCTTCGTCGATCTCGAACCGCGGCAGGCGGGCGTCCACATGTCGCGCTTCGAGGAGATCGTCGGCGAGGCGATCGACGAGGTCGTCCTCGGCGAGGCGTTCAAAGCCGAGGTGCTCGCCGCCCACGTCGCCGAGAAGGTGCGCGAGCGCCAGCACGGACGGCGCGCCGAGGTCTCGCTGACGGCGCGCTACCCGGAGATCGCGACGACGCCGGAGAGCGGCATCGACACGCAGGAGATCTACGTCCTCTACGGCACCGCGGTCGCTGCCGAGAACGGGACGCGGACGCTGACCGGCGTGCAGGCCCAGGGGATGACCGCCTGCCCGTGCGCGCAGGGGATGGTCGAAGGTCTGTCGCGCGAACGACTCGCCGCGGAGGGCTTCGACGACGAGCAGATCGACAAGATCGTCGCCGCCGTCCCGATCGCCACCCACAACCAGCGGGGCATCGGCACCCTCCACATCGGTCGCCCCGACGGTGACGCCGCCTGGATCGAGGCACCGGAGCTGCTGCGGATCGTCGAGAGCTCGATGAGCTCGGAGATCTACGAGCTGATGAAGCGCCCCGACGAGATGGCGGTCGTCGTCAAGGCCCACGAAAATCCCCGCTTCGTCGAGGACGTCGTGCGCGAGATGATCCGCCAGGTGGTCGAGAAATACCCCGACCTGCCCGACGACGCCTTCGTCATGGCGCGCCAGGAGAACCTCGAGACGATCCACCGCCTCAACGTCGTCGCCGAGCGCTACGGCACCCTCGGCGAGCTCCGCGCCGAGCTGGCGAGCGGCAACCACTCCGCCCACCACGTCTCGATGCGCGAGTGGCTCGACTCCGCCGGTAGCTAGGCGGCGCGCTGGGCCGAGGCGGCGGCGCGCTCGCGCTGCTGCTCCTCGATCCGGCTGCGGAGCCCGAAGAAGTAGTCGGCGCCGCTGACGACGGTGGCGGCGACGGCGACGTAGACGAGGACGTCGACCCAGACCGGCGCCGGGTCGAAGGCGATCAGGGCGAAGACCGCGGCCGTCTGCAGGACCGTCTTCGCCTTGCCGAACCAGGAGGCGGCGATCACGAGGCCGCGCTCGGCGGCGATCGTGCGGAGGATCGTCACCGCGACCTCGCGGGCGATGATCACCATCGCCACCCAGGCGGCCAGTCGCCCCAGGGAGACCAGAGAAACGAGCGCGCCGACGATCAGGAGCTTGTCGGCGAGCGGGTCCATCAACTTGCCGAAGGTGGTGATCGAGCTGCGCCTGCGGGCGATGTAGCCGTCGAGGCCGTCGGTCAGCGAGGCGAGGGCGAAGACGGCCGCCGCGAACACGTCGCCGCCGGGCGTCGCCACCAGCAGCGCGGCGACGACCACGGGCACCGCGAGGATGCGCAGCATCGTCAGCGCGTTGGGCAGGTTGAGCGGGAACACCGCCCTTCAGTCTGACGCAGCCGCACCCGCCGCGGGAGTGGCGGCAGCTGACGCGGCGGCCGCCGCGGCCGCGTCACGCGCCTCGAAGTACTCCTCGCCCTCGATGCTGATGCGCGGCACGATCCGGTCGAGCCAGGCCGGCATCCACCAGGCCCACTTGCCCATCAGCTCCATCACCGCCGGCACCAGGAGGCAGCGGACGACGGTCGAGTCGATCGCGATGGCGATCGCCAGGCCGACGCCGAACTCCTTCACCACCGGGTCACCGCTGAGCACGAAGCTGGCGAAGACGCAGACCATGATCCCCGCCGCCGAGGTGATCACGCGGCCGGTGTTGGCGAGCCCTTCGACCACCGCGCGGCGCTCGTCGCCGTACTCGACGTAGTGCTCTTTGATCTGCGTCATCAGGAAGACCTCGTAGTCCATCGAGAGGCCGAAGAGGATCGCGAACATGAGCAGGGGCACGAAGCTGACGATCGGTATCGGATGGTCCAGGCCGATCAGCGACGACCCCCAGCCGAGCTGGAAGACCGCGGTGACGACGCCGTAGGCGGCGGCGACCGAGATCAGGTTCATCGCCGCCGCCTTGATCGGCACGAGCACCGAGCGGAAGGCCATCAGCAAGACGAGGAAGCTGAGCCCGACGACGACCGCGATCATCAGCGGCAGCTTTTCGGAGATCTTGTTCGCGAGGTCGATGTAGCCCGCGGTCTGGCCGCCGACGTAGGAGTTCGCCTGCGTCCCCTTCAGCGCCCCGGGGATCACTTCGTCGCGCAGGTTTTCCACCAATGAGACGGTCTCGTCGGCCCACGGCTCCGATTTCGAGATCACCGTGAAGACGGCGACTTTTTTGTCTTCGGAGAGAGTGGGTTCGGTCACCGCGGCGATGTCTTCGGTCCCGCCCATCGTTTTCTGCAAAGCCGGCAGCACCTTCTGCGCTTCTTCCGGCGTGGTGAATTCGGAGGCGATCAGCAGCGGGCCGTTGACGCCTGGGCCGAAGCCGGAGTTGAGCCCGTCGTAGGCCTGGCGCGAGGTCGTTTCCTCGGGCAGGGCGCTGATGTCGTTCTGGCCCAGCTGCAGCTTGAAGATCGGCAGCGCGAGGAGGACGAGGATGAAGAGCGCGACCAGGGTCGAGCGCCACGGAATCTTCACGATCCGTTCGGCCCAGTTGCGCCAGCCGTGCGGCTCTTTATCGTCGGGGTGGGTCTTGCCGATGTGAAACCGGAGGCTGTTGATGTGCGGGCCGAGGGCGCCGAGCATCGCCGGCAGGAGCGTCGCGGCCGCGCAGACCGCGATCACCACCGAGATCGCCGCGGTGTAACCGAGGGTCGAGACCAGCGGGATGCCGGCGACGGCGAGCGAGCAGAGCGCGATCACCACGGTGAAGCCGGCGAAGACGACGGCGCCGCCCGCGGTCGCGGTTGCCCGCGCGATCGACTCGCGCAGGTCCATGCCTTCCTTCAGCTGCAGTTTGTGGCGGGTGACGATGAAGAGCGCGTAGTCGATGCCGACGCCGAGGCCGATCATCGTCGCCAGGGTCGCCGCCACGCCGGGGACCTCGAGCACGTGCTCGAGCAGGCGGATGATCGAGAGCGCGCAGGCGAGCCCGATGATCGCCGAGAAGATCGGCAGCATCATCGCCGTCGC
>JAOPZF010000157.1 GCA_025964255.1 Solirubrobacterales bacterium | reverse complement strand
GAACATCGCCGGCAGGATCGCGAAGTACTTGGCGACGTCGTTGGCGATCGAGAAGGTCGTCAGCGCGCCGCGGGTGATCAGCAGCTGCTTGCCGACCTCGACGATCTCGATCAGCTTCGTCGGGTTGGAGTCGAGGTCGACCATGTTGCCCGCCTCGCGCGCCGACTGGGTGCCGGTGTTCATCGCGACACCGACGTCCGCCTGAGCGAGCGCCGGCGCGTCGTTCGTGCCGTCCCCGGTCATCGCGACCAGCCGCCCGTCGCCCTGCTGTTCCTTGATCAGTTCGAGCTTTCGCTCCGGCGTCGCTTCGGCGAGGAAGTCGTCGACCCCCGCCTCCTCGGCGATTTTCGCCGCCGTCAGTTTGTTGTCGCCGGTGACCATGATCGTGCGGATGCCCATCGCCCGCAGCTGGTCGAAGCGCGCTTTCATCCCTTCCTTGACGATGTCTTTGAGGTAGACGACGCCGAGCACCCGCTCGTCGCGGGCGACCGCCAGCGGCGTGCCGCCCTCGCGGCCGATCCGGTCGAGCTCGACCCGCAGCTCGGGCGGCGCGTGGCCACCCTCGGCGACGATCCATTCGGCGCGCGAATCACCGGCGCCCTTGCGCAGCTGGGTGCCGTTGAAATCGACGCCGCTCATCCGCGTTTCGGCGGTGAAGGGGACGAAGGTCGGTTCCTCGCCGGCGAAGTCGTGCTCGCGGATGTTGAACTTTTCTTTCGCGAGGACGACGATCGAGCGGCCCTCGGGGGTCTCGTCGGCGAGCGATGACATCTGCGCCGCCTCGGCCAGCTCCTGTTCACTGACGCCCGGCATCGGGATGAACTCGGTCGCCTCGCGGTTGCCGAGGGTGATCGTGCCGGTCTTGTCGAGGAGGAGGACGTCGCAGTCGCCTGACGCCTCGACCGCACGGCCGGACAGCGCCAGCACGTTGCGGCGGACCAGCCGGTCCATGCCGGCGATGCCGATCGCCGAGAGCAGGGCGCCGATCGTGGTCGGGATCAGCGCGACCAGCAGTGCGATCAGCGTCGTCTCCGAGAGTTCGGTTCCGGCGAAGAGCGCGAACGGGCGGAGGCTGACGATCACGAGCATGAAGATCAGGGTCAGCGCCGCGAGCAGGATCCCGAGCGCGATCTCGTTCGGGGTCTTGCGCCGTTCGGCGCCCTCGACCAGCGAGATCATCCGGTCGAGGAAGGAGCCGCCCGGCTCCTGGGTGATTTCGATGACGACGCGGTCGGAGAGGACCTTGGTGCCGCCGGTGACGGCCGAGCGGTCGCCACCCGCCTCGCGGATGACCGGGGCGCTCTCCCCCGTGATCGCCGACTCGTCGACCGAGGCGATGCCCTCGACCACGGTGCCGTCGCCAGGGATCGTCTCTCCGGCGACCACGATGACGAAGTCGCCGCGGACCAGGTCGGAGGCCGGCTTCTCGCCGCCGTCGCGCATCTTGGCCGTGGTCTCCGAGCGCATCGCCCGGAGGCTCGCCGCCTGGGCCCGGCCGCGTCCCTCCGCCATCGCCTCGGCGAGGTTGGCGAAGACGACCGTCAGCCAGAGCCAGATCGAGACGGTGAAGGTGAACCACGCAGGTTCGTGGCCGCCGCCGAGGCTTTCGCCGCCGAATGCCTGGATCAGCCAGGCGATCGAGGTGATCACGGCACCGATCTCGACCACGAACATCACCGGGTTGCGGACCTGGACGCGCGGGTCGAGCTTGGCGAACGACTCGACGATCGCCGGGCGGAGGATCTCCCAGTCGAAGAGGGAGCGGCTCGTCTCTTTGCTGGTGTGCTGTCGCTTATCTGGGTTCATTTGAGTGGGGCTTCTTCTTCGAGGGAGATGTTGAGTTCGAGCACGTTCACGCCTGGCTCGCCGAGCACGCCGAGCGAGCGGTTGTCGGTGTTCTGGGAGATCAGTTCTTCGACCTTCGCCAGCGGTAGGTGACGGACGGCGGCGATGCGGTGAGCCTGGATCTGGGCGTTCGCTTCGGAGATGTCGGGGTCGACGCCGGAGGCCGACTGGGTCACCGCGTCGACCGGCACCTGTTCACGCGTCAGCGACTTGTCGTAAGGCTTGTTCAGCTGTACGTAGGCCTTCAGTTCTTCGCGGTATTCTTCGCGCGCTTCGACGCTGTTCGGCCCGGCGTTGCCGAAGAAGGTGACGTTGCCGGAGTAACCCGTTGCCGACGGACGCGGCTGGAAGTAGCTCGGGTTCGGCTGCGTTTCGACTTCGCCTTCTTCGTTCTTCACCGGCTTGCCGTTCTTGCCGATCACCGGTTCGGTGAATTCCTGGCCGATCAGGTGCGAGCCGACGACCTTGCCGTCGAATGACACCTTCGAGCCGTTGGCCGGTCCATTGAAGGCCACCTGCGAGATGCCGGTGATCGCCAGCGGGTAGGCGAGGCCGAGCACGATCGTCATCACGACGATCGCGATCAGCCCGGTGCGGAGGTCCTTACGGAGTCCCTGGGTCATCAGAACAACCTCCCGGTCAGTCCGTTGGCGATCGGTCCGAGGAGGATCGCGGGGAAGAAGGTAAGGGCGCCGACGAGGATCACGATCCCGATCAACAGGAAGACGAAGGTCGGGTTGTCGGTGCGCATGGTGCCGAGGCCGGCGGGCGAGACTTTCTTGCCCGCCAGGGCGCCGGCGACGGCGAGTACGAAGAGGATCGGGGCGAACCTCGCGGTCACCATCACCACGCCGCCGAGCAGGTTGGCGAAGGTGATGCCGAACGCGCCGTCGTTACCCGGCGCGTTCGGCTGCAGGAAGCCGGTGTAGCCGGCCCAGGCGGAGCCGTTGTTGTTCGCCTGGGACAGGTACGCGTAGAGGTTCTCGGAGAACCCGGTCGGGTTGATGCCCGCGTACAGCGAGCGTTTGCCGAGCTCCGTCGCCGAGGCCAGACCTGCCGACAGCAGGACCGCCAACGGCGTGAAGAGGACCCCGAGCGAGACCAGCTTGATCTCGCGTGCCTGGATCTTCTTGCCGAGGTACTCGGGGGTGCGTCCCACCATCAGGCCGCCGATGAAGACGGCGAGGATGACGTAGAGGAGCATCGAGTAGAGCCCGGCGCCGACTCCTCCGAACACCACCTCGCTCATGCTGAGGTTGGCGAACGGCACGGCGCCGCCGATCCCGGTCAGGGACTCGAAGGCGCTGTTGACGGCGCCGGTCGAGGTGACCGTGGTGATCGCGGTCCAGAGCGATGAGTCGGCGATGCCGAAGCGTTGCTCCTTGCCCTCGAGGTTGCCGCCGGTAGAGCCGTGGAAGGCGGTGGTGTGGACGCCCGCCGCGTGCTGGGCTGCGGTGCCGTGTTGCTCGGCGATGTAGACGACGATCACGCCGATGATGAAGAGGATGAACATCGCCGAGAAGATCGCCCAGCCCTGACGCTGGCTGCCGACCATGCGCCCGTAGGTGTAGGTCAGCGAGGCCGGGATGATCAGCATCAGCAACATCTCGAACATGTTGGTGAGGCCGCTGGAGTTCTCGAACGGGAAGGAGGAGTTGACGTTGAAGAAGCCGCCGCCGTTGTTGCCGAGCTCCTTGATCACCTCCTGTGAGGCGACCGGGCCTTGGGCGAGGACCTGGGTCCCACCCGAGAGCGTGTGGATGACGGTCGCGTGCGAGAGGTTCTGGATCACTCCCTGCGAGACGAGGAAGAGCGCGCCGACGATCGACATCGGCAGCAGCACGTAGAGGATGATCCGAACGATGTCCTGCCAGAAGTTGCCGAGCGATTTGCCCGAGCGGCTGATGATGCCGCGGATCAGCGCGACAAGGACCGCGATGCCGACCGCGGCCGAGACGAAGTTCTGCACCGCGAGGCCCGCCATCTGGGCGAAGTAGGTGAGGGTGGTTTCACCACCGTAGTACTGCCAGTTCGTGTTGGTGATGAAGGAGGAAGTGGTGTTGAAGCTGAGGTCCCAAGGGCCGGAGCCGAAGCCTTCCGGGTTGAACGGTTGGATCCCCTGGGTTCGGAGGATCAAGTAGAGCAGGATCCAGAAGAGGAGTGAGAAGACGATCAGGCTGCGCGCGTAGGCCTTCCAGTCCTGGCCCTCGCCCTCGGGGTTCACGCGCAGCACCCGGTAGGCGCCGCGCTCGATCCCCCCGAGGACGGGAGTCAAGAAGGTGCGTTCGTTATTGAACACGCGCGCCAGGTAGATGCCGACCGGTTTGATCAGCGCCACCAAGATGACGACGAAGATCGCGATCTGTGCGTAACCCTCGAACATCAGAGGTTCTCCCCGCGAAGCAGCGCGTACACGAGGTACACGCACACCGCGAACGAGACGACGATGCCGAGGATGTCGGCGCCCGAGAGCGCGGCGACGGGAGTGATCAGAGCATTGGTCATATGCGATCGATGAGGCTGATCAGCCAGTAGAGGAGGGCGAACATGGCGATCGCGATGGCGATCGAGAACACGTCGGCAATGGGGCTGCCGCCGCCGGGGAAGATGTCTGCGAGGAAGAGCACACGAGCATCGTGCGCCGCGGACCATCAAGGCCGCATGAAGTTAAATGCGGCGGCTATACAGATCGTGTGAAGGGTCCGGACTGACCTTCCCGGCGCGGCAATCTACCGTGGGTCGACGTATGCGGACAGAATCTCCGCGTCCGACCGCCCGGTGCGAAAAGTGAGCGTCGGCCCATCGTCAATCCAGACTTGCACCTCACGCTTGCGACGGCCCGTGACCCGGGAGCCGAGAATGTCCACAAGGGCAACGGCGTAGGCCGTGACCGACACCTCCTCCCAGACAGGGTCGACGGGAGCGACTCTCCTGGTCGTCCAGATCAACGAATCGTCGGTGCACAGAATGGCCTCGCCGCGTACGACCGGGCTTACGCTGGTGGGGATCGAAGACAGCGACGCCGAACCGAGCGTTCCGGCGATTCGCGGAACTGAGCGATGCATCTCCGTAAAGCCGTATTGGCCCGAAGTGGAGAAAGAGTCATAACCAAAACAGAGGGAAATCCGATCCCCGCGGGAAATCATGGATGCGAGAACGTCGACCGTCGGGTCATCCGCTGGATCGCGGCCTTCCAAGAGGCCGCTTCGAGCGAGTTCCGCCGCTATCGTCGTCCGACGGTTGGGCTCCGGTCCCGGCCTGTCGCCGTGCTCACCCGCAGTCGTATCTCCGCGCCCTTCGTGCGTATTCGGTCCAGCGTTAGTCGAATTCGGTTCGCCCGAACTCTCCGGCTGGCCACCCGCCTTGATGAGCTCATAGGCGACGTTAAGTTCTTTCAGCTTCTCGTTCGCTGCGTCCTGAAACCCCGGATTTCGATCAGGGTGATACTTCGCCGCGAGTCGCCGATATGAGGCCTTTATCTCAGCTTCCGTCGCGCTGCGGCTAACCTCGAGTGCCAAATAAGGGTCGCCGGCCATCCGCCGCGCCAGCTTATCCCGACCCCGAGCATCCTCCTCCGATGAGTTCGCACTTATCGACGCATATCGTCGATAAGTGCGAACTCATTCCGCGAATCTGTAACCGACGCCAGGGTCGGTCTTGATGTACTTCGGGGCGTCGCCATCCGGCGGCTCGATCTTCTTGCGCAGGTTGGCGATGTGGGCACGGAGGACCTGGAAGTCGTCTTCGTACTCGACCCCCCAGACCTCGACCAGGAGCGCCCGATGGGTCATCAGTTTGCCGCGGTTGCGGGCCAGCGTACGCAGCAGGGAGAACTCGATCGGGGTCAGGTGGATCGGCTCGCCGTCGCGTTTGACCGTCCGCGCGGCGAGGTCGATCTCGAGGCCGTCGGCGACGATCTTCGGCTCTGCCCCTTCCGGCGCCGACCGCCGCAGCACCGCCTGCAGCCGGGCGACCAGCTCGCGCGGGCCGAACGGCTTGGTCACGTAGTCGTCGGCCCCCGCCGCGAGCGCCTCGACCTTGCGGTCCTCCTCCCCGACCGCGGAGAGCACGAGGATCGGCATCTGGGTCCACTCGCGCAGCCGCCGCGTCACCTCGACCCCGTCGATGTCGGGCAGCATCAGGTCGAGGATCGCCGCCTCGGGCGGCTTCACCGCCGCCAGGTCGAGCGCCTCCTCCCCGGTCGCCGCGGTCACCGCCTCGAAGCCCGCGTCGCGCAGGATCACCCGCAGCGCGCGGAGGATCTGCGGCTCGTCGTCGCAGACGAGGATGCGGGCGGCGTGGGCGTCGCTCATCCCCCCACTCCATCAGGCGCGGCCGCCGGCTCGCCGTCCAGGTCGCCGAAAGTGACGACGAAGCTCGACCCCTGGCCGGGCAGCGACTCGACCTCGACCTCCCCCCCGTTGGCCTCGATGAAGCCGCGGGCGATCGCCAGGCCGAGGCCGGAGCCGCTCCCCGGCCTGACGCCCGGGCCGCGGTAGAACGGTTCGAAGATGCGCTCGCGCTGGCTCTCGGGGATGCCGGGACCGCGGTCGACGACCCGCACCACCAGCCGCGGACCGACCAGCCGCGAGCGCACCAGCACCGGCTGGCCCTGGCCGTGGACCACGGCGTTCTCGAGCAGGTTGGCGAAGGCGCGCTCGAGCTGGGTCGGGTCGGCGCGCAGAGCCGGCAGGTCGTCGTCGAGCGAGAGCCGCACGTGCTCACCGTTCGCGCCGATCGATTCGCGCGCCGCCATCAGCAGGTCGCCGAGCTCGACCGGCTCGCGATGCGGCTCGGCGGCGCCCGATTCGAGCCGCGAGACGTCGAGCAGGTTCTCGACCAGCCGCGAGAGCCGCTGGCCCTCGTCGACGACCGCGTCGGAGAGCTCGCGCCGCTCGTCGGCGGTGACGCTGGGCGAGTCGAGCGCGGCACCGGCGGCGATGATCGCGGTCAGCGGCGTGCGTAGATCGTGGGACACCGACCGCAGCAGCGAGGTCTTCAGCTCGTCAGAGCGGCGCAGCGCCTCGGCCTCGATCGCCTCTTCGCGCATCCGGTCGCGCTCCTCGGCGAGCGCCGCGGCCTCGCGCAGCGCCCGGTCGGCCTCCCGGCGGCGGCGCTCGGACTCGGCGGCCCGCGCCCGGGCGAGCTCGGCGAGGGTTCCGGAGGCGATCGCGACGATGATGAAGACGACCAGCGCGACGATGTCGTGCTGCGCGTTGATCGTCAGCTTGCGCAGCGGCGGCAGGTAGAAGAAGTTGAAGGCGAGCGCGCTGAGGACGGCGGTGCCGATCCCCAGCCAGAGCCCCCACACGGTGGCGATCAGCAGCACGCCGGGGATGAAGACGATCCCCAGCGAGACCGGCTCGGCGACCGTTTCCAGCGCCGCGACGATCCCCGTCCCGATCCCGACGACGACCAGCGCCGCGAGGATGCCGAGTGCGGTGGAAGGTGCTTTAGGGCTGAGTCGAAACACGCCGACCTACTCGTACTGGAGTGATTCGAGGACATCGAGGCGTGAGGCGCGCCGCGCCGGGACGATCGCGGCGATGACGCCGGCCAGCGCTGCGAGGACGAGGATGCCGATCAGGGTCGGGACCGGATAGGACAGCGTGAAGCCTTCGCTCTTCAACGGCTGGGCGATCAGCGCGGCGAAGACGACGCCGAGGACGATCCCGAGGATCGCCCCGATCAGCGCCGTGATCACCGCCTCGTAACGGATCATCGTCCGCACCTGCCGCCGCGACATGCCGATCGCGCGCAGCATGCCGAGCTCCCGCGTGCGCTCATAGATCGAGAGGGCGAGCGTGTTGGCGACGCCGATCAGCGAGATCACCACCGCCAGCCCGAGCAGCAGGTAGAAGAGCCGCACGACTTCGTCGATCTGCTTTTCGCGTTCTTCGCGCAGTTCGCCCTGGTTCAGCACTTCGGCCGTCGGGAAGGCGCGTTCGGCGCCCAGCGTCAGCAGCGCCTGCACCTTTCCCGCATCGGCGCCGTCTTCGACGATCACGAAGTCGATCTGGTCCTGCCTCTGGTCGAAGGCCTGGCCCATCACCTTCTGCGTGACGAGGACGTCACCGAAGATATTCGCCTTCGATTCGAACTCGCCCGCGACGGTGAACTTCGGCCGCGCCTCTGACTGGCTCAGCAGGCTGAAGGTGTCCCCGACCGCGAGACCGTGTTCGCTGGCGAAGTCGTCGGAGACCACCGCTTCGCCGTCGCCCAGGTTGCGCAGCGTCGCCGGCCCGCCCTTGAGCCATTCGAGGTTGATCCCTTCTTCGATATTCGGCGTCGCCCCGTCGACTTTCACGGTCTGGCCGGCCGAATCGCCGACCCGCGCTTCGGCGCTGCGCAGCGACGCCACCGACTTCACCCCCGGCACTTTCGCCGCCGCGAGCGCGGCGCCCGCGGGGATCGGCGAGAAGCCGTCGGAGTTCTCGATCACCAGCCCGCCGGCGAAGTTTTCATCGATCACCTGGGCGACCGAGCTCTTCAACCCGGCGGCGAAGACGGTGATGAAGGTGACCAGCGCCAGCGCGATCATCAGCGCCGCCGCGGTCACCGCGGTGCGGCCCGGGTTGCGCTTCGCGTTCTCCCGCGCGAGGCGCCCGGTCAGCCGCCGCATCCGCTCAAGCGGCCAGCCGGCGACGTCGGCGAGCGGGCGCACCAAGAGCGGGCTGAAGAGCGAGACGGCGACGACCACTGCGAGCCCGCCGCCGCCGATCCGCGCCGCCCGCGACCCGATCGAGCTGCCGCCGACGAGCCCGGCGATGACGAAGGCGACCCCGATCGCGCTGAGGATCCCGGCGAGCGCGAGCAGCCCGAGCCGGCGGCGCCGACTCGGCGGCGGCGAGAAGGCATGCAGCGCCGCGATCGGCGGCACCCGGGTCGAGCGCCAGGCCGGGATCAACGCCGAGAGGAAGGTGACGACCAAGGCGACGAGCGCCGAGACGATCACGGTCCGCGACTCGAGGACGAGGCCGGTGGTCGGCAGGTCGGCGCCGAAGGCCCTGAAGGCGGCGTGCAGCCCGGCCGCGACGACGAAGCCGGCGGCGATCCCGACCACGGCGCCGATCAACCCGATCGCGCCCGCTTCGAGCAGCACCGAGCCGAGAATCTGCCGGCGCGAGGCGCCGAGCGTCCGCAGCACGCCGAACTCCGAGACCCGCTGGGCGACCGTGATCGAGAAGGTGTTGAAGATGATGAAGGCGCCGACCAGCACCGCGACGTAGCCGAAGACGAGCAGGATCGTCTGTAGGAAGCCGAGGCTTTCGTGGATTTCTTCGGTGCTGCGGTCGGCGTTTTCCTTCGCCGTCTCCACCCGCGCCGAAAGCGGCAGCACTTTTTCGATCCGCCGTTTGAGCATCGCCTCGCTGACCCCGGTTTCAGAGGCGACCGAGATCTGGTCGAACTGCCGGGGCTTGTGGGTGAGGCGCTGGGCGACCGGCAGCGTCACCTGGGCGATCGAGGCGCCGCCGAAGGAGGCCTGGCCGAGCTGCGTCAGCCCGACCAGCTTGAACGGCACCGCCCTGCCCGCGCCGACGATCTTCAGCGTGTCGCCGAGTTCGAGCCCGGCCGATTCGGCCGCCGCCTTGTCGAGCGAGGCTTCGTCCGGCCCGCGCGGCTTGTGGCCGACGACGTAGGTCAGCGACTCGAGCCCTTTCGGCAGGGTCGAGGAAATGAACTTCGGCGCGAATTTCGTCCCGATCGCCTTGTTTTCGGCGTCGAAGAAGCCGCCCGGCGTGAAGATCGCACCCGCCGCTTCCTTCACCCCGGCGACCTTCTGCACCTTCGGCAGGTAGGAGGTCGGGATCGTCGGCACTTCGCCGCCTTCCTGTTTGACCGGGTTCTCGGCGGTGATCACCACCGCGGTCCCCTTCAGCGTCTCACTGAAGATTTCGTCGAAGGCGGCGAAGATCGTGTCGGTGAGGACGTAGGAGCCAGCGATGAACGCGACGCCGAGGATCACCGCCAGCGAGGTCGCGCCGGCGCGCACGCGCCGCGCCCAGAGGCTGCGGATCGCGAGCCGCGTCACCTAGTCGAGCTGCTTCATCAGCTCGATCACGTCGTCGGCTCCGCCCGGCGCCCCGTCCTGGACGACGCGCCCGTCGCGCAGCGTGATCAGGCGATCGGCGTGGGCGGCGGCGACCGGGTCGTGGGTGACCATCACCACGGTCTGATCGAAGTCGTCGACGGCGCGGCGGAGCAGGTCGAGGACGCCGGCGCTCGCTTTCGAGTCGAGGTTGCCGGTCGGCTCGTCGGCGAAGACGACGGCGGGTTTGGAGACCAGCGCCCGCGCCACCGCGACCCGCTGCTGCTGGCCGCCGGAGAGCTCGCTCGGCCGGTGCGTCCGCCGGTCCTCCAGCCCGACCGTGCGGATCAGCTGGTCGACCCAGGCGTCATCCGGCTTGCGCCCCGCGATCGAGAGCGGCAGCACCAGGTTCTCCTCGGCGGTGAGGACCGGCAGCAGGTTGAAGAACTGGAAGACGAAGCCGAGCTTGTCGCGCCGCAGCTTGGTCAGCTCGCCGTCATCAAGATGGGTGATATCGACCCCGTCGAGGGTGACCGTGCCCGAGCTCGGCGTGTCCAGCCCGGCAAGGATGTGCATCAACGTCGACTTTCCCGAGCCCGAGGGCCCCATGATCGCGGTGAAGCGATGGCGGTCGAAGGCGACGCTGACCCCGTCGAGCGCCACCACCTCGGTCTCGCCCGAGCCGTAGAGCTTGGTCAGCTGGTCGGCGACGACGACCTTTCCGTCCGGGGCAGCCACGCGCCCATCACGCTACCGGGTGCGGCGGGGCGTGCGGGTGCGGCGCTCCCCCCGGCTCAGGTGTCGGCGCCGAAATGGGCGGTGAAGGCGGGGCCGGCGAGGCGCATCGGGCGCGGCGCGCCGAGGACGGGGACGCGCAGGGTGCCGGTCCAGCTCCCCTTGCCGTGCGCTTCGCGCTTGTAGGCGGCGCGGCCTTCGAAGGGGGCGGGAGGTTCGATCAGCGCGGTGCCGGTGCCGAGGTTCCACTGGAAGCCCGCGGCTCCGCCGTAGATCTGGGCGCCGCGTTCGATCCGCATGCCTTCGCGCCGTTCCTCGCGGAGCGCGCCGAAGACGACGCGGACGCCCTTCGGCCCGTGGTCGAGGTAGCAGTAGAAGACGTCGGCGGGGAGCACGTTGGCGGTCGTCGCTTCGATGAACGCGCCGGTTTCGGCGACCGGCGCGGCCCGCGAGGCGGTCGCCCGGCGTACTTCCCCTTCCCCGCCCGCCGTGCGCCGCCCGCCATCGCATTCGGTCGGGCGCGCCTGCATGTAGCCGCGGGCGCGGTGGGCGTCGACGTCGGCGTAATCGTTCTCCCCATTGAAGACGAGCGCACCGCGGAAGGTCCCCTGCTGGGAGCCGTCGTGGCGGCCACCGCAACCTAGCGGCCCTTCACGGTGGTCGGGCGTGAAGTGGAATGCGAGCACGCCGAGCCGGCCGAAGCGCACGCGCACCGAGTCGGCCCCGATCCTGGCCGGCGCCCAGTAGTAGGCGACTTCCCCGTGGCGGTCGAGCATCAGCCGCACCCGATCGCTGCCGAGCGGGCTCTTCGCCGTGATCCAGAAGCCGCCGGCGTGCAGTTCGAAGCCGAGCCCGTGGCGCGGCTGGGCGGCGCCGGCGGGCGCGGCGGCCACGGCCAGCGCCGCGAGGACCACCGAGAGAAGGGTGAGCGCGCGGCGCATCGGGGCAGACAATACGCTGGGCGGCCGTGCCGCTGAGCGATAACTACGACGGTTTCCTGATCGACCTCGACGGGGTCGTCTGGACCGGGCGGGAGCCGGTGCCGGGTTCGCCGGAGGCGCTGGCGACGATGCTGGAGGCCGGGAAGGAGATTGTCTTCGTCACCAACAACCCGAGCAAACGGCCCGAGGAGTACGCCGAGCGGCTGGCCGGGATGGGGGTCCAGGTCGGGCCGGAGCGGATCGTCACCGCTGGGATCGTGACCGCGCGGCTGGCCGCCGAGGCGGCACCGGGCGGCGCAGCGCTGGTGCTCGGCTTCGAGCCGCTGAAAGAGCTGGTCGCGGGCGAAGGGCTGAGGCTCGTCGACTTTGAGGAACCGACCGAGGCGGCGGTCGTCGTCGTCTCCGGCTGGCGCGAATTCGACTACATGAGCCTGTTGGCGGCGAAGCGGGCCCTCGACGCGGGCGCGGCCCTGGTCGCCACCAGCCATGACGCGACGATGCCGATGCCGGGCGGCGAGTGGCCCGGGACCGGCGCGATCCTGGCAGCGGTCGAAGTCGCCTCGGGCAAAAAGGCGGAGATCGCCGGCAAGCCCGAGCGCCACCTCTTCGACCTCGCCCTCTCACGGATGAACGGGGCCAAGCGGGTAGCGATGATCGGCGACCGCCTCTCCTCCGACATCGCCGGCGGCCAAGGTGCGGGCCTCGACACCATCCTCGTCCTCAGCGGCAC
The DNA here is from genome assembly GCA_025964255.1 of Solirubrobacterales bacterium. Classification (GTDB taxonomy): domain Bacteria; phylum Actinomycetota; class Thermoleophilia; order Solirubrobacterales; family 70-9; genus VAYN01. Next base: position 4,646 of record JAOPZF010000157.1, on the reverse strand, counting down.
CAGCGGACCCGGCGGCGGCTCCGAGGACCCTGCGACAAGCGACGTCAAGCCGACCTTGACCGTCGCCAACCTCGCCGCGCTCGTCGCTTAGACCCTCCCCGGCTGGCGCCGCGCCGGCTCAGCGCTCAGCGACCAACAGGGTCTGCAGGGCGCGGCCCAGGCGGCCGCGCTCGTCGCTCAAGACCGACTCGGCGGTCGCGTTGCCGCGGGGGCGCGGGATGGTGACAGCATCGACGCAGACCCACTCGCCGTCCGGTAGGCGCTCAAGCTGCACGGTGAGGTCGACGTTGACGAAGACGAAGCGGCGGAAATCGACCGCGCCGCTGATCCCGTTGCCGACATCGGCGGCGATCAGCGTCCGCTGCAGCGGGCTCGGCTCCTCACCCGCGACGAGCGGGTGGCGCATCCGCAGCCAGGCGGCCGCCGGGCCGATCTCGGTGAAGGCACCGGAGACGAAGCGGATCTCCATCGCCGTGTGGTACCCCTCCGTCTCGCCGGTGGGGAAGAAGTTGGCCGGGCCGGGGTCGCTCGGCAGCGCCGGGCCGGGCCGGATCTCGACCGCCTCGGCGGGCAGGTCGACCGGCGCCGTCCGCAGCCGCCAGGCGCGCGCAATCATCAGCACCTCGCCCTCGACCCGCAGCTCCGCCTCGATCATCTGCACGCGCCGCCCCGGCCGCGCGATCCGCGCCTTCACCTCGACCGGGGAGATCGGGATCGACCGCAGGATCTCGAAGGTGACCCGGCAGACCTGGAAGTCCTCCGCTTCGGGCAGCTCCTCGAAGGCCCGACCGAGCAGCGCCGCCGGCGGCCCCGCATGCTGGGCGCCGGGATCCCAGGGCCCGCGGGTCAGCCCGGTGGCCTCAAATCCGGCCCCGGCGAGCTCGTAGAAGGCGGCCACGGCGGCAATCCTACGGATGCCGCGCTCAGCACTTGTGGCTGCCGAAGTCCTGGGTCCAGACGGCGGCTTCTTCGTTCCCTTCGAGGTTGCCGACCTCCAAGCCGATGCCGATTTCGCTGTAGGGGCCGAGGATGTTTTCGTGGTGCTCGGGCGACTGCAGCCAGGCGGTGAAGATCGAGCCGACGGTCGAGTATTGGCCGGTCCCCCAGGCGATGTTCTCGCCCGCTTTCCAGCAGCCCTTCAGGTAGCCGTACTTCTTGTCCCAGAAGGTGAACGGCCGGCCGCACGCTTCGTGGCTGAATTCATCGCAGCCGACGATGTCGGTCGACTTCTGTTCGGCCGCCCGCGCCAGCGGCCGCGACTGGCTCACCACCGCGAGCCCGTTGACCGAGCGGGCGTAGTTGGTCATGCAGAACATCACTCCGACCTGTTCTTCCGCCGACATCCCTTCGACCGTCTGCCCCGGGCAGACCGCGGCCGGCGCCACTTCGTTCGCGTGGAAGGCGACCGAGCGGGCGCTCGCGGCGGGGGCGATGACCAAGGCCAGAGCGGCGATCACCGAGAGGACCAGAATCGGGAGCGTGTAGACGTACTTGCGCATCCCTTTTGAGTTCGGCCGATGTCACAGGCTCGTAAGGAAGAGGGCGTACCCTGGACAGCAAGACGAAAGGAGAATGGACGCAATGGCCACGAAAGTTGTGAAAAGTGATGAGGACTGGCGCAAGGAGCTGACGCCCGAGCAGTACGAGGTCACCCGCCGCGGCGGAACCGAGCGCGCCTTCACCGGCCCCTTCGTGAACGAGAAGGGCACCGGGATGTACAAATGTGTCGGCTGTGGGACCGAGCTCTTCAGCTCAGGCACCAAGTTCGACTCGGGCACCGGCTGGCCCAGCTTCACCGAGCCCGCCAACCTCGAGCACGTCGAACTGCGGCCCGACAACAGCCTGTTCATGCGCCGTACCGAGGTTGTCTGCAAGAACTGCGACGCCCACCTCGGACACGTCTTCGATGACGGTCCTCGCGAGGCAGGCGGGATGCGCTACTGCATCAACGGATGCGCGCTGGACTTCAAGCCTGACCCCCAGCCCCTAGATAGCTGAACTTGACGGCCAGCGCGACCGCCTCGGTTCGGGTATCTACCTCGAGCTTGGCGATCGCGTTGCGCACGTGGGTGTGAACGGTCGCCGGACTGAGCTGCAGACGTTCGGCGATCTCTTTCACCCGCAGCCCCTCGGCGAGCAGCTCGAGGATCTGCCGCTCACGCGGAGAGAGCTCGAGCAGTTTCTCGACCTCCGACGGCTTGCCTCCGGCGAAGTCGCCGCCGAGGAACGTCCCGCCGCCGGTCACGGCTTTGACCGCTTTGGCGATGTCCTCGGCCGGCGCCGACTTCAGCACGTAGCCGGAGGCCCCGGCGCGCAGCGCCAGCGCCAGCAGGTCGGGCTGGGCGTGGGCGGTGAAGATGATGACCTTGGTGCGGGGCCGAACCTTCAGCACCTCACGGGTCGCCTCGATGCCGTCGCGCTTCGGCAACTCGACGTCGATGATCAGGACGTCGGGCTCAAGCTCCTTGACCACGTCGACGACATCGCGGCCGTTTGCGGCCTCGCCGACGATTTCGACGACGCTCGAATCGGACATGCGGGCCTTGATCGCCTCGCGGACGATCTCATGGTCGTCGCAGAGGACGACGCGGCGGGCTTCACGGACTCCGGTGCTCATTGCGTCGGAATTCTGTCAGGCGCACCAAATCGATGCAAAGTTTTGGGTACCGTGAAACTTCCGTCGGCCTCTTGACGATTCTCGATCAAAGCGATGATCGTCCTTCCCACCGCCGTTGCGGTCCCGTTCAGCGTGTGCACTGCCTCCGGTGATTCGCCGTCTCCGGGCCGATACCTACAACCGAGGCGGCGCGCCTGGTAATCGGTCGTGTTGGAGCACGACGTGACCTCGCGGTAGCGGCTCTGTGACGGGATCCACGCCTCGCAGTCGTACTTCTTCGCCGCCGGCGCGCCGAGGTCGCCGACCGGGATGTTGACGACCCGGTAGGGGATCTCGAGCTCGCCGAGGATCCGCTCCTCGATCGACAGCAGCCGCTCGTGCTCGCCCTTCGAGTTGGCCGGGTCGACGAACGAGAACATCTCGACCTTGTCGAACTGGTGGACGCGGAAGATGCCGCGGGTGTCGCGGCCGGCGGCTCCCGCCTCGCGGCGGAAGCAGGTCGAGAAGGCGCAGTAGCGCAGCGGCAGGTCGGCGGCGTCGAGGATCTGGTCGGCGTGCAGGCTCGCCAGCGCGACCTCCGAGGTGCCGGTGAGGAAGAGCTCGTCCTTCTCGATCTCGTAGATCTGCTCGCGCGCCTCGGGGAAGTAGCCGGTCCCCTCGAGCGCCTCTTCGCGAACCAGCACCGGCGGGATGACCGGTTCGTGACCCTCGCCGCGGGCGACGGAGATCGCGAACTGGACCAGCGCCAGCTCGAGCAGCACCAGGTCGCCTTTGAGGTAGGCGAAGCGCGAGCCGCTGAGGCGCGCCCCGGCCTCCATGTCGATCAGGCCGAGGTCGGTGCCGAGGTCGAGGTGGTCGCGCGGCTCGAAATCGAAGTGGGGCAGCGCGCCGACCTCGCGGATGACGACCGCGTCGTCCTCCTCGATCCCGTCCGGGGCGTCCGGGTCGGGGATGTTCGGCAGCGACAGGGTCAGCTCGCGGAGCGCGATCTCGACCGCCTCGAGCTCGTCTTTGCCCGCGTCGATCGTCTCGCGCAGGCGACCGACAGCAGCGATCTCGGCGTCGGCGTCGCCGCCCTCGCGTTTGATCTCGCCGATCCGCTTGGAGGCGGCGTTGCGCTCGGCCTGGGCGTCCTCGATCGTCGGCAGCAGCTCGCGCCGGCGCGAGTCGAGGACCAGCAGCTCATCGACCTCGCCACCGGCACCACGACGGGCCAAAGCCGCCTTGACCCGCTCAGGTTCGGAGCGGAGCAGCTTCAGGTCAAGCATCTTGACCGCTTAAGGAGCAGTTGGTTCGTCGTTCTGACCCGGGCGCGGCGCGTTCTGCGCTTCTTCGCCCGCGTACTTCGCGACGAATTTCGCCACTTCTTCGGCTTCCTTGCCGACGACGATGTTCTGCGGCATGATCGCGCCGGTGAAACCGCCGTTCTGGATCGCGAAGATGACGTCTTCGACGCTCTCCTGACGCTGATCCAGGTTCGGGCCCTGGGTACGCTCGCCGCGGTTGCCGGTGCCCTGGGTGCCGGCGGCGCTCAGCGTGTGGCAGCCGGAGCAGTGTTGAGCGAACGAGACCGCGCCGTTGTAGAGCGTTTCGTTCGACTTCACGGCCAGGCCCTTTTCGCCGTAACCACAGGCGGAGACGCCGAGGGCGACCGCGATCACCGCTGCTATGAGGATCAACGCTTTGAGACGCACGCGGCGGGGATCATATTGTTTGGCGCCGATCGCGAACTTGTGCCGATGCCCCGACCCGACCCCAACACCTTCAGATCCGCTCTGGCAAGCCTTCCCACGGGGGTCACGATCGTCGCTGCCAACGGGGCCGACGGACCGGCCGGAGCGACCGCGAACGCCGTCTCCTCGCTCTCGATCGAGCCGATGCTGATGCTCGCCTGCCTCGATCGGGGGTCGCGGACGCTGCTCGCGGTGCAGGCTGCCGACCGCTTCTCGGTCAGCGTCCTCCATGACGGCCAGGAGGGCGTCGCCCGCACCTTCGCGACCAAGAAACCGCCCGCCGAGAAGTGGGCCGG
>JAOPZF010000088.1 GCA_025964255.1 Solirubrobacterales bacterium | reverse complement strand
CCTCGATGTCGATGTTGGGCTGGCCGTACTCGCCCATCGTCCCGAGCTTCACCAGGTGCGCCTCGGGGACGTGATCGCGCATCGCGAAGAGCAGGTTGAGGTTGCCGATCGTGTTCGCGTACTGGGTTTCGACCGCGGTCTGACGGGAGATCATCGAGTACGGCGCCGAGGCCTGCTGGCCGTAGTGGACGATCGCGTCGGGGAGGAAGTCGGCGACGACGCCATCGAGGAAGTCGCCGTCCTCGATCGGGCCGATGTGGGACGGGATCCGCACGCCGGAGATCTCCTCCCAGGCGGCGATCCGGGTCTCGAGGTCGGCGATCGGGGTCAGCGAGTCGGAGCCCGCGCCCTCGACCCAGCGCCGCCGATTGAAGTTGTCGACGACCGCGACCTCGTCGCCTTCCGCCGAGAATCTGAGTGCCGTCGGCCAGCCGAGGTAGCCGTCGCCACCGAGAATGAGGATCCGCATAGACCGGCCAGGATAGTTGAATCGTGCTGATGCCAAACGGTGTGATGGCGCGAAACGGCGGCCGATGGGGGATCGCGGCGCTCGTCGCGATAGTCCTGCTGGGCCTCGGCCTGCGGGTCGGGGAAGCCTGGGACGGCCGCGCGCCGGTCTTCGACGCCACCGCCTACGCGGCGATCGCCCGCAACCTGGACGAAGGCCACGGCTTCACCGTCGGCGCCGGCGCGACCCAGCCATCTAGCGACTACTCCCCCGGCCTGCCCCTGTTCGTGGCGGGGATCTACAAGGTGACCGGAGGAGTCCACGAACGCCTCGCGCGCCTGGTCCTCGCCCTGCTCGGGACCCTCGCGGTCGTCTTCACCTACCTGATCGCGAGGGGCCTGGTCCAACCCCGCGTCCTTGGTAGCCCAGAGGGCGACAAAGGACGCGGGGTTGCCGACGGCGAGCCGGTTCCGGGACGGGCGGTCATCGCGGCGCTGATCGCGGCGCTCGTCGTCGCGATCTACCCGGCGACGATCGAGTACACGGGGATGCTGATGACCGAGCCGCTGGCGGCGACGCTGCTGGCCGGCGCGATGGTCGGGATCTTCTGGGCCGGGAACGGCGGCGCGCCGCTCTGGCGTTGGACGGTGCCGGGGCTGACCCTCGGCGCCCTCGCCCTTGTCCGCCCCGAGTACTTGGCGATCGGATTCCTCCTCGTCGTCCTGGTCCTCCTGCGGGAACGACTCTGGGAGGACTGGAAGCGCGCCCTCCTCATCGCCGCAGTCGTCGTCCTCGGCATCGTCGTCGTGGTCGCGCCGTGGACGGCCCGCAACGCCTTCGCGCTTCACAGGTTTGTGTCGGTCTCGACCGGCGGCGGCCAGGTCCTCTACTCCGGCACCTACCTGCCCTCGGACGGGAACCCCGAAAAGGTCGGCGCCGGGGTGGTCGCCGAACACCCGGAGCTCTTCGGCCCGCATGCGGTCGAAAACCTCCGCCTCGAGCAGATCCTCGCCCGGCTCGCCGAATCGAAGTACCCGGGGATGGAACCCGACGAGGCGCTCTCGAAGATGGGCAAGGCGCAGTTGCGCGACGACATCGAGCACCACACCGGCGAATACGTCGGCTTCATCGCCAAGAAGATCGGCCGGATCTGGTCCCATGGCCCCCGAGCGGTGATGAGGGAGCCGGTCTGGGAGGCGCTCCACTGGGTCCTCCTCGGCCTCGGCCTGCTCGGCCTTGCCCTGCTCGCCTACTACCGGCGCTGGGAGGCGCTGATGATCGGCGCCGTCTTCCTCGCGATCACCGCGATCAGCGCCCTGCTGGTCGCGAGCCCCCGCCGCGTCCTCGTCCTGATCCCGCTGCTAAGTGCCTGCGCGGGTGCGGCGATCGCCTGGATCGCCGCACCGCGACGGGCAAAGGGTCAGTCCGTGTTGTAGGTGACCGTGAACTTCAGGCGGATTTCGGTCGCCGTGTCGGCGCCGCGGAAGAGGCAGTTGTAGCGGACCTTCTGCGGTTCGACGGTGCCTTCTCCGCCGGTCAGGACGGTCGGCGTGCAGCGATAGCCTTCCGTGACCTTCGGCTTCTCGATCCGCAGCGAGAGCAGCTTGTTGGCGACCTTGTTGACGATCTTGCATTCGGCGAATCGCATCTGCGACTGGGCGACGTTCTTGCCGGCCACGACGATCGTGACCTTCTTGCCGATCACGTTCTTCGAGGTCGTGTTGCATTCGGAGTTGACGATGCCTTCGGTCGGCATCGCCGCCGCGGTGCCGACCGAGGCCAGCAGCAGGCAGGCGAGCGCGCCCGCTAGGGCGAGTGAAACGCGCTTCATAAGTTTTCCTTTCGTAAGGGTGGGCAGGCGGGTTTTCAGCGGCCTCCCCCGGTTTCCTGCCACCGCGCCAGTAGCCTGACCGGCGCCCTTGAAGTCCGTACGACAATGGTCCACCTCGCTCGCCGCCCGCTACGGCCGCCGGACGCTGATCGCGCTGGCCTGCATCGCGGCGCTCGGCCTGGTCTTCCGCGCCGTCGCCGTCGTCCACCCGGTCGCCGACCCGGCCGACGACTCGCACGCCTACTACGCCCTCGCCAAGTCGCTCTACGAGGAAGGAAGCTACGGCGGGCCGGAATTCAAGTCGGAAGCGACCAGCGACTGGAGCCCGGGAGCGCCGTGGCTCTACGCCGGGCTCTTCGTCGTCACCGGCGGCCCCCGCGAAGGGACGATCCGGATCCTCGAGGCGCTGATGGGGGTCGGGACGATCCTCCTCGTCTTCCTCCTCGGCTGGCGCCTGGGCGGGCGATGGCCGGCGCTCCTGGCGGCGCTCGGCGTGGCGATCTACCCGCCGTTCATCCACTCGGTCGGCGAGATCATGAGCGAGCCGCCGACGATGCTCTCGCTGCCCGCCGCGATCCTGGCGTTCTTATGGGCCTGGGACCGAACCGCGGAACGCCGCGGCAGTCCCTGGATCTGGCTCCTGCCCGGCTTCCTCTTCGGCGCCACCGCGATGTTCCGCCCCGAGTACTCGATCGTCGCGGCCGCCTTCTTCGTCTACGCCGCGGCCCGCTGGGCCTGGGAGCGCGAGTGGAAGCTCGGGGCCACCGCCGTCGGCCTGATGGTCATCGCCCTACTCCTGCCGATCGTGCCCTGGACGGTCCGCAACGTCGTCGTCCTGCACAAGCTGGTGCCGATCTCCACCGGCGGCGGCAAGGCCCTCTACGTCGGCACCTACTACCCCGCCGACGGCGAATACGCCCGGGTCAAGGCGATCCTCTACAAGGAACAAACCGGCAAAACCCTGCCTCCGAACTCGCAGGCACTGAACGAAGTGGACCCGACGCCGCTCTTCAACCACGTCTGGGAATCGACCTATCCGGAACTGGAACGCGACTCGGCCCTCGGCAAGATCGGCAAGGAAGACTTCTCGAAGTACTTCGGCGAACATCCGGTGGGCTACGCCGAGATGACCGTGCGCAAGGTCGGCCGGATGTGGTCGAGCGGGACCGGCGCGGCGCTACAGACGGTTCCCGGCAGGGTCGTCCAGGTCATCCTCGTCCTGCTCGGAGTCGCGGGCCTCGTCCTGCTCGGGTTCCGCCGCCGCTGGTGGGAGACGCTCTGCCTCGCGACCCCGATCGTCCTCGTCACCGTCGTCGGCGCCGCGACCCTGGCGGCCCCCCGTCGCAACGAGATCCTGATGACCCTGATCTTCCCGCTGGCCGCCCTCGCGCTCGCCGAGGCCGCGTCCGCCCTATCCTCAGGCCGGAAATGGTCCCACTAGCAGGCATATTGCCCGCCGAACTGACGGCGCTCCGCGCCGTCGGCCTGGTGATCGCGCTGATCCTGGTCGTCTACGCGATCGTCCGCCGCCACCAGCTGCGAAACGCCGAGGTGGCCCTGCTGCTGCTCGCCGGGGTCGCCCTGGCGATCGTCACCGGTACCGAAGTCGTCAACGGCCTGCTCTCCGCCTTCTCCTTCGAAAAGGGCAACGGCGGACGGATCCAAGGCCTCGCGGTCTTCGCCATCTTCATCCTCTTCATCATCGCCCTGAGGGCGCTCTCGGTCGGGGCGCGCAATTCGCGCCAGCTCTCGGCGGCGCTTGAGGGCCTCGCCTGGGAGGAGTTCCGCCAGGCCGGCCTGCCCGCCCGCTTCAAGGACAAGGTCGCGATCCTGATCCCGGCCTACAACGAGGCCGAAAACATCGGCGTCGTCCTCGATCAGATGCCGAAGGAAGTCTGCGGGGTGGCGACCGAGGTGCTGGTCGTCGACGACGGCTCGCGCGACGGGACCGGCGATGTCGCCGCCGAGCACGGCGCCCCGGTGGCGCGCCACGTCACCAATCGCGGCGGTGGCGCGGCGCTGCGGACCGGCTACCGGCTGATGGTCGAATCGGGGGCCCTGATCGTGGTCACCCTGGACGCCGACGGCCAGCACCTCCCCTCGGAGATGCCGCGCCTGGTCGAGCCCGTGCTCAGCGGCGAAGTCGACGTCGCCCACGGCTCCCGCGTCCTCGGCCACGCCGACCGCAACACCCGCGCCCGGGAGCTGGGGATCGTCTTCTTCAACCGCCTGGTCAGCTTCATCACCCGCACCCACGTCACCGACTGCTCCAACGGCTACCGCGCCGTCCGCACCACGGTCCTCCCCCAGCTGGTGCTGCGCCAGGAGCAGTTCCACACCTCCGAGTTCATGATCGAGGCGATCAAGCGCGGCGTCCCCGCCAAGGAGATCCCGATCACGGTCGAACAGCGCCTCCACGGCCACTCGAAGAAGCCCGCGGTGATGCGCTACGGCCTCGGCTTCGCCAACGCCATCGTCCGCACCTGGCTCCGCTGATCAGCCCACCGGGAGCGTTCGCACTTTCCCGCGGATAGCGCGGCTAACTGCGAACGCCGGGATGGCGGACGGCGCGAGGGTCCGGCAGGTAGAGCTCCGTCCCGCAGCGGGGACAGATCTGGACGTAGAGCTTCACCGCCTTGAGGCAATTCGGGCACTGACGTTCCGGTTCGTCCTTCTCCCGCCGCGAGAGGATCACCGCGGCCAGCCCGATGAACAGCAGCACGAGGCCGACCATGAACCAGATCCAGAAGGAGCTGCCCTTCGCCTTGCCGATGATCCCGGTGGGAAGCGCGAAGGCGAAGGCGATGACGAGGTACTCGAATCCCATCTCCGTCTAATTGTGGCGGGTCTGGGGTCGGTGCGAGCGTGGCGGCAAATCGCTCCGCCCGTCCGAGTTGCGTCCTGG
>JAOPZF010000086.1 GCA_025964255.1 Solirubrobacterales bacterium | reverse complement strand
CCGGAGGAGCCGTGGCCGACGATCGCCACCGCGCGCAGCCCGAGCAGGATCGCGCCGCCGGTCGTGTCGGGATCGAACTCTTCCCGTAGCTGTCCCATCGACGGTTTCAACAGCAGCCCACCCGCCGCCGCCATCGGGTTCTTGTGGGCGAGGTCGGAGATCGCTTTGGCCAGCATCCGCGCCGCCCCCTCCATCACCTTCAGCGAGACGTTCCCGGTGAAGCCGTCGGTGACGACGATGTCGACCTTCGCTTCCGGCAGGTCGGCGCCCTCGATGTTGCCGGCGAAGTTGATCCCGGGCGCCGCCGCGAGGATTCGATGCGCCTCGACAATCTCGCTGCGCCCCTTCCCCGCCTCCTCACCGACGGTCAGCAGGCCGACTGTCGGATCGTGGACGTCGAGCACGGCGGCACTGAAGGCGGCGCCGAGGAAGGCGAACTGGACGAGATGCTGGGGGCGGACCTCGACGTTGGCGCCGACGTCGAGGACGAGCACCGGTTTGATCGGCGAGGGGATGCGGACCGCGAGCGCGGGCCGCTGCACGCCTTTCAGCCGACGCAGGCCGAAGGTCGCCGCCGCCATCGTCGCCCCGGTCGAGCCGAGGCTGACCATCGCCGCCGCGTTGCCCTCGGCGACGTCACGCGCGGCGCGGACGACCGAGGCCTCTCTGCGGTCGCGCACCGACTGCACGGCGTCGTCGTCGTTGGCGATCCATTCGGTGGTCGGGACCACCTCGATACCGTCGACCCCGTCGAGGCCGAGCGAGCGCTCCGGCCCGAAGACCCGCACGCCGATGCCGTCGGCGGCCGCCCGGCGGGCTCCCTCGGCAAGAACGTCGAAACCCTGCTCCGCCCCGTAACCATCCAGGGCGATCGTCACCGGGCGGCTTTGCGCCACGGGCGACCTAGGAATCGGCGGTGGTTACCGTCGGGTCGGTGACTTTGTGGGAGACGACCTCGCGGCCGGCGTAGGTTCCACAGGTCGGGCAAACCCGATGGGGCATATGCGGGCTGTGGCAGCGCGGGCAGCGCGCCAGAGCGGTTATGCCGGCTTTGTGATTGGCGCGGCGCTTATCGCGGCGGGCGCTGGAAGTTCGCTTCTTAGGGACGGCCATGAGTCGCGGAATCCTACAGGGTCAGTACGTCGCGCGCACCACGGCCAGATCGTCGGCGGCCCAGGCCACCTCGCCGCCGCACCAATCGGCCAGGTCCGAAGCGGCCTCGGGGTAGTCGTATCCCTCGTCGACGGGCGTCACCTGGACCTCCGCCTTGACTACGTCGCCGATCACCAGGGCACGCGACTGTTCGCGCACTCGGCGGAAGAGTTCGCGCTTCTGGTCGGCGTTCAGGTGGTGGATCGAGAGAACGGCGATCACCAGGTCCCAAGGGCCGTCGGGCAGCGGATCTTCCATCCGCGCCAGCTGCACGTCGTCGTAGTTCTCGCGGGCGCGGAAGACCATGTCCGGGGACGAGTCGAGGCCGATCACCCAGGCGTCGGGGTAGGCCTCGATCAGCCGGCGGGTCGTCTCCCCCGTCCCCATCCCCAGCTCCAGCACCCGCTGCGGGGCGAACGGGATCGCGGCGATCGCCTGCTCCTGCAGTTCGTCGTAGCGCGGCACCTCCCCGCGGATCAACTCGAGGTAGCCATCTGGTTTCCAGGCGAAATCCGACATTCCCTAATCTCGGAGGATATGCCGAGAGCACCTGAAACCGTCGTCGACCTTTCCCGCCTCAACCTGCACCCGGGGGCCGGCAAGCGAATCGAGCTACCGATCGAGCTCGCCCCCTTCGAGCTGGGCGGGCAAACCTACGTCGCCGACCCGTCGGCGCCGCAGATGCGCCTCGAGGCCTCCCGCCACTCCAGCGGCTTCGCCTTCAAGCTGAACTTCACGATCCACATCGAGGGCCCGTGCATGCGCTGCCTCGAGCACGCGAGCCTGGACCTCGACGTCGAGGCGCGCGAGGTTGACGCCCGCGACACCGAGGACGCCGAGCTGCGCAGCCCCTACATCGACGAGGACGAGCTCGACATCGGCCGCTGGGCCCACGACGCCGTGATGCTCGCCCTCCCCACCCAGATCCTCTGCCGCCCCGACTGCCTCGGCCTCTGCCACGGCTGCGGCGAGCCACTGAACGACGCCGACCCGAAAGACCACGAACACGAGAAGCCGATCGATGAGCGGTGGTCGGCGCTGAAAGACCTGAAACTGGAGTAGCGGACCCGGCCAAAGGATGGCGTCGCGGGGGCGGGGGTCCTGACCCTCTCCTCGCTCAAACTCGGGCTCGTCGGACGCGGCCGTCCGAGATTCTGCACCGCGCCCTCGTAACAACCCGCTCCGGAGAGGGTCAGGACCCCCGCCTCGGAGCACGCGCCATGAGGCTCGGCGCGCGGCAGCTTCCGGCGCGCGCCGGTCAGGTTCGGCGGACCCAGGTGCGTCAGCTTCTCTCAGCCCGCCGGGAGGAGCAGGCTCCGAACCCTGAGCCGCGGCGGGAGGTGAGGGCGGACCCTCTCCGGAGCGGCTTGTAACGAGGGCGTGCTGCGGACCTTGCTCGTCGGGAGCGCGATCCAGCCCGAGTTTGAGCGAGGAGGGGGTCCGCCCTCACCTCCCTCTCGGTCAGCCGCTAAGGAGCCTGGTCGAGCTCGGGCGCCGGTTCTTCCTCGCGCCCAGCGAGACGATCGCGGCCGCGCTGGACGGCCGCGAGGAACTTCTGAAGGTTGACTTCAAGGGTGTTGAGGATCTCGTCGGCGTAGTCCTCGGCGCCGAGGCGGATTTCCCGCTCGCGGTTGCGGGCGTCCTCGACGATCTCGTCGGCGGCGCGCTCGGCCTGTTTGGTGACCTCCTCGTCGGAGATCAGGCGCGCCTGCTGCTCACGTGCCTCACGGACGATCCGCTCGGCCTCGCGTTTGGCCTCCGCCAGCATCTCCTGGCGCTCCTTGACGATCCACCGCGCCTGCTTGATCTCCTCCGGGATCGTGGCACGCATCTGATCGAGGAGATCGTAAATCTCCTCGCGATCGACACGCACCTGATCGGTCAGAGGGACCGGGCGGGCGTTGTGAACAACGTCGTCGAGTTTGTCTATGAGGACCAGGACGTCCATGAACGGTGCGTAAGCCTACGTGTATGCGGGGGTTTTAGCCAAAAGAAGAGTGACCCTGGGCGGATTTGCAAGAGGATGCCCAGAGGGGACGAGCGGACACAACCCTACCTTGCGGGTCGGCCCTACCTTCGGCGGGGTCGAAATCAGCGGCCGGACAGCCGCTCGGCCAGGGCTCCGGCGACCGGCGCCGGGACCAGGTCGGAGACGTCGCCACCGAACGTCGCCATTTCCTTGACCCCGGTCGAGGAGAGGAACGAGTAGTGCGGCGAGGCGATCACGTAGATGCTCTCGATGCCCGGATCGAGCTTGCGGTTCAGCTGCGCCATCTCGAACTCGTACTCGAAGTCGGAGATCGCGCGCATGCCCTTGACGATCGCGTGGGCGCCGTTTTCGCGGGCGAACTCGACCAGCAGGGTGGAGAAGATTTTCACTTCGACGTTGGCGAGATCCGCCACCGCGGTCTCGATGAAGCCTTTGCGCTCCTCCGCCGTGAACAGCGTTTTGTTCTTCCGCAGCGGGTTGTTGACGACGCCGACGACGACCTTGTCGAAGACGTTCGAGGTCCGCGTGATGATGTCGAGGTGGCCGAGGGTGACCGGGTCATAGGTCCCCGGACAGACGACGGTTCCGTTGCGTTGGCTCACACACTCTCCCCTGCGTAGATCGAGACATCGGCGGCCCCGTAGCGGCGTTGCCGCAGCCGCTGCAGCGTTTTGACCGTCAGCGGACGCCGCGCGCCGCTCTCGATCACCGCGCGCCCACCAGCTGCAAGCACCCCGGGCAGGTGCGTGTCCAGTTCCGCCGCCAAATCGGGCGCCACTCTATAGGGGGCGTCGATGAAGACGAGGTCAAAACGCTCCGCCTGGTTGGAGGTGCTCGCCAACCAGCTGCCCGCGTCAGCCCGGACGAGGCGGGCGCGGTCGCCGAGCCCGAGCCGCTCGACGTTGCCGAGCGCCGGGCGCGTGTCGCGGTCGACCAGGGTCGCGCGGGCGGCGCCACGCGAGAGCGCCTCGATCGCCAGCGCCCCGGTGCCGCAGTAGAGGTCGAGGACGACGGCGCCCTCGACCCGCTCGCCAAGGGTCGAGAAGACCGCCTCGCGGACCCGCTCGGAGGTCGGCCTCACTTTCCACCCCTGCGGGGCAACCAGCTTCTGCCCTTTCAGCTCTCCGGCAACAACTCTTATGACTTCACCCTCATCGCCACATCAAAGCGGTATCGGGTCGGCGGCACCGGCGCCGAAGCGGCGGCGGGCGGCCTCGAGCAGCGGCCCGAGCGCGGGCGCCTCGAGCGAACCGTGCTCGCGGAAGAGCGCCAGGACTTCCTCACGGGCTTCGACCAGGAGCCCTTCGTCGTCGGGCAGCTTGGCGACGCGGAAGCGCGCCTGGCCGCTCTGGCGGGTGCCGAGGATCTCGCCCTCGCCGCGCAGCAGCAGGTCGACCTCGGCCAGCTCGAAGCCGTCGCGGGTCCGCTCCACCGCGCTGAGCCGGCGCCGCGCCATCTCCCCCGCTTCGGTCGCGAACAGCAAGCACTGTGAGGGATGCTCGCCGCGGCCGACCCGCCCGCGCAGCTGGTGGAGCTGGGAGACGCCGAAGCGCTCGGCCCCCTCGATCAGCATCACGGTCGCGTTCGGCACGTCAATCCCGACCTCGATCACCGTCGTCGCCACCAGCACGTCGGTCTCGCCCGCGGAGAACGCCGCCATCGCCGCCGCCTTCTCGGTCGAGTGCATCTGCCCGTGGATCAGCCCGACGCGGAAGTCGCGCAGCTCGCCGCGGCGCAGCCGCTCGGCCTCCTCCCCGGCCGCCTTGCCCGGCATTTTCTCGGAGACCTCGACCAGCGGGCAGACGACGAACGCCTGCCGCCCCTCGATCAGTCGCTTCCTCAGGAACTCGTAGGCCACCTCCCGATCACCCTCGCCGACGACTTTCGTCGTCACCGGTTTGCGCCCCGCGGGCAGGTTGTGGAGCGCGGTCGTGTCGAGGTCCCCGTACTCGGTCAGGGACAGGGTCCGCGGGATCGGCGTCGCGGTCATGTGGAGGACGTGCGGCCACATCCCCGCGACCCCCTTGGCGTCGAGGGCCTGCCGCTGCTCGACCCCGAAACGGTGCTGCTCGTCGATCACGACGAGGCCGAGGCGGGCGAACTTGACCGTCGGCTCGATCAACGCGTGCGTCCCCAGGATGAGTCCCAACTCGCCGCTGGCGAGTTGGTTCAGGGCCTGCCGCCGCATCGCGGCGGGGGTCGCTCCCGTCAGCACGGCGAAGGGGACCGCCTCGGCGGCGAGCAGGCGCCCGAGGGTGACCGCGTGCTGCTCCGCCAGCGTCTCGGTCGGCGCCATCAGCGCCGCCTGGTGGCCGGCTTCGAGCGCCCGCAGCATCGCGTAGACGGCCACCACGGTCTTGCCCGAGCCGACCTCACCCATCAGCAGGCGCTGCATCGGCTCGCCCGAGTCGACGTCGGCGTCGATGTCGGCGAAGGCGGCGCGCTGGTCGTCGGTCGGGGCGAAGGGCAGGTCGGCGAGCCAGCGCTCGACCACGGCGCCGGGACGGCCGAAGCGCGGCGCCGGGCGGGCGCGACGGTGGCTCGCTTTGCGCGTCGTCAAGAGCGCCTGGTGGAGGAACAGCTCTTCGTAGCCGAGCCGCCGGCGCGCCTCCTCGAGTTCGGCCGGCGAGGACGGGAAGTGCGCCGCCTTGATCGCCGCGCCGACCGAGCCGAAGCGATGCTTCGCCTGGACCGCCGCGGGCAGCCCCTCGATCGTGTTGGGCGCCAGCGGCACCGCCTGCTCGGCCCATTCGCGGATCTTCTTGGGCGGAAGGTCTTCGGTCGCGGGATGGACGGGGACGAACGAGCCGGAGCGCTCCTCGCCACCGTCGTCGGCTTCCTCGGCCCCGGAGACCATCTCCCACTCCTGCACCGCCAGACCTTTCGGGCTGCGCTTCCCGGTGATCAGGATCGTCGCGCCTTTTTCCAACTTCGAGGAGACCCAGGGCTGGTTGAACCAGGTCGCCCGCACGCTGCCCGTCTCGTCGGCGACTTTCACGCCGACCATCGTCAGTTTGCCTTTGCGGAAGGGGCGCGGCGGGTTGCCCATCACGGTCACCAGGACCGTGCCGGTTTCGCCCGGTTGGAGCGCCTCGAGCAACCGGATCTGGCGATCGCGGTGGGAGTGCGGGAAGCGGTAGAGGAGGTCGCCGACCGTCGCGATCCCCGCCGCGCGCGCCGCCTCGGCCAGCTTCGGGCCGACTCCGTCGAGCGCCTCGAGGCCCACCTCGAGCACGCTCGGGCGCGGCCAATGCACCGGTGCGGCGCGCAATTCGGCGCGGGTCGGCTCGCCCGATCCGGCGAAGCCCCGCACCGCTACTGCGCCGCCAGCAGCCACCACCAGCTCGGCTGGCCCCCCTCATGCTTCTCCAGCTCGACCCCGTCGGGGACGTGCGCGTCGATCTCCTCGAGCGGGATCGGGGCACCGTCGCCGCCGATCACGGTGACGATCTCGGCGTCGGCGGCGAGCATCTCGATCGTCGCCAGCAGCGTCGACCCGGCACCGCCCCAGGCGACGATCTCGCCTTCGGCGAAGCCGACCGCGTCGCCGCGCTTGAAGCGTCCCTGGGCGTCGTCGCGGGCCGCCGGCGCGACCCCGCCGGTGGCGACGTCGCCGAGCGCCTCCTCGAGCCGCGCGGCGTTCACGTCGAGCGCCGCCGCCGGATCAAACTCGACCAGCGCCAACAGGCTCGCCTGCTGCGAGGTCGCCGGGACCACCCGGGCGGGCTTCTCCGACAGCTCGCAGGCGCGCTCTGCCGCCATGATCACGTTCGAAGAGCTCGGCAGCACCAAGACTTCGTCGGCCTCGGTGCCATGGATCCCCGCCAGCACCTCCGAGGTAGAAGGGTTCAGCGTCTCGCCACCGTCGATGACGTCGGCGCCCAGCTCGGCGAAGAGCCGCGCCATCCCCGCGCCGGCCGCCACCGCGATCACCCCGGTGCGCCCGACGGCGACCGCCCCGTTGCGGCCCGCCGCCAGCCGCGCGTCGCGTTCGGCCACCTGCTGGCGCATGTCGGCGATGTCGACCTTGGCGACCTTGCCGAGCCCCTCGAAGAGCGACATCGCCGCCTCCGGCGTGTCGGTGTGGACGTGGACCTTCAGCGTCGCTTCGTCGCCGACGACGAGGACCGAGTCGCCAAGCGCCTCGAGCCGCGGCAGCACCGCGCGGTCATTCAGCCCGGTGCCGGAGACGATGAAGTTCGTGCAGTAGCGGTAGCGGCTGTCCTCGTGGTGGGGCCGGGTCAGCTTCGGCGGCTCTCGGTGGGTGACCTCGGGCAGCGGCGCGCCGTCACCGCGCAGTCCGGCGACGACGCCGGCCAAGATCAGCACCAGGCCGTGGCCGCCCGCGTCGACGACGCCCGATTCGCGCAGCACCGCGAGCTGCTCCGGCGTCCGCGCCACCGCCCGCTCGCCGTCGGCGATCGCCCGCTCGAGCACCTCGGCGAGGATTGCGTCCTGCTGCTCCTCGGAGACGTCGTCGCCGAGCCGCTGTTTGTCGGCCGAGAGGTGGGCGAGCTGGCGGGTGAGCGAATGCGCCATCTCGCGGAAGACCGTCAGCATCGTCCCCTCGGCGGGCTCGCGGACGGAGTCGTAGGCGGCGTCGGCGGCCGAGGCGAAGGCGGCGGCGACGAGCAACGGGTCGACCAGCTCCCCCGGCCGCGAGGCCAGCTCTTCGGCGGCGCCGCGGACGATCTGGGAGAGGATCACGCCGGAGTTGCCGCGCGCGCCCATCAGCGCCGCACGGGCCAGGGTCTGGACCAGCGCCGTGCGGCCGACCTCGTCGGCATCGCCGCCGTCGACCCCCTCGGTCTCGACCCGGTCGAGCTCGTCGAGCACCGCACGCATGGTCATAGCCATGTTGTCGCCGGTATCGCCGTCGGCGACCGGGAACACGTTGAGGTCGTTCACCTCCTGGCGCCGAGCCTCGAGCGAGGCCAACGCAGAACTGACGACCCGTCTGAAGCGGGCGATGGATGGATCGGGCATGCGCTCTAAAACCTAGCGAGGGTGACGGCGACCGCAGTTATCGGTACTTTCACCCTCTCCACCCTCGGGTGGACGACCATCCCCACGCAATCCCCCCTGGGGCCGATGAAAGTGCCCCGCCGATCGCCCTAGTCTCGTCCGAGCCTCCCGGCGATCACCTGTACCCAGTCACAAAGGAGAACGATGCGCCGCTTTGCCACCTGGACCACCGGCCACAAAAAGACGGTGATTTTCGGCTGGATAGCCGCCCTGATCATCATCGGCGGACTAGCCGGCTCGATCGGCTCCGACTTCTCCGAAGAATTCAAACTGCCGTCTTCGGACTCGACCGAAGCCTACGAACTGCTCGAAGACAACTTCCCGGCGCAGTCGGGCGGCACCTCGCAGATCGTCTTCAAGGCGACG
>JAOPZF010000076.1 GCA_025964255.1 Solirubrobacterales bacterium | reverse complement strand
GCGGCCCACGACGAGTCCGACCTCCGCCGCGCGATCGAGGCCTTCGCCCGCGTCCACTGAGCCGGGACGGATCCTCGAGCCAGGGTTCGCGAGCGCTCAGGCCGTCCGAGTTGCGTCCCGGGCGTCTCGTGGCGGCCCGGGCAGGCTGTGGCCGCCACGAGACGCCCGGGACCTGAGGGAGATTCAGGGAAGGTCAACGGTTCGGCGCGATCTCCGCTCTTCCGTCACAGGTTCGCGAGGAGGGTCACAGGTCCTCATGCGTGCCGACACTCTTCGCGAAGGGTCGGCCGGTGCCCTTCGCTGTTTACCCCTCTACAGAGGGGCAAGCGACGAAGGGCATGTCGTGGCGCGCTGAGAAGGCCGGAGGGACCGTGACGTTCCGTGGCTCTTCGTCACGAGATGCGCGCGGTTCGTGGAGAAACGCGCACTCTCCCTCGGCGCTCGTCACGAAACCTCATCACTCTCCCGCACTCCCGGCCGTCTCGGCCACGGCCACAGCCTGCCCGGGTCGTGGACGAGACGGCCTCGTCCCTTTCACCTCCGGGCGCCAGCTTGGCCAACCGTAAGGTCGAACGGCTAGGCGGTGAGCAGTTCGGGGTCGGGCGGGGAGAGGATGTCGGCGATCCGCTCGGCGGCGTGGCCGTCCCAGAGGGGCGGTGGCTCGTGGGGGGCGGCCGGGCGGCTCGCCAGTGTGGCCGGGATTTCGGCGATCGCCGCGGGGTCGAGGCCGAGCAGGGTGTTGGTGCCGAGCTCGACCGTCACCGGGCGCTCGGTGTTGGCGCGGAGGGTGAAGCAGGGGACGCCGAGGTAGGTCGTCTCCTCCTGGATCCCGCCGGAGTCGGTCAGCACCGCCTTGGCGTCGGTGAGGAGGGAGAGGAAGTCGAGGTAGCCGAACGGCTCGGTCAGGGTAAGGCCCTCGGGCGCCTCGATGCCGAGCGTCGCCATCATCTTGCGGGTCCGCGGATGGAGCGGGAAGACGACCGGCATCCGCTGGGCGAGGTGGGAGAGCTGAGCGATCGTCTCGGCGAGCAGCGGGCCGTCGACCAGCGCCGGGCGGTGCAGCGTCACCAAAAGGTAGGAACCGGGGGAGAGGTCGAGCTTCGCCGCCGTCCCCGCCGCCGCGATCCGATCCTCGAGCGCGACCAGCGTGTCGATCATCGTGTTGCCGACGAAGTGCATCCGTTCCGGGCCGATCCCTTCGGCGCGCAGGTTGCCGATCGCCTCCTCGGAGTGGAGGAAGAGGTGGGAGCCGAACCGGTCGGCGACGATCCGGTTGACCTCCTCGGGCATCGAGAGGTCGAAGCTGCGCAGGCCCGACTCGACGTGCGCGACCGGGAGGCCCATCTTCACCGCGGTCAGCACCGCCGCCAGGGTCGAGTTCACGTCGCCGGGGACGACGAGCAGGTCGGGCTTCTCGTTTTCGATCACCGGCTCCAGCCGTTCCATCGTGCGCGCCGTCTGTTGGGCGTGGGTGCCGGACCCGACCTCGAGCATATGATCGGGCGCGGGCACGCCGAGCTCCTCGAAGAAGACCTCCGACATAGCCCGGTCGTAGTGCTGGCCCGTGTGGACGATCACGTGGTGTCCGTCCGGCAGACGGCTCCGCATCGCGGCGATCACCGGAGCGGTCTTGACGAAGTTGGGTCGGGTGCCGACGACGTAGAGGATTCGCATCGGGGCGTGACCCTAGTCGGTCGCTCACTTCTGCTTCAATGTCGGACCCGTATGCCGAAGATGAAAACTCACTCGGGCGCCAAGAAGCGCTTCAAGAAGTCAGCCACGGGCAAGATCCGTGGCCGTCACGCGTTCTCTAGCCATATCCTCGAGAAAAAGTCACCGAAGAAAAAGCGGAACCTCGCGAGGCCCGCTCAGATCGCGAAGGTTGACGTCCCGAACGTTCGCAAGCTTCTCGGAGGTGGCAAGTGAGTCGCGTCAAGCGCAGCGTCCACGCGCGCAAGAAGCGCCGCAAGGTCCTTAAGGAAGCCAAGGGCTACTTCGGCCGCAAGCATTCTTCTTACCGGTTCGCCAAAGAGCAGGTCCAGCGGTCGGGCATGTACGCCTACCGCGACCGTCGCAACAAGAAGCGGACCTTCCGTCGTCTCTGGATCACGCGGATCAACGCTGCCGCGCGGCTCGACGGCATGAGCTACTCCGAACTTATCCACGGCCTGAACAAGGCCGAGGTCGAGGTGAACCGCAAGATGCTGGCCGAGATCGCCGTCTCGGACCCAGAGGGGTTCCGCCGATTCGTGGAGATAGCCCGGGAGGGTGCGGCCGCCTGAGCGCAGGCTGACACTTTCACTCTTCCGGGCGGGCCGCAGAGATGCGGCCCGTTCTGCGTTCTGGGACGGGGCGTTCCAGGAGGGGTTGAGGGCAGTCGGGAGAACTCCGCGACGAGCAAGAGGACGAAGCGATGATCGAGAGCAAAGACAACGAGAAGCTGAAGCTGGTGCGCAAACTGCACGTGCGCAAGCACCGCGAACGGCAGGGCCTGTTCGCGACCGAGGGCGAGGACCTGCTCGCGGCCGGCCTGGCGGCTGGGGCGACGCCCCGGTTTGTGCTGGTCGCGGGAGGCACTGGCCTGCACGGCACTGATTCGGGAACCGGCGCCTCGTATCCCGTCGACGCGGTCCACTCGGACCTGCTCGACTCGGTCTCCGCGCTCGGCTCCGGGACTCGTGCGATCGCCGTGTGGGAGAAGAAGCCCCGGGGGACCGCTCCGGTCGCTCCTTGCGTCTACCTCGACGGGGTCGGCGATCCCGGCAACGTCGGCGCGATCATCCGCACCGCCCACGCTCTGCTCGACGCGACCGTCGCCCTCGGCCCCGGATGCACCGATCCCTTCTCCCCCAAGGCGACCCGGGCGAGCATGGGTTCGCTCTTCACCCGGCCGCCGCTGACGGTCGGTGGGGTGGAGGAGACGCCGGAGCCGCGCGTCGCCCTCGTCGCCCACGGCGGCGAGGGGCTCGAGGCGCTCGCCGGCGCCGCGACCCTCTGCCTCGGCGCCGAGCGGGAGGGCCTGCGGCCCGAGGTGCTCGACGCCTGTGCCGTGACAGTGACGATCCCCCTGCGCGGGGGCACCGAGTCATTGAACGTCGCCGCCGCCGCGGCTGTAGCGTGCGCGCGGATGAGTGAGGTGCGCGCGGATGCTTGATCAGATCGAGAAGATTCGGCTCGAGGCGACGGAGGCGATCGTCGATGCCTCGACCAGCGCCGCGCTCGAGGAGCTGCGGGTCAAATACCTCGGCCGCAAAGCCGAGCTGACCCAGATCCTGCGCGGTATCTCGCAGCTGCCGCCGGAGGAACGCGGCCCGGTCGGTGGCGCCGCCAACAAGGCGCGCAAGGAGCTCGAAGCGCTGATCGAGGGGTCCTCCGACCGGCTCGACGCGGCCGAGCTGGACGCCAAGCTCGTCGCCGATCGAATCGACGTGACGATGCCCGGGGCGCCGCCGCGGCCGCTCGGCCACCAGCACCTGATCACCCGGACCACGCGGCTGATCGAGGACATCATGGTCGGGCTCGGCTACGAAGTCGCCGAAGGCCCGGAGATCGAGCACGACTACTACAACTTCACCGCCCTGAACCACCCCGTCGGCCACCCGGCGCGGCAGCTCCAGGACACCTTCTACATCCAGTCGCACCCCGACGTGCTGCTGCGCACCCACACTTCGCCGATGCAGATCCGGGCGATGGAGACGCAGGGCCCGCCGATCTTCATCGTCATCCCCGGCAAGGTCTATCGGCGCGATTCCGACGCCACCCACAGCCCGATGTTCCACCAGATGGAGGGGCTCGCGATCGCCGAGGGGCTGACCCTCGCCGACCTGCAGGGGACGCTGCTGGCGATGAGCCGCGCGCTCTTCGGCGACACCCGCGAGGTGCGGCTGCGGCCCCACTACTTCCCCTTCACCGAGCCGAGCGTCGAGGTCGACGTCTCCTGCTTCCAGTGCGAGGGCACCGGCATGCTGCCCAACGGCGAGCGCTGCAACCTCTGCAAGGGCCAGGGCTGGATCGAGATCCTCGGCGCCGGGATGGTCGACCCGAACGTGCTCGGCTTCGTCAAGGAGATGGGCTACGACCCCGAGAAGGTCCAGGGCTTCGCCTACGGCCTCGGGATCGAGCGGGTGGCGATGCTGCGCCACGGCATCCCCGACCTGCGGCGCTTCTTCGACAACGACGTGCGGATGCTGGAGCAGTTCGCATGAGGAGCGAAAACTGATGCGGGTCCCGTACTCCTGGCTGCGCGAATACTGCGACCCCGGCATCACGCCCGCTGAGCTCGCCGACCGGCTGGTGATGACCGGCACCGAGGTCGAGCGGATCGATGTCGTCGGCCCGCCGTCCCCGGACAATTTCGTCGTCGGCAAGGTCACCGAGGCGGTCCAGCACCCCGACGCCGATCGGCTGCGGGTCTGCACCGTCGACGTCGGCGAGGGCGCCCCGCGAACGATCGTCTGCGGCGCCCCCAACGTCGGCGCCGGCCAGACCGTCGCCGTCGCCCTGCCGGGCGCGCGGATGCCCGGCGGCGACAAGCTGCGCAAGGCGAAGCTGCGCGGGGTCGCCTCGGACGGGATGATCCTCGCCGCCGACGAGCTCGAGGTAGGCGAGGACCACGACGGCATCATGGTGCTCGACGACGCACTCGCCGCCGGCACGCCGCTGACCGAGGTCCTGCCGCTGGCCGAGCCGGTGCTGGAGATCGAGGTCACCCCGAACCGCAGCGACTGCTTCGGCGTCTACGGCGTCGCCCGTGAGGTCCACGCGGTCACCGGGGCAGAGCTGGCGGCCGCGCCGTGGGCGATCGAGCCGCCCGCCGAGGGCGCCGGGAGGGCCGAGGACTTCGCCTCGGTCACGGTCGAGGTCCCCGACCTCTGCCCGCGCTTCACCGCCCGCGTCTTCACCGATGTCAAGGTCGGCCCCTCGCCGCTGTGGCTGCAGGAGCGGCTGTCGGCGGCGGGCCAGAGGCCGATCTCCAACATCGTCGACATCACCAACTACGTGATGCTGATGACGGCGCAGCCGCTGCACGCCTACGACCTCGACAAGGTCCCCGGCGGCGAGCTGATCGTCCGCACGGCGCGGCCGGGCGAGAAGATGACGACGCTCGACGGGGTCGAGCGGGAGCTCGACCCCGAGACGGTCCTCGTCTGCGACCGCGACCAGCCGACCGGGATCGCTGCTCTGATGGGCGGCCAGGTCTCCGAGGTTTCCGACACGACGACCAGCGTCCTGCTCGAGGTGGCGAACTGGAACGGCACCAACGTGCTCGAGACGAGCCGCCGGCTCAGCCTCCGCTCCGAGGCCTCGGCGCGGTTCGAGAAGCAGCTGCACCCCGACCTCTGCCTGCGCGCGCAAGCGGTCGCGTCGCGGCTGATCGTCGAGCTCTGCGGCGCGAAGCTGGTGCCGGGGACGATCGACGTCGCCGCGCCCGAGCCGCCTCCGCGGAAGCTGCGGCTGCGCGGCGCCCGGGTCACCGGGATCCTCGGCATGGAGATCCCGGCCGCCGACCAGCGCGCCTACCTCGAACGGATGGACTTCGAGGTGCTCTCCGACGGCGATGACCTCGAGGTCACGGTGCCGCCCGACCGCTACTACGACGTGACCCGGGAGATCGACCTGATCGAGGAGGTCGGCCGCCTGCACGGCTTCGCCGAGAACCTGCCGACGACGCTGCCGAAGGTCGGCGAGGGCAAGGTCGGCCGGCTGAACCGGACCCAGCGGCTGCGGCGGCGGGCCGAGGACGAGCTGCGTGACCTCGGCTTCGACCAGATCGTCGGCTGGAGCTTCACCGACCCCGGCGAGGCGTCGCGGCTGCGGATCGAGGAGCCGGACCCGCGCGCCGACCCGATCCTGGTCGCCAACCCGCTCTCCGACGAGGGCGCGGCGATGCGGACGACCCTGCTCGGCTCGCTGCTCGACGTCGCGGCGCGCAACCTGGCGCGGGGCCGCGAGGCGGTTGCGCTGTTCGAGGCCGGCGCCGTCTACCTGCGCGGCACGCCGCCCACCGAGGGCGGCCCGCTGGCGGGCAACTTCCCCGGCAACACGCCGGCCCCGGTCACCGAGCCGCACCGCTACGGCGCGCTCGCGGTCGGGCCGCTGGTGCCGAAATCGTGGCGCGGCGGTGGCGAGCCGGTCGACTTCTTCGCCCTCAAGGGCGTGCTCGAGGCGCTCGCCTCCGGCCTCGGCTGCCCGCCGCTCACCTTCGCGCCGACGAGCGAGCCGTTCCTCCATCCCGGGCGCAGCGCCAAGGTCTCGATCGGCAACGCGCCGCTCGGTTGGCTCGGCGAGGTCCACCCGCTGGTCTGCCGGACCTGGGACATCGCCGCCGCGGTCGGCTTCGAAATCGACGCGGCGCCGCTGCTGGCGGCCGCGACCCTCGGCGACGAGGAGTTCGAGGACGTCACCACCTTCCCGGCGGCGCGGCGTGACCTCGCCGTTGTCGTCCCCGCCGACGCGGCGGCGGCCGACGTGGTCGCCGCGGTGCGGGCTGGCGGCGGCGAGCTGCTGCGCGGGGTGGAGGTCTTCGACCTCTACGCGGGAGAGCAGCTTGGCGAGGGCAAGAAGAGCCTGGCGCTGGCGCTCGAGTTCCGCGCCGCCGACCGGACGCTGACCGACGAGGAGGTCGAGGCCGCCCGCGGCTCGATCCTCGGCGAGCTGGAGAAGATCGGGGGGACCCTCCGTGAATAGCGATCCCACCCAGCCGCTCGACGGCACGCCCGCGGCGCGGGTGCTGGTCGCCGGAGCGAACGGGTTCACCGGCGCGCTGGCGGCGAAGATCGTCTGGGACCACCCGAACCTCGAGTTGGTCGCGGCGACCTCGCGCTCCGACGCCGGCAAGCGGCTCGACGCGCTCTACCCGCGCTACCCGGTGCCGATGACGCTGACCGAGCTCGATCTGAACGACGCCGACTTTCTCGAGGGCATCGACGCCGCGATCGTCGCCTACCCGCACGGCGCCGCCGCTCCGACCGACGCGGCGCTGAGGGCCGCCGGGAACAAGGTGGTCGACCTCTCGGCCGACTTCCGGCTGCGCAACCGCGACGTTTACGAGCTTTGGTACGGCGAGCACGGCGCCCCCGACCTCTTCGGCAAGGGCGTCTACGGCTTGACCGAGATGTACCGGGAGGAGCTGCGCGGCGCCGACCTCGTCGCGACCCCCGGCTGCTACCCGACCGCGACCGTCCTCGGGCTCGCGCCGCTCGCCGAACAGGGCCTACTGGGCGAGGTCTTCGTCGCCGCGATGCAGGGCACCTCGGGGTACGGCCGCTCGAGCGACGACCTCGTCCACTACTCGTCGATGACCGAGAACGCCTTCCCTTACAAGACCGAGGGCCACCGGCACCGGCCGGAGATCGAGCAGGAGCTGGCGGCGCTCGGCAGCCCGGTACCGGTCACCTTCGTGCCGCACCTGATCCCGCTCGACCAGGGCGAGCTGGCGACCTGCTTCGCGACG
>JAOPZF010000065.1 GCA_025964255.1 Solirubrobacterales bacterium | reverse complement strand
CTCGCTAGGATCGCTGGTCCCGTATAGGACCCCGGAGGGGTGCCGGAGTGGTTGAACGGGACAGTCTCGAAAACTGTTGACGTCGCAAGGCGTTCGTGGGTTCGAATCCCACCCCCTCCGCCTCTTTACTTAGTCACCGCCGACGAGCGTTGAAGCGCGGCGCCGTCAGGCGACCGGAGAGTTCATCATCGGCGGCCAAGCGCCGGTCCGCACTCGAGCGTAAAGCGAGTCGGGCGCAAAGTCGGCGCCGCCTGGCCAGACGACGGTCCCGCTCTCGGGGTCAACCTCGACCGCGGCAAATCCCTCCTGCGTACGGGCCTCGGTGAAAACGGGGCCCTGCATGTACTGGATCACTTCGACCTCACCGTGAGTGCCGTCGGCGAACGTGACCTCAAGCACCCCATACCGGGGAACGGAAACTGCCGTGATGTCTTCGTGGTGGATCCTCATCGCAAAGGCTCTATCTGGATCAGTGTTTCATCGTTCCGGGCGCGTCGCCAATTCTCTTCCAGCTCGACCTGATGGAGAGCAGCCCAGGTGCGGACCAGAGCGAGCTGCTTCTGTGGGAGTTCGTTCGTGAGGACTTCTAGATTGTCGATGCGGACCCTCGCCATGCGCCCGGCAGCGCGGGCGTGGAAGTGGGGAGGGACGTGATCATTGAAGTACATCTCGATCACGATTCCGTGAAAGCGGCTGATGGAGGCCACGCCCGACCCAAGGGCCAGGACGCTATGAGTTCGCCCCCGTTCCGAGGCGATTCCGTCGCTAGGAGCGGACGAAGGAGTTCGGCGGCGCCTGCGGTCGGCGCTCAGCGTCGGGGCGCTCGGTCCAGGCGAGGGCGGTGCGGGCGAGGGCGGGGACGCCGTCGCCGAGGGAGGCGAAGTAGGCGTCGGTGCTGGCGCCCTCGGTGAAGCGGCGGTAGCTGCCCTCGAGGAAGATCGCCGACTTCCAGAGGGCGAGGACCTGGTACCAACGGAGCTCGTCGATCGGTTCGCCGCTCGCTTCGGCGTAGGCGCGGGCGAGGTCATCGCGGCGGGGGAAGTCGGGGCGGCGCGTCAGCTTGGAGAGGGCGAACATCGGGTTCTCCTCGTCGTCGGGCGCCGCCCACATCGCGGTCAGGTAGCCGAGGTCGGCGAGCGGATCGCCGACCGTCGCCATCTCCCAGTCGAGCACCGCGGCGACGCCGAGCGGCGTGCCGAAGAGCAGGTTGCCGAGGCGGTAGTCGCCGTGGACGAAGGTCGCCGGGCGGCTCTCCGGCAGGTTGGCGGCGAGCCACTCGGCGACCCGCTCCAGCTCCGGCAGCGGCCGGGTCGCGTTGGTCTCGAACAGGGAGCCGAAGCGACGCAGCTGCCGCTGGAGGTAGCCCGAGGGGCGGCCGAGCTCCCCCAGGCCGCTCGCCTCGAGGTCGGCCGCGTGAAGTGCCACCAGCGCCGCCACGGTCTGCTCGGCGATCACGCTCGGCGCCCCCGGCTGGTCGAGCGCCGCGGGCAGCCCGTCGTTGATCGTCGCGCCGGGGATGTAGGACATGAGGAAGAACGGCGCGCCGATCAGCTCGGAGTCCTCGCAGCGGCCGAGCACCTCGGGCACCGGCACCGCCGTGTTCGCCAGCGCCCCGAGGACCTTCGATTCGCGCAGGACATCGTTGGCCGAGCCGGCGAGGTCCCCGCGGGGCGGGCGGCGCAGGACGATCCGGTCGTCGCCGCGGCGCAGCAGGAAGGTCAAGTTCGAGTGGCCGTCGCCGAGCTCCGAGGCCTCGATCTCACCGGTGCCGAGCCCGGCCGCGTCGAGGAACTCGCGCAACGGGTCGAGGACGATCGCGGCGCCGAACTCCAGTCCCGCCGCCTCCGCCGCGTCGCGGACGATCGGCTCAGGCATCGGACGGGGTGGCGCGCCGCACCGCCCGCCGGGCGATCGCCCAGAGGTGCGTCTCGGTCGGCCCGTCGTAGATGCGGAACGGCCGCAGCTCGTTCATCGTCCGTGCCAACGGGCCGTCGCCGGAGACGCCGAGCGCACCGCAGATCTGCACCGCGCGGTCGAGGATCCGCCAGGTCGCCTCGCCCACGTGCGCCTTGGCGATCTGGGACTCCTGGCGGGCGTGGGACCCCTGGTCGAGCGCCCAGGCGCACTTCCAGATCAGCATCCGGCTGGTCTCGATGTCGATCTCCGATTCGGCGATCTTCTGCTGCACCATGCCGAGGTCGCCGAGGCGCTGACCGAAGGCCTCGCGGGTCGCCGCATGCCGCAGGGCGAAGTCGTGAGCCCGCCGCGCCGCGCCGAGCCAGCGCATGCAGTGGGTGAGGCGGGCCGGTGCCAACCGCACCTGGGCGTAGCGGAAGCCCTCGCCGAGCTCGCCGAGGATCGCCTCCTCGCCGACGACGCAGTCCTCGAAGACGACTTCGCCGTGGCCGCCGGTAAAGACGCGGTCGGTCGCGTCGATCAGCCGCTCGACCCGCCAGCCGGGATTCTCGGCGTCGACCAGGAACATCGTCGCCCCCTCGTCGGTCATCGCCATGCAGATCGCGAAGGCGGCGCCCTCGGCGCCGGTGATGAACCACTTGCGCCCGTTGATCGACCAGCCGTCGCCCGAACGCTCGGCGCGGGAAAGGAGCATCGAGGGGTCCGAGCCCGCGCCGGGCGCCGGCTCGGTCATCGCGAAGCAGGATCGGATCTCACCGCGCGCCAGCGGCTCCAGGTATCGGGCCCGCTGCTCGGGGCTCGCGATCAGCTCGAGCATGTGCATGTTGCCCTCGTCGGGCGCCGCGCAGTTCATCGCCGGCGGCCCGAGCAGCCCGTAGCCGGCCTCCTCGAGGACCACCGCGGTGCCGCGCATGTCGAGTCCGTGGCCGCCGAGGTCACGCGGCAACTGCGGCGCGAAGACGCCGGCCTCCTTGGCGGCGGCCTGCAGCTCGGCGCGCAGCTCCGCCGCCAGCCCGTGCTCGGCGATGTCGCGCTCCTCCGCCGGAATCGCGACCGCGGCGACGAACTCGCGCACCCGCTCGCGCAGCTCCTCGACCTCTCCCGGGATCTCGAAGTCGATCATCGGGCGCTCACAGCAGATCCTCGAGCAGATCGCCGAACCGCAGCGCCGCCCGCCGCTGCGTCTTCTCGGCTTCCAGCTGCCCGATCAGCAGACCCTGCAAGGTGGCGTTGACCATCTCGCCGACCGCGACCGGATCGAGATCGCCGCGGATCGAGCCGTCGCGCTGGCCGATCCGCACCAGCTCGGTCATGTAGCGGTGCTGGCGCTGCTGCACTTTCTTGGCGATCGGCGCCAGCCGCGGCCGGGTCACGCCAGCCTCGACGTGGAGCCGCAGCAGCAGTCGGTAGAAGGGGGTCCCCGAGCCGTAGAGGCCCGCCGAGGAGTCGACCAGCCCGCGCAGCCGTTCGCGCCCGGTGCCATCCTCGCTCGCCGCGATCACCTGCTCGGCGTGCCGCCGTACCGCCTCCTTGAAGACCTCTTCGACCAGCCCTTCAACCGAGCCGAAGTGGTGGTACAGGGCGCCCTTGGTGTATCCCGCCTGGGCCGCGATCGCGTCGAAGTTGACGGCGGGGCCGGAGGTCGACATGTACTCGATCGCCGCCTCCAGGAGAAGCGATCGGGTGTCGGTCGCCGAGGCGGTCGGAGAGGGTGGAGCTGTCGTCGTCACACCTCATACATACCAGAATGTATGGTGGCCGAGGCGCGCGTAAAGGCGGTCTCGGCCGCGGGCGCTGTAAGACTTCCGGCCGTGAACTCGCCGCAATTGCCATTCGACCCGATCGAGGAGGCGCGCCGTCACTGGCGGGAGCGCTGGACCGATGAGGCGGCCACCGAGATGGTCGCCGTCACCTCGATCATGCGCGTCCACCAGATCCTGATCGGGCGGCTGAACGAGCTGCTCGAGCCGTTCGGGCTGACCTTCCCGCGCTACGAGGCGCTGATGCTGCTGCACCTCTCGCGCCGCGGCTCGCTGCCGCTGGGCAAGATCGGCGAGCGCCTCCAGGTCCACCGCACCAGCGTCACCAACACGATCGACGGTCTGGAGAAGATCGACCTCGTCCGCCGCGTCCCGCACGACTCCGACCGTCGCGCGGTCCTCGCCGAGATCCAGCCGAAAGGCCGCAAAGTCGCCGAGCAGGCAACCGAGGCCCTTAACGGCGCCAACTTCGCCACCGAGCCCCTCGACGGCGAGAAACTCGAAGAGCTCTCGAGCGTCCTCCGCGTCCTCCGAGTAGGCGCCGGCGACTTCTCCGACGAGGACTGAGACCCCTACCACCCGCCGCGTTCGCACTTTGCCGCGGATAGCGCGGGTTTCTGCGAACGCACCATCTGACTTTCGCACCTCGCGCGAGATATGTGGTATTCCTACTATCCATGAGCCGACT
Source organism: Solirubrobacterales bacterium (assembly GCA_025964255.1). Lineage (GTDB taxonomy): Bacteria > Actinomycetota > Thermoleophilia > Solirubrobacterales > 70-9 > VAYN01. The sequence goes on along the minus strand of JAOPZF010000065.1, from coordinate 23,303 downwards.
ATCGCTGGGTAACGAGGAGACGACGGCTGCTACGCGTGGGGGAGACGATCTGCCGCTGCGCTTCGTCACCGCCGCCTCGCTGTTCGACGGCCACGACGCCGCGATCAACGTGATGCGCCGGCTGATCCAGGGCTCCGGTGCCGAGGTCGTCCACCTCGGCCACAACCGCAGCGTCCGCGACGTCGTCCGCGCGGCGATCCAGGAGGACGCCGACGGGATCGCGATCAGCTCCTACCAGGGCGGCCACACCGAGTACTTCAAGTACGCGGTCGAGATGCTCGGTGAACTCGACGCCTCCCACATCCGCGTCTTCGGCGGCGGCGGCGGGACGATCACGCCGGCCGAGATCGCCGACCTCGAGGGCGCCGGCGTCGAGCGCATCTACCACCCCAACGACGGCATGAACCTCGGCCTCGTCGGGATGATCGACGATCTGGTCGAGCGCGCCCGCTCCCAACAGATGAAGTCGACCCCGCCCGCGGGCGGCGGCCACGCCGACCTCGACGTCGCCCGGATGCTCTCGGCGCTCGAGGACGGCGTCCTCGCCGAGGGTGACCTCGACCGGCTCCGCCAGGAGTGGGCGGTCGCCGGCACCGGTGTCCCGGTGATCGGCGTCACCGGCACCGGCGGCGCCGGCAAGTCGACCGTCACCGACGAGCTCCTCTCCCGCTTCGTCCAGCACCTGCCCGACCTTCGCATCGCCGTCCTCGCCGTCGACCCGACCCGCCGCCGCACCGGCGGCGCCCTGCTCGGCGACCGCATCCGCCTCAACAGCCTCCGCCACGAGCAGATCTACATGCGCTCGATGGCGACCCGCCGGCAGAACCTCTCGACCACCGCCGTCCTCGCCGACGCGGTCGCCTACCTGCGCTCCGCCGAGTTCGACCTGGTGATGGTCGAGACCGCCGGCATCGGCCAGTCCGATTCGGAGATCGTCGACCTCGTCGACCTGCCGATCTACGTGATGACCAGCGAGTTCGGCGCCGCCTCGCAGCTGGAGAAGATCGACATGCTCGATCTCGCCGAGATCGTCGTGATCAACAAGTTCGACAAGCAGGGCGCCGCCGACGCGCTCCGCGACGTCCGCAAACAGTGGCGCCGCAACCGGGTCGCCTTCGAGCTCTCCGAGGACGAGGTGCCGGTCTACCCGACGATCGCCTCCCAGTTCAACGACCCCGGCGTCACCTGGATGTTCGTCAACCTCTGCAAGGCCCTCGCCGAGCGCGCGGGCGGCGACGATCCCGAGCGCTTCGCCCCCGGGATCGACCCGGAGAACCACCAGCCGCTCGGCAACGTCCTGATCCCCGGCAAGCGCGTCCGCTACCTCGCCGAGATCGCCGAGCAGGGCCGCGGCATCAACGCCAAGGTCGACGAGCTCGCCGGCGTCGCCGATCGCGCCCAGCACCTGCACGAGGCGCTGAGGGTCGATGACAACGAAGTCCTTCGCACCGCCTACGAGGAAGCCCGGATGGCGCTCGGCCCCGAAGTCGCCGCCCTGCTCGACAGCTGGGACGAGCGGATCGAGGGCATCACCGCCGAGTCCTTCAGCTACGAGGTCCGCGGCAAGGAGATCACCGGGCCGAACTACCGCGAATCGCTCAGCAATCAGCAGATCCCGAAGATCGCGCCGCCGAACTACAGCGGCTGGGGCGACCGCCTGCGCTTCCTGATGAAGGAGAACCTGCCCGGCTCCTACCCCTACACCGGCGGTGTCTTCCCTTACCGTCGCGAGGGCGAGGACCCGACCCGGATGTTCGCCGGCGAGGGCGCCCCGGAGCGGACCAACCGCCGCTTCCACTACCTCTCCCAGGGCCAGCCGGCGGCTCGCCTCTCGACCGCCTTCGACTCGGTCACCCTCTACGGCGAGGACCCCGCCGAGCGTCCCGACATCTACGGCAAGGTCGGCAACTCGGGCGTCTCGATCGCGACCCTCGACGACGCCAAGAAGCTCTACTCGGGCTTCGACCTCTGCTCGCCGACGACCTCGGTCTCGATGACGATCAACGGCCCGGCGCCGATCATCCTCGCCTTCTTCATGAACGCCGCGGTCGACCAGCAGGTCGAAAGACACCTCAAAGAGAGTGGCCAGTGGGAGGCGACCGAAGGCAAGCTCGATGAGATCTTCGCCGGCAAGCCGCGCCCCCGATACAAGGGCGACCTGCCGACCGGCAACGACGGCCTCGGGCTCGGCCTGCTCGGCGTCACCGGCGCCGATGTGCTCGATGCGGAGACCTATGGGCGGATCAAGGACGAGACGCTGCGCAAGGTCCGCGGCACCGTCCAGGCCGACATCCTCAAGGAGGACCAGGCGCAGAACACCTGCATCTTCTCGACCGAGTTCGCGCTGAAGATGATGGGCGACGTCCAGGAATTCTTCGTCGCCAACGGGGTGCGGAACTTCTACAGCGTCTCGATCAGCGGGTACCACATCGCCGAGGCCGGGGCGAACCCGATCTCGCAGCTCGCCTTCACCCTCGCCAACGGCTTCACGATCGTCGAGTACTACCTCGCGCGCGGCATGGAGATCGACGCCTTCGCCCCGAACCTGAGCTTCTTCTTCTCCAACGGGATGGACCCCGAGTACGCGGTGATCGGCCGGGTCGCGCGGCGGATCTGGGCGCGGGCGATGCGCGAGCGCTACGGCGCCTCGGAGCGCAGCCAGATGCTCAAGTACCACATCCAGACGAGCGGCCGGAGCCTGCACGCGCAGGAGATCAGCTTCAACGACATCCGCACCACGCTGCAGGCGCTGTACGCGATCTTCGACAACACCAACAGCCTCCACACCAACGCCTACGACGAGGCGATCACGACGCCGAGCGAAGAGTCGGTGCGCCGCGCGGTGGCGATCCAGCTGATCATCAACCGTGAGCTCGGCCTCAACTTCACCGAGAACCCGTGGCAGGGCTCGTTCGCGATCGAGTCGCTGACCGACCTGGTCGAGGACGCCGTCTACGAGGAGTTCGAGCGGATCTCCGAGCGTGGCGGCGTGCTCGGCGCGATGGACACGATGTACCAGCGCGGGAAGATCCAGGAAGAGTCGATGTACTACGAGCGGCGCAAGCACGACGGCTCGCTGCCGCTGATCGGCGTCAACACCTACCTGCCGCCCGAGGGCCAGGAGGAGAAGACCGACTCGCTCGAGCTGATGCGCTCGTCAGACGGGGAGAAGGACGACCAGATCGCCTCGGTGCGCGCCTTCCAGGAGCTCGGCGCCGACCGCCGCGACGCGGCGCTGTCGCATCTGCGCGATGTCGCCCGCCGCCGCGAGAACGTCTTCGAGGCGCTGATGGACGCCGTTGGCATCGCCTCGCTGGGCCAGATCTCGAACGCCCTCTACGAGGTGGGCGGCGAGTATCGGCGCAATATGTAGTTTCAGCCGATGCCGCGCATCGTCTGCCTTGTCCCGAGTATCACCGAGCTGCTGTGTGACCTAGGGCTGTCCGAGCAGCTCGTCGGGCGCACCGGCTTCTGCGTCCACCCCTGGGAGACGGTGCGAAAGATCCCGAAGGTGGGAGGGACCAAGGACCTGAAGTTCGACCGGATCCGCGAACTCGAACCGACCCACGTCGTCGTCAACGTCGACGAGAACCGCAAAGAGGACGCGGAGGCGCTGGCGGAGTTCATCCCCAACGTAGTGGTGACCCACCCGCTCGAGCCACGCGACAACCTCGACCTGTACCGGCAGATGGGGGAGACCTTCGGCGTCGACGCGGAGGCGGAGCGGTTGTGCGAGCGGTTCGAGCAGGCCTACGAGCGAGCGATCGCCGGCGTTGGGGAGGAGCAGCAAGTGCTCTATCTGATCTGGCGCGATCCCTGGATGACGATCGCGCCCGAGACTTATATCTCGCAGACCCTTTCCCTCTTCGGGTGGGAGACGGTTCCGCGTCAGACGGAGGAGCGATACCCGCAGATCGACATCAGTGCGTGTGATGTCGACCGTGTCCTGCTCAGCTCCGAGCCGTTCCACTTCAAGGAGCACCACGTGCGAGAGGTCGAAGGACTGGTGCCCGGCGCTACCGTCTCCTTGATCGACGGTGAGATGACCTCCTGGTACGGGTCGCGGGCGATCCGCGGCCTCGACTACTTGGCGAAGTTCACCGCCTGAGATACGCTGTGTTCCTACTATCTGTAGACCACTTAAAGTGGAGGGAGCACCGATGAGCGTCGAGAAGGTCGCGGTCCTGGGCGGAGGCTTGATGGGTTCGGGGATCGCCGAGTCGGTGGCTCGCGCCGGCATCGAGGTGACGATCCGCGATGTCGACGATGCCGCGGTCGCCGGCGCCGGGACGAGGATCGCCGCCTCGCTCTATCGCGCGGTGTCCGGCGGCAAGCTGACGGCCCAGGACGCCGAGGAGATGCGGCAGCGGATCATCCTCACCCACGAGTTCGAGCAGATCGCCGACGCCGACCTGGTGATCGAGGCGGTGCCCGAGAACGCCGAGTTGAAGGCGAACATCCTCGCCCAGGTCGCGGGCCTCGTCTCCGAGGACGCGCTGATCGCCTCCAACACCTCCTCGATCCCGATCGCCCAGCTGGCCGCCGGACTCCCTCGGCCCGACCGAGTACTCGGCCTCCACTTCTTCAGCCCGGTGCCGGTGATGCCGCTGGTCGAGGTCGTGACCGCGCTCGACACCTCCGAGGAGACGGTGGAGAGCGCGAAGGCCTTCGCCGAGGCGATCGGCAAACGCGCGATCGTCACCAAGGACCGCTCGGGCTTCATCGTCAACATGCTGCTCGTCCCCTACCTGATGGCGGCGGTGCGGATGTACGAAGAAGGGTTCGCCAGCGCCGAGGACATCGACGAGGGGATGAAGCTGGGATGCGGCCACCCGATGGGCCCGTTGACGCTCGCCGACTTCATCGGCCTCGATGTCCTCTACGCGATCGGCGACTCCCTCTACGAGGAGTTCAAGCAGACCGAGTACGCGCCGCCGCCGCTGCTGAAGCGGATGGTCGCCTCGGGACGGATCGGGCGCAAGTCCGGCCGCGGCATCTACGAGTACTCGGGCAACCGCGAGCCCGCCCGCGCCGGCTAGGTCGTCCTCAGCCCCAGCTCTTCGCTGGCGGCGAGGTGCCCTTCGTAGGGCAGCACGGCGAAGTACATCAGCGAGGGGAGCAGCGCCGGCAGGTCGTCCATCTGGCCCTTGTTGAGCCGCCCGTAGAGCAGCGATTCGACCCCGCCGACGACGCCCGAGGCGGTCACCGCCGAGTGTGCCGTGCCCGCCGGCAGCAGCTCGCGGACCTTGGTGTCGATGCAGGTGGCGAAGTCGTCGATCAGGGCGACCCGACGCAGGGCGGCGTCGGGGGTGGCGGCGCGCGCCTCGACGATCACGACCCGCGCAGCCTCGGGCTCGGAGTCGGCGAAGGCGAGGAGGGCGTCGAAGCCGAGGCGCAGCCGATCGCGCCAGCAGTCGCCGCCCTGATCGGAGGCGGTCGCGACCTGGGCGCGCAGGCGCGCCGCCGAGGTGTCGAAAGCCGCGAGGAAGCAGTCGTCCTTGTTCGAGAAGTGCTCGTAGAAGGTCGGCCGCGAGACGCCCGCCCGCTCGATCACGTCCTGGACGTTGGTCACCCGGTAGCCGAGCTCGGAGACGGCGCGCAGCATCCCGACGAGCAGGCGCTCGCGCTGGATCGCCCGGACCAGGTCGCCGGGGAGGCGCCGCGGGCCGGACGGGAAGCGGCTCTCGCTGTCGGCCAACATCTCCGCCGCGGTCTGGATCAGGTCCGCCGGCCATTCGTCGCCCAAGGCGGCGATCAAGAGCTCCCGGTTGATCTGATTTCTGTCGACGGAGACCAAGACACTGTCCTGCAGGAAGGGCCGTGGGCTCCCGACCGGGGCTGTCGGGACACCACCGAGTTCCTATAGGGGACGATCGATGTTTCTCACCGTACCAGAAGATTTATTGAGCGGAGCGCGAATTTGCTGACACTGGGTATCCTTATGCGCATGCTCCCCAACCGACTTCGGGAGCATCCGTGACCACTGCGCGCCCTCAACTTCCCCCGGAGTTCATCGCCGCCCACAAGCGGCGGCGGATGATCGACGCGATGGCCGAACTTTGCGCCGAGCAAGGCTACGAGGCGACCAAGATCGCCGATGTCGTCCGTCGCGCCCACGTCGCCCGTAAGACGCTCTACGACAACTTCTCCGGCAAGGAGGAGCTGTTCCTCGCCGCCTTCGACTCGGCCGTCGCCGAAGCCGGCGCGGCGGTGGCCGAGGCCTCCGAGCCAATCGCCGCCGCCGAGTGGGAGGAGCGAACCGAAGCCGGCTTGCGGGCGCTCCTCGAGTACGCCGCCGCCCACCCGGCGGAGGCGCGTCTCTGCCTGGTCGAGGCGCCCGCCGCGAGCGCCGCCTCATCGGCGCGCTACGACGCCGCCGTCGACAAATACATCGAGCGCCTGCGCGAGGCGGCGCCGCCGGGTGCGGGCCGGCCCGCCACGCTCGTGGAGGCGCTGGTCGGCGGCACTCTGTGGATCGCCCAGCGACACGTCCGCCGCGGCGGCGCCGAGGACGCCGTCGACCTGCTCCCCGAGCTGCTCGAGTTCGTTATTTCTCCGTACCGGGGTGTAGGAAAAAGGTGAGTGACCACTTGGGAACGAATGTGACCTTTCGATGTCACAATTTGATGACCAGATGGATCGCCTGCCTCGTGGCCGCCACGGCTTGTCACCCGAGTTCGTCGCGCGCAACCAGCGCGAGCGACTGATCGCGGCGCTGATCCTCACCCTCGACGAGGTCGGCTACCAGAAGACCACGGTGTCGATGATCGGGCAGCGCGCGGCGGTCTCGAAGTCGGACTTCTATAAGCACTTCGACAGCAAGGACGAGTGCTTTTTCGCCGCCTATGACTACGCGATCGAGCGGCTGCGCTCGGCCGTCCTCGACGCCTGCGCGGCGGCTGAGGAGGAGTGGCCGGTCCGCGTCCGCGCCGGCATCGGCGCCCTGCTCCGCCTGCTCGCGACCGAGCCGCCGCTCACCGCGATCCTGCTCGCCGAGGGACTGCGCGCCGGCCGCGGTATCTACGACCGCTACCAGGCCGCGGTCGAGGGCTTCGTACCGCTCCTGCGCCGCGGCGCCCCGGACCCGCCCGGGGGCCCCAAGGTCCCGGCGGCGACCGACGAAGCGGTGGTCGGGGGGATCGCCTCGCTGCTCAGTCGCCGGACGATCGCCGGCGAAGCCGCCGGCCTGGCGGCGCTCACACCCGACGTGCTCGAGTTCGCGCTCACCCCGCACCTCGGCACCGAGGCGGCGCGGCGAATAATCTCCGCTGGATGAGCGAGGTCCAGAGCGCGGTCGGGGCGTCCCCGCAGGCGGGTGACGCGGGTCCGAGCGCGGGCGTCTTCCCGTCGCAGGCGCTGGCCGAGGCGATCGAGCGCGAGTGGGTCAGCTCGGGCGAGTACCGGATCCGCCCGGAGGCGATCCAGCCCGCCAGCATCGACCTGCGCCTCGGCGACGAAGCATGGGCGCTCCGCTGCTCCTTCCTCCCCGACGTCGACTCGACGGTCGAGGAAAAGGTCGAGGACATCGCCTTCCAGAAAGTCGACCTGCGCGACGGCGCCGTGCTCGAGCGGGACCGGCCTTACCTGGTGCCGCTGATCGAGCGCCTCTCGCTGCCCGCCGACGTGCGCGCCCGCGCCAACCCGAAGAGCTCGACCGGCCGCCTCGACGTCTTCACCCGCGTGATCACGGACCGTCACAACCGCTTCGACGACATCCGCTCCGGCTACGAGGGGAAGCTCTACCTCGAGGTCGTGCCGCGCTCCTTCGCCGTCCAGGTGCGGACCGGCCTCTCGCTGAACCAGCTGCGGCTGGCGCGCGGCGACGTCCGCCTGCCCGACGCGCGGATCCGCGAGCTGCAGGGGGAGGAGCCGCTCGTCTACCTCGACTCCGACCCGGTCCCGGCGGCGGAGCTGGCGCTGTCGGACGGCGTGTTCCTCAGCCTCGACGTCTCCGGGCCGCGGGACCGCGTGGTCGGCTACCGGGCGAAGAAGAACAGCCTGCCGGTCGACCTCTCGAAGATCCGCGCCTACCGCTGGAGCGACTTCTGGGACCCGGTCTACCCCGAGGCGGGCGGCAAGATCGTGCTCGAGCCGGAGATCTTCTACCTGCTGCTCTCGGCCGAGGGCGTCGCGATCCCGCCGCAGATCGCCGCCGAGATGATGGCCTACGACCCGACCGCGGGGGAGCTGCGCACCCACTACGCGGGGTTCTTCGACCCCGGCTTCGGCTACGACCCGGCCGGCGGGCGCCCCGGCAGCCGCGCCGCGCTCGAGGTGCGCGCCCGCGACGTGCCGTTCATGGTCGAGCACCGCCAGCCGGTCTGCAAGCTCGGCCTCGAGTGGATGGAGGCCCCGGCCGAGCGCCTCTACGGCGCCGACCTCGGCTCCAATTACCAAGGCCAGGTGACGATGCTCTCCAAGCACTTCGAGGAGCAGACCGCCGGGATCTAGGCGGTCGCGGGCTCGTCGTCGAGTTCCCGCAGGCGGCGGTCGATCCGGTCGCGGCGCTCGAGCAGCTCCGCTTCGAGTGCGGCGAGCTCGTCGCGCCGGGCGCGCACCATCTTCAGCTGGCGTTCGGCGTGGTCGTCGAGCGACTCGAGGATCTCGCGGCGACGGACCGGGTCGGGTACGCCCTCGTGCCACTCGCGTCGCAGCGCCTCGCGGTTGTCTTCGGCTTCGACCAGTTCCTTCAGACCGTCGAGCGAGACGCCGAGCAGGGTCCGTAGTCGCATCACCTCGATCAGCCGGTCGACGTCGGCCTGCGAGTAGGTCCGGTGCGCGCCCGGCTCGCGGCCGCCTGAGGCGGGGAGGAGGCCGATCTCCTCGTAGTAGCGGATCGTCCGCGGCGTCGTCCCGGCCAGCTTGGCGACGTCGCCGATCTTCAGCGGGGCGCCCTCTCGCTCGGGCGCCGGCATGTCAGTTGCCTCGGTCATGGCGTCGCCTCGACCTCCTCGGCGATCGCCTCCTCGATCACCGCCGCGCGGGGCTCGGGCCGCCGTTCCGCGGCCGTCGCCTTCTCGCTCGGGCGCAACATCGAGACGCCGGCGCCGACCACGGAGATCCCCGCCAGGATCCAAAGCGCCGTGTGCATGTTGGTGATGAACGGGTCGAGCTGGGCGCTGGTCAGGCCGGAGGCGAGGCCAGAGAAGATCTTGAAGAGGACGTTGGTCGGGACCGCTGCGGTGATGATCGCGAGGACGAAGGCGATCGAGAGGATCGCGCCGGTGTTCTGCAGCATCGTCCGCGCGCCCGCCGCGATGCCGCGTCGCTCGGTCGGAACGGTGCCCATCATCGCCGCCGTGTTGGGCGAGTTGAACATCCCCGAGCCGATCCCGACGAGGAACAGGTAGAGCCCGCCTGCCCAGTAGCCGGTGCCGGCCTGGAGGGTGGTCATCAGGGCGAGGCCGAGGGCGGTCATCAGCATTCCCATCGCGGCGAGGAACTTCGACCCGTGGCGGTCGGCGTAGATGCCCGCGATCGGCGAGGCGATCAGCATCCCGATCGCCATCGGCGCCAGCTTCAGGCCGGCCAGGATCGGGTCGTCGCCCTGAGCGCCCTGGTAGTAGAAGACGAAGATGAACATCAGGGCGAAGCGCGAGAGCCCGCTGATGAACGCAGCCGCGGTGGCGGCGGCGAAGAGGCGGTTCTTGAAGATCGAGAGGTCGAGCATCGGAGCCTTGGAGCGCGCCTCGATCAACACGAAGAGCGGCAGCAGGACGGCGCCGGCGATGAGGGGGACGATCACCTTCACGTCGTCCCAGCCGGAGATGCCGCCGCGCGAGATCCCGTAGACGAGGCCGGTCAGGCCGACGACGAAGGTCAGCGTGCCGGGGATGTCGAAGCCGCGGTGGGTGTCGGGGACGGCGAGCTCGCGCAGGACGGTGGCGGCCCAGAAGGCGCCGAGCAGCGCGAGGGGGACGTTGAACCAGAAGACCCAGTGCCAGGAGATGCCGACGAGGGCGCCCCCGAGGACCGGGCCGATGACGAGGCCGACCGCGGCGACCATCGTGTTGGTACCCATCGCCATCCCGAGCTGCTCGCGTGGGAAGGCGTCGGTGACGAGGGCGGGGCCGTTGGCGAAGATGAAGGCGCCGCCGATGCCCTGCAGGACGCGCCAGACGATCAGCTGGGTGCCATTGGCGGCGAACCCGGCGCCGAGGCTGGCGGTGCCGAAGATCAGGAAGGCGGCGACGAAGGCGGTCTTGCGGCCGAAGAGGTCGGAGAGGCGACCGGCGGTGAGGACCAGCACGGTCGAGGAGATCATGTAGGCGAGGATCACCCAGACCAGGGTCAGCAGGCTGGTCCCGAGCGCCCGCTCGAGGTCGGGCAGGGCGATGATCAACGTCCCCGAGTTGGTGGCGACGAGCAGCATGCCGAGGCTGGTGCAGGACAGGGCCCACCACTTGTAGTTGGCGTGATCGGCGCTGACGCCCCTCATGCGCTGAACCTCTTTCTTACGTTCACGTCAATTAGGTTACACAACGACGATATGGGAACATATGTTCGTATGAGGTGGGACGAGCAACGGGTGGAGAAGGACCTGCGCCTCCCCGGCGTCGGCGACGGCACCGTCGTCCGCACCTTCGACGCCCCCGAGGCGATGGGCATCAACTTCCACGAGGTCCGCGCTCGCTCGGCCCTCAACCACGTTCCGGGCGAAAGCTTCGGCTTCTCGTGGACGATCAACCCGTATAGGGGCTGCACTCACGCCTGCGTATTTTGCTTCGCCCGCAAGACTCACACCTATCTCGACATGGACGCCGGGCGGGACTTCGAGCGGGAGATCGTGGTCAAGGTCAACGTGCCGGAGCTGGTGCGGGCGGAGCTGGCGCGGCCGAGCTGGAAGCGGGACCTGGTCGCGCTAGGGACGAACACCGATCCGTATCAGTGGTGCGAGGGCAGGTACCGGATGCTGCCGGAGATACTCGAGGCGCTGTTGGCGGCGGAGACTCCGGTCTCGGTGTTGACCAAGTCGCCGTTGGTGATGCGAGACATCGAGATCTTCGAACGCTTCCGCGACGCCGGGCTGCGGGTGTCGGTGAACGTCTCGGTGCCGACGCTCGACGAGAAGGCCTGGCGGCTGACCGAGCCGCACACGCCGAGCCCGAGCGCGCGGCTCGATGCTGTCGCCGAGCTGCGGAAGCGGGGGATCGACTCGGGGATCCTGATCGCGCCGCTGATGCCCGGCATTAACGACAGCCCCGAGCAAGTTGAGCCGATCGTCGCCCGAGCCCGCGAGGCCGACGCGACCTTCCTCGGTGGGGTGGCACTGCACCTGCGCGGCGAGGTCAAGGATGTCTACTTCGGCTGGCTGCGCGAAAAACGTCCCGACCTCGTGCCGGAGTACCAACGCCTTTACGGCAAGCGTGCCTACATGCGCCCCGAGGATCGAAAGAAGACGACCCGGGCGCTCCGCGGCTGGGGCCAGCAGCGGATGCGCAGCAACTACATCGAGGGCGCGCAGAAAACGGAGGTCGGTACGGAGAAGAAAACCAGCGGGCCGTTCGCGCGCGCGCCGAAAGAGCCGGCCCAGAGCAAGTTGTTCTGAAGCGGGCTAGACGCCTTCGTCGAGTTGCTCGAACTTGCACTCCCGGGGCGCTTTGTCGTCGCGGAAGCTGTGGAACCGGGCACCGTGGCGGATCCGGCCGCCCGCCGCGTGGTCGTAGCCGACCTCGATCACCAGCTCGGGCCGCAGCTCCACCCACTCGAGCTCCCGGCCTCCAGTCCAACGGCTCGGCTCGGCGGTCCCGGCTTCGCCCGTCTCGAGCGGCGCGAGCATCGCCCGCATGCTGCGTTTCGCCGCCGCGCTGAAGCCCGAGATGTGGCCGACCGTGCGCAGGTCGGCGCCGTCGTAGAGGCCGAGGATCAGCGAGCCGACCGTGCCCTCCTCTTTCCCCGGCCGCCAGCCCATCACCACGCAGTCGATCGTCCGCTCCCTCTTCACCTTCGCCATCCCCTTGCGTTTGCCGGGGATGTAGGGGGCGTCGAGCTGCTTCGCCATGACGCCCTCGATCGAGGCGAGCCACTTCTCCGCCTGCGCCTCATCCGGGGTCAGCGGGGTCAGCTCGATCCCGGCCTGGGCGGCGATCCGCTCGAGCCGCTCGCGCCGTTCCCTCAGCGGCGCGTCGAGCAGCGACTCGTCGCCCTCGGCGAGCAGGTCGAAGGCGATGTAGGTCGCCGGGATCTCCTCGCTCAGCAACTTGATCCGGCTCTCCGCCGGGTGGATCCGCTGCTGCAACAGGTCGAACTGGACCTCGCCGTCGTCGCCGCGGATCACCAGCTCGCCGTCGAGCACCCAGCGCCCCGGCGCCCAAGAGAGCTCCGGGAAGTAGCGGCCCAGCGGTTTGGCGCCGCGCGACTGCACGTAGGCCTCGTCGCCGTCGACGAAGACGATCGCGCGGAAGCCGTCGAGCTTCGGCTCGTACGCCCAGTCCTCGCCTTCGGGCAGGGCTTTGCGGGTCAGCGCCAGCTGCGGCTTGATCGGCGGCGAGAGCGGCAGGGCCACCGCGCCAGGCTATCCGCCCGCGCCGAGCGCGGCGACCAGACGACGTCCGCAGGCCAGGTCCGGGTCCTTGTCCGGGTTGTAACAGGCGAGCGAGACCCCGACCAGGTTCTCGCCGGAGCCGAGCGGGGCGAGGAGCGCTTCGAGCTCCTCCCAGTCGAGCCCGTTCGGCTGCAGGTAGTCGGTGGCAGGGAAGACGACCTCGTCGAGGACGTCGACGTCGAGGTGCAGCCAGTAGGGCCCGGCGGCGTCGAGACGCGTCGCCAGGTTGACCGCCGTCTCGCCGACGCCGACCAAGCGCAGTTCGTCGGCTCCATATAAGAGAGGCGGCCGGACCAATTCCTCCGGCTGGCGCATCCCGTCGGCGACGGCTTCGGCGCGGTCGCGGAAGCCGACCAGCGCGGTGCGCTCGGGGATCGTCGTGGCGCCCCCCGCCGCCTCGACCCAGGCCGCCGGCCCGAGCCCGAGGGCCACCGCGATCGGCATGTCGGCGGCCTCGCCGGTGGTCGAGGTCTCGCCGTCGTAGAGGTCGAGGTGGCCGTCGACGTGGGCGAGGCCGAGCGGCGCGCCGAGAGCGTCACGCGCCCCGGCCAGGGCGCCGGGCAGCTCGGCGCAGCAGCCGCCGATCAGGAAGGGACGCTGGTCCGCCTCGAGTGACGCCGCCACCGCGGCGCGCACCGCCAGGGTCGTAGCCAGCACATCGTCGCTCGCGACCAGCCCGGTGACCGGGTCGCGGGCCTCGCCACGGATCCGCACCGCGAGGTCGCCCTCGTCGCGCGCGTCGAGCGCCTCGGTCAGCCCGAGGTCGCGCAGCACCGCCGGGGCGGTCTCGGTGCCGCCGCTCCGTCCCACCGAATCGACCGGCACCCCGATCGTCACCGTCGCGTCCATATCCCGGAGAGTGCCAAAATCCTCGGTCCATGGCTAAGCGACGCAAACCGCAGCGGCAACGGCGAGCGCGTGAGAAGGCGCCGACCGTCTCCTACACCGATCCCGAGGGCAACGTGCTCGAGCTGCGCGAACGGCTCAGCGGCTCGACGATCGCCAAGATCGGTGAGGCGCCGTCGAGCCACGCGGCCTCGCTCGAGGACGCCTGGGCGCGTCGCGAGGAGGCCCTCTTCGAGCGCCTCGCCGTCTCCTGGGAGATCTCCGGCCTGCCGCTCGACGACCAGAAGATGATGCTCGGCCGCTACCGGATGGCCGATGCCGACGAGCGCGCCTGGGTGCGACGGACGATCGCGGCCCACCTCGAGCGCCACATCCCCGAGCTGGCCGGCTGAGCGCCCGGCCACCGAGGCTGATCATGGCCGAGGAGCTGCGGGTCGACGAGCGGCTGGCGATCCCGCTGGCCGAGATCGAGCTGCGCACCAGCCGCTCTTCCGGCCCCGGCGGCCAGCACGCCAACGTCACCGCCTCGCGGGTCGAAGCGGTCTTCGATATCGAGGCGTCGACCTCGCTCGACGAGGCGCGGCGGGCGCGGCTGCTGGAGAAGCTGAGCCCGGTCGTCACCGCGGTCGCCCAGGACGGCCGCAGCCAGTACCGCAACCGCGAACTGGCGCTGAGCCGGCTGGCGGCGAAGATCAAAGCCGCCCTGCGCGTCCAGCGCCCGCGCCGCCCCACCCGCCCGACCCGCTCCTCGCGCCAGCGCCGCCTCGACCAAAAGCGCCGTACCGGCGAGCGCAAGCAGAACCGGCGCCGACCGAGCGGCGACGACTAGAACACCTGGTAGCTCTGGACGCTGATGAAGAAGCCGTCGCCGGCGCAGACGAAACCCGCCGCGGCGCGCCTCACGCCAGCGCCTCGATCTTTCCCGCGAGCTCGAAGTCGGCGGCGGTCAGGCCGCCCTCGGAGTGGGTCGAGATCGTCACCGTGACGGTGGCCCAGGAGATCGCGACGTCGGGGTGGTGGCCCATCGCCTCGGCGGGCTCGACCAACGAGTCGACGAAGCGCACCGAGCCGACGAAGTCACCGCGCTCGAAGGATTTGACGATCGCGTCGCCCAGTCGCTCCCAACCTTCAAGGTCGGCCAGCATCGCCTCGATCTCGTTGCTCCCCAGCAGCGCCATCCCGAGCAAGCCTAACCGGCCCTCGGGCACTGCTTGTACATCGCTTATGGAGTTAGGACGATCTTGAGGGCTTCGCGCCGGTCGAACAACGCGTAGGCCTCGGCCGCTTCGTCGAGCTTCATGTGGTGGGTGACCAGCGGCGTCGGGTCGAGCTTGCCGCTCTCGAGCAGCGCCATCACCGCGTCGACGTGGGCGATCACGTTGGCCTGCCCGAGGCGGATGTCGAGCCCCTTCAGCCAGGCGAGGCCGAGGTTCATCTCCGACTTGCCCACCTGGACGCCGATCCCGGAGACGGTGCCGGCGTTGCGGGCGAGCGAGATCGCCGCATCGACCGCCGCCGGCGCGCCGACCGCCTCGATCACGACGTCGGCGCCGCGGCCGCCGGTCGCCCCACGCACCTCGGCTTTCGGGTCCCCCTCGGTGAGGTGGACCGGGGTGGCGCCGAACTGCGCCGCCAGCTCCAGCCGCTCCTCGACCGAGTCGACCGCGAAGACGTGGGAGGCGCCGCCGGCGAGCGCCGTCTGCACCGCGCAGAGGCCGACCGGGCCGAGCCCGAGCACCGCGACCGTGTCGCCCATCTGCATCCGCGAGTGGGCGACCGCGTGGTACCCGGTCCCCATCACGTCGCCGGCGAAGAGCGCCGTGTCGGCCGACATCCCCTCCGGCACCTTGCGCAGGACCATGTCGGCGAACGGGACCAGCGCCTGGTCGGCCTGCGTCCCGCCGAGCGCGCCGAGGTTCTTACCGTGGCCGAAGGTCCGCCCGCGCTCGCAGCGGTGGTAGTCGCCGCGCAGGCAGGACGTGCAGCTGCCGCAGGCGACGAGGAAGGTGCCGAGCACCCGGTCGCCGACGGCCACCCGGGTCACCCCGTCGCCGATCGCCAGCACCGTGCCGACGTACTCGTGGCCGATCACCGTCCCCGGGTCGACCGGCACGCGGCCGTGGAAGATGTGGAGGTCCGACCCGCAGACCCCGGTGGCCTCGACCGCGATGATCGCCTCGTCGGGATTTTCGAGGACCGGCTCGGCGACATCGTCGACCCGAACCTCCTCCGGCGCCTGGTAAGTGACCGCCCGCATGGGCGCAACCTACCTAGGACGGCTGGACGCCGGCGACCTGGAAGCGGTTTGCCGGGCCGTCGGGGCTCGCCGTCTCGGCGATCCGCGACTCGAGCGCGAGCTCTTTCTCGAAGTCGGCGGCCTCGCCGTGCTGGAAGGAAACGTCTTTGCCCTCAAGCAGCTCGATGAAGACCTCGACGAAGCGGGCGTCGAGTTGGGCGCCGGCGACGCGGCGGAGCTCGGTGATCGCGTCCTGGCTCGACATCGGCGTCCGGTAGGAGTCGCGCGCCGTCATCACGTCGTAGGTGTCGGAGACTGAGATGATCCGCGCCAGTTCCGGGATTTCGTCGCCCTTCAGCCCCCGCGGATAACCCTTACCGTCGATCCGCTCGTGGTGGGCGAGGATGATGTCGGCGACCGGCCCGTAGCCGTCGAGCGCGGAGACGACCCGGGCGCCCTGCTGCGGGTGGCGCTTGATCAGCATCCAGTCCTCGTCGGTGAGCGGCACGTTCGCCTTCAGGATCCGGTCGGGGAGGATGAACTTGCCGATGTCGTGGAGCAGCGCGGCGATGTGCACGAGCTCCTCCTCCTGGCGCGAGAAGCCGGCCCGCTGGGCGATCGCCCGCGAGTAGCGCGCCACCGCGGCCGAGTGCCGCGCCGTCATCTGGTCCCGCAGGTCGAGCGTCCGCAGCAGCGCCGACAACATCCCGACCTGGAAGCTGGCGAGCTGGTTGGAGCGCGTCTCCAGCTCTTTCGCCCGCTGTTTGGACACCAGCAGGGCGCCGAGCAGATACTGGAAGGTGATCAGCACGATGCCGAAGAGGGCGACCCCGGCGATCCCGACCTTGACGTAGAGGAAGGCGACGCCGACTGCCATCAGCGCGGCCATGAGCTCCGAGGGCAGCAGCGGGATCAGCGCCGTCCGCACCTGTTTGAGGAACGTTTCCCCTTTCAGGTAGCGGGCATACATGGCGATCAGCGAGAAGTTGATCGCCAGCGCCAGCAGGAAGATCCCGAAGACGAGGACGTAGAAGCCAGGGTCGGTGGTTTCGATCGCGGTGTTGGCGTAGATCGCGTGGAAGACGATGCCGCCGACCAGCGGGAAGAGCGAGTAGTTGAGGAGGTTGTGGATGAGGAAGTGCGTCTCCTCGTGCCAGCGCAACCAGCCGACGACCATCGTCAACAGGCCGATCAGCGCGGCGGGGGCGCCGCCGAGGAAGACCATCGACAGGACCAGGGCGAGGAAGCTGCCCGAGATCGAGATCCCTTCGCCGGTGTCGGTCGCGGTCAGGTCGCTGAAGATCGAGAAGCCGAGCAGGATGCCGAAGAGCGCCGGGTCCCAGTTCGAGGAGGGCGCGTCGATCGCGACGCCGATGAGCACGACGACGAGACCGGCGAGTTGGCCGGCGACGACTGGTCTGGTGGGGCGATCGGTACCCATGGCGGGCGGGGAGGGCAATTGGTCCACCCCGAAAGTTTCCTTATCCGGATGCGGTCACCTGCTCGGCCGTAGCTGATCAGGCAAATTGCAGGATAAAGCCGAAAAAATGCCCAACAAGCCCTGATGGCCGAATGGCCCTGGAATTGCAGCGAGCCGTCCGGCTCGGTACGCCATGGTGCGTCCATTAAAACGCGAAAGGCGCCTAAATAGGCGCCTCGCGTGAAGTTCTGTCGAGCAGGTCTGTTGCCTGCTCTAGTGATTAGTTGAAGCGGTAGCCCATTTCATGCCCCTTTCCACGTTGAAGCCCGCAATCTTGTGCAGCGCATAAAGAAAACTTCCAAAAGCGACACGGAAGTTGTAGCACAGGTTTGCGGAAACTTGTGCAACTGCAGGAAAACTTGTGCATAAACTAGGTAAACCGGTGCATAGCCATGCGTGATCAGGGGCTCAAAGCGCCGTTGCGAAAACCGCTTTTCAGGCGGCTGCTGGCGACCTACTCGATCAACGAGATGGGCGATTGGATGGGGATCGTCGCCCTGTCGGTGCTCGTCTACGAAGAGACGCATAGCCCTTATGCGACCGCGGCGCTCTTCTTCGGAACCCGGTTTCTGCCCGCGATCTTTGCCCCGCTGCTGGTCACGCGGGTGGAGAAGCCTCCGCCGCGGCTGGTCCTGCCGATCATCTATTGCCTCGAGACGGCGGCCTTCGGCGCGTTGGCCCTGCTGGTCTCCAACTTCTCGCTGGCCGCCGTGATCGTGGTCGCGACGATCGACGGCGCTCTGGCGCTGGCCGGGCGGGCGCTGACCCGCGCGAGCGTCGTCACCATGCTCAGCGATCCGGGCGAACTGCGCGCCGGCAACGCGCTGCTGAACGTCGCCTTCACCGCCGGCGCCGCGGTCGGCCCGGCGCTGGCCGGGCTGGTCGTCGCCGCGCTCGGACTCCAGGCGGCGCTCTTCGCCAACGCGGCGTCCTTCTATCTGGTCGCCTGGATCCTCGTCACCGCCGGGCCGATCCCGCACGCCGAGGCCGAAGAGGGCGGCACGCGGGAGCGGGTCCGCGCCGGAATCGCCTACGTGCGCCGCAACATGCCGCTGCGCCGCATCCTCCTCGCGCAGGCGCTCGCCTTCGTCTTCTTCTCCGCCGTCTCGCCGATCGAGGTCATCTACGCGAAGGAATCGCTCGGAACCACCGACACCGGCTACGGCGTGATGCTCGCCGCCTGGGGCGTCGGCATGTTGTGCGGCAGCCTCGTCTTCGCCGGCGCCAAAAAGGTCCCGCTGGCGGCCCTCTTCGTCCTCTCGACCCTGGTCATCGGGGCCAGCTACCTAGGATTGGCGATAGCGCCGAATCTGGCGGTCGCATGCGTCGCCTCGGTGATCGGGGGTACCGGGAACGGAGTCCAATGGGTTTCGGCGATCAGCTCGGTTCAAGAGTTGACGGAGTCGGGTATGCAGGCGCGGGTCATGGCGGTCTTGGAGTCGATAGGCGCAGCTATGCCCGGCCTCGGGTTCGCGATCGGCGGCTTGATAGCTGCGATTGCGACGCCGCGCGCGACTTTTCTGGTCGCCGGCCTCGGCGTATTGGCTATCGTCGCGCTGGCCATTCCGTTGCTTCGCGGAGGCCGAGGAGGGCGACTCACCGGGTCGGGGGGATTTCCGCTTGACGAAAGTGACGCCGTTGTGCTGGAGTTGCTGCCTGGAGGCATGCCAATACCTAATTCGGAGGTCGAGCTTTGAAGAAGTTCTCTGTCTTTCTTACGATCGCTGTGTTCGCAGCGGTCATGGCGGTCGTGTTGGCCGCTTGCGGCGGTGGGAGCAGCAGTAGCTCCAGCGCGTCGTCGACGACCTCTGAAGAAGAACCCAGCGGCGGCGGGGCTCCCGCTGAAGGCGAAGGCAGCGAAGGCGGCACGCTGAAGGGCGCCTACACCTCGTTCCCGGACTACATGGATCCGCAGATCTCGTACACGGCCGAGGGTTGGACCGCGATGCGTCCGGTCTACATCCCTCTGCTGACCTACAAAGCGGCCCCGGAAGCGGAAGGCTCGGAAATCATCCCTGGCCTCGCCAAAGAACTTCCGAAAGTCACCAACGGCGGCAAGACCTACACGCTGTTCCTCCGTCCCGGCCTCAAATACTCGAACGGCGAACCGATCAAAGCCGGCGACTTCAAATTCGCCGTCGAACGCGCCTTCATCACCAACTCCGGCGGCTCCCCCTTCTACACCGACATCGTCGGCGCCGAAAAGTTCGCCGAAACGAAGAAGGGCGGCATCCCCGGTATCAAGACGAACGAAAAGACCGGCGAAATCGTCATCAATCTCGAAAAACCGCGAGGCACGTTCAACAACGAGCTCGCGCTGATGTTCGTCGCCCCGGTCCCGCAGAACACGCCGGAGGAAGATCAGTCGGCCAGCCCGCCGCCCGCGTCGGGCCCGTACATGATCACCAAATCTGAGCCGGGTCGCGGTTGGGATTACGAACGCAACCCGTACTGGGCCAAAGACAACGGGAAAGAAATCGAAATCCCGGCCGGCCACGTCGACAAAATCGAAATCGAAGTCAACCGCAACCAGTCGACCCAGGTCAACGATGTCGAATCGGGCAAACTCAACTGGATCTTCGATCCGCCCCCGACCGACCGTTACCAGGAAGTCAAAGAAAAATTCGAAGGCACGCAGTTCAAAGAAGAGCCGACGATCTCCACGTACTACTTCTGGATGAACCAGACCCAGGAACCGTTCAACAACCTGAAAGTCCGTGAAGCGGTCAACTACGCGGTCGACCCGGCGGCGCTGGAACGCGTCTACACCGGCCAGATCAAAGGCACGCAGCAGATCCTGCCTCCCGGTATGCCCGGTTATGAAAAATTCGAACTGTTCCCGCATAACGTCGCGAAGGCGAAGGAACTGGTCGCCGAATCCGGCATCAAAGACAAAGAAGTGACTGTCTGGACCGATTCGGAGAGCCCGAACAACGACGCGGGCACCTACTACGCGGGTGTCCTCAACGAAATCGGCCTCAAAGCGGAACTCAAAATCCTGAACCCCGACAACTACTTCACGGTTATCGGCAACACGTCGACCCCGAATCTAGATACCGGGTTCGCCGACTGGTTCCAGGACTATCCGCACCCGAACGATTTCCTGTTCCTGCTCAACGGGGAAAACATCCAGTCGACCAACAACCAGAATTTCGGTCAGACCAACAATCCGGAATTGAACAAAAAAGTCGATCAGCTGGCTACCGAACAGCTCGGCCCCAAACAGGAAAAGGAATACGCCGAACTCGACAAATCGTTCATGGAAGAAGCGGCCTGGGCCCCGTACGGGACTCGCACCCTCTCCCTGTTCGTTTCGGAAAACGTCAACCTGGAAACCGCGATCTGGAACCCGACCTTCGAGACCGAACTCACCAGTCTCGAACTCAAGGAATAAGTCGAGTTGCTTTGCTGATTGCGTTACGTGTCACCCGAGTCTGAGAAGAACGACTTCGAGGCGGTGTCCCCCGGTGGGGACGCCGCCTTGGAAGTCAGCTCGGGGCTTGACTCCGACGGTTCCCGCGTCGTCGACGCCGACGGCGGTGACGGGCGCCAGACGGGCGGTCCGTGGGCGATCGCGTGGCGGCGCTTGCGTCGCAACAAGTTCGCCCTCTTCGCCTTGGGCGTCTTCTTCCTGATCCTGATCTGTTGTCTGCTCGCTCCGGTCTGGGCAAACCACGTCGCCCACACCGGGCCGAACACGACCCACACCCTCGAGAAACTCCACGAGGGCAGCGAAGTCAAGGAAGTCGTCGAACCGAGCGGTAAAGCGCTCGGCCCGCAGTGGTTCAGCGCCGGTGGCAAGTTCTTCCTCGGCGCCGACGGCCACCTCGGCCGCGACGAGATGGTCCGCCTCCTCTACGGCGGCCGGTCCTCGCTCTTCATCGGCATCGTCGCGGCGATCATCACCACGTTCCTCGCGGTGATCTTCGGGCTGCTGGCGGGCTTCTACGGTGGCTTCACCGACACCGTGATCTCGCGGGTGATGGACGTGATCTGGGCATTCCCGGTCGTGCTGTTGGCGATCGCCCTCGGCATCGTCCTGGCCGTTGGCGGTCTCGAAGTCGGCCCGATACATCTGAAGTCGAGCTCCCTCTGGATCCCGACCTTGATCATCGGCTTCGTCTATACGCCGTATATGGCGAGACCCTTGCGCGGCGAAGTCTTCGCCCTGCGCGAGAAAGAGTTCATCGAGGCGGCGGTGGCCCAAGGCGCGGGACCGATCAGAATCATGTTCGTCGAGCTGTTGCCGAACCTGATCTCCACCATCATCGTCTTCTTCACCCTCAACATCGCCAACAACATGCTGCTCGAGGCGGTGCTCTCCTACCTTGGTGCCGGCGTCCAGCCGCCGAGCTCATCCTGGGGAACCATGATCTCCGAAGGCTTCGAAGCGCTCTACAGCCAGCCGCTGCTGACGATCATCCCGGGCACGGCGATCCTGCTCACGGTGCTCTCGGTGAACATCTTCGGTGACGGCCTGCGCGACGCGCTCGACCCGAAATCGAAAGTCCGTTTCGAGGCGCGTTCCGGTACCAGCGACCCCGACGCGATCGGACCGGTCTGAGCCGATGGTTCGCTTCCTGATCAGACGCATCCTCGGCGCGATCGCGGTCCTCTTCGCGATCTCGGTCCTCGTCTTCCTGATCTTCAACGTGGTGCCGGCAACCAACCCGGCGCAGCGGATCGCGGGCAAGAACGCGACCCCGCAGCTGATCAAAAACGTCGAAAAGGAATGGGGCTTCGACAAGGCCTTGCCGGCCCAATACTGGACGCAGATGAAGTTGATCTTCACCGGCAAGGTGGAGTCCTTCCAGTCACACATCAACGTCGACAAGCGAATCGAGGAAGGAATTCCGGCGACCGCCTCCTTATGTATAGGCGCGGCGATCATCTGGCTCGCCTTCGGTTTCATATTCGGCTATTTCTCAGCGATCAGAGCGGGCGGGATCACCGATAAGGCGCTGACCGTTTTGGCCTTGGTCGGGATCTCGATGCCGGTGTTCTGGCTTGCCTCGCTGATGCTCTACTACTTCACCTACAAGTTGGAAATCTTCCCCAACGGCAACTACGTGTCGCTCTCCACCGATCCGTGGCAGTGGTTCACCCACCTGGTCCTGCCGTGGATCAGCCTCGCGGTCCTCTACGCGGGCTTCTACAGTCGCGTGCTTCGCTCGAGCATGCTCGACGTGATGAACGAGGACTACGTGCGGACCGCGCGCGCCAAGGGGCTGAACCAGCGCAAGGTGATGACCCGGCACGTGCTGAGGAACTCGCTGATCCCGGTGATCACGCTCTTCGGACTCGACTTCGGGGTGCTGATCGGCGGCGGCGCGATCGTCACCGAGACCCTGTTCAACATCGAAGGCGTCGGCCTGTTCACCGCGGAAGCGCTGAAACAGCAGGACTTCCCATCGATCATGGCGATCACGCTCTTCGGCGCCTTCTTCATCGTCCTCTTCAACATCCTGGTCGACGTCGCCTACGCCTACCTCGATCCGCGCATCCGAATCGGGGCGTCGGCCGTATGAGCGCCACCCCTGAGACCGCGCCCGTCCAGCCGGGCGCCGGCGGAGGCCCGCTGCTCAGCGTCGACGACCTGCGCGTCGGCTTCGCCACCGAAGACGGCCGCGTGCAGGCGGTCGACGGAGTCTCCTTCCAGCTCGAACCGGGCGAAGTGCTGGCGATCGTCGGCGAGTCCGGCTCGGGGAAGAGCGTCACCGCGCAGACGATCATCGGCCTCACCCGCGGTCCCAACTCGCGGATCGAGGGCTCGGTGAGGCTGAGCGGCGAAGAGCTGACGACGCAGAGCGAATCGCAGCTGCAGAGCGTCCGCGGCTCGAAGATCGCGATGATCTTCCAAGACCCGATGACCTCGATGAATCCGGTCTACACGATCGGCAAGCAGATCATCGAGGCGATCCGGGCGCACGACCGCTCGGTCAGCAAGAAGGAGGGCCACCGGCGGGCGATCGAGCTGCTCGACGCGGTCGGAATCCCCGATGCCGAGCGTCGCGTCGACAACTACCCGCACGAATTCTCCGGCGGGATGCGGCAGCGGGCGATGATCGCGATGGGGCTGGCGCTCGAGCCGAGCGTGCTGATCGCCGACGAGCCGACCACCGCGCTCGACGTGACGATCCAGGCACAGATCCTCGATCTGATCCAGGACCTCAACAAGAGCCGCGGGCTGGCGACGA
>JAOPZF010000043.1 GCA_025964255.1 Solirubrobacterales bacterium | reverse complement strand
GAGGATCTGGGAGAGCATGAAGGCGACGACGCCGACCCAGAAGCCGATCCCGATTTTCTGTTCGAGGGTCATTCCTTTCAAGGTCGGGGAAATCTATCGCGAACGGGAGACGATGAGCGTTCGGCGGCGGGCAAACGCTCGGCGACGCTGTCCAGACGCACTTTTTTCTCTGCCGACTACGGTCCAAAAAGGTTCACATATGGGAGAAAAAGGTGGTCAAGGGACCCAATCTGAACTTAGAATCAGGAAATGTCTGCGATGGCCGACAAACCTCTCGATCTGCGCAGCCGCACGCGCGAGAACGTGCGCGTCCAGATCGCCGAGGTCGCCTTCAACGTCTTCGCCGAGCGCGGCTTCGACGCGGTGACCGCGACCGAGGTCGCTGAAGCGGCCGGGATCTCCCGCGCCAGCTTCTTCCGCTACTTCGAGTCGAAGGAAGACGCGGTCTTCGTCGCCCAGGAGGAGCTGGGGGCGAGAATTGCCGGGCGCCTGCGCGAGCGGCCCGCCGGCGAAGATGCCTGGTCGGCGCTGCGCCAGTCCCTCGACCCGATCATCGCCGTGTACCGGGAAAGCCCGACGCAGTCGCTGGCGCGGCTGCGGCTGACCCGCTCGACGACGAAGCTGCGCGCCCACCAGCTCGAGCGCTTCGACCAGTGGAAGCAACTGATCGGCGCGGCGCTGGCCGAGCGGCTCGGGGTCGAGAAAGTCGATGTCGGAATCGAAGCCCTCGTCGCGGCGGCGCTGGCCTCGCTGAACGCGGCCTCCTCGCGCTGGGCGGCGAGCGACGGCGCCGATGACCTGATCGAGCTGATCGACGATGCCTTCGCCGCGATCGCCGGGCCGTTCCCCGAGCTGCGCGGCTGAGCGGCCTCGCGGCGGGCGTTGAACCAACCGTTAGGCGCTTTTCGTAGTCTCTTGATGTTGTGAGACCCCGCGTCATCATCGCCGTCGTGGCGGCCGTCGCCATCATCGCGCTGCTCACCTTCGGGCTGCTCAGCAAAGGCAACTCGCGCCTCGCCGATGGCGAAAGCGCCCCGTCCCCGCAGCTACCGAAACTCGAGGAACACGGCAAGGGGTCGCTGAAGGAATACCGCGGCAAGTGGGTCCTGGTGAACTTCTGGGCCTCTTGGTGCATCCCCTGTCGCGACGAGGCGCCGGAGCTGCAGAAGTTCCAGGAAGAACACGCCGGGGCCAACTTCACCGTGGTCGGGATCGACACCCAGGACCTCAGCGATGACGGCAGCAAGTTCGCCAGGGAATACGGGCTCACCTATCCCCAGCTGCACGACGGCAACGGGGAAAACGGTCACGAATTCGGCACGACCGGCGTGCCCGAGAACTATCTGCTCGAACCGAACGGCAAACTGGCCTGGGACGAGCCCGGCCCGGTCGACTCGAAGATCCTTGAAGAACACGTCGTGCCGCTGCTGCCGCCGACGACGAAGAAGGAAGCATGAGCCTGAGGACGCGCGCCGGCCGGCTGCCGACGCTGCTCGCGGTCCTGGCGGCGCTGTTCGTCTTCGCGGCGCCGGCGCTCGAGCCGACCGTCGCGACGGCCGCGGACCTTCGCACGATCCTCAACGAAATCGAGGAAGAAGTGATGTGCCCGGTCTGCGGCACCCTCCTCGCCCTCGCCGAATCGCCGCAGGCGACGCGCGAGAAGGCCTTCGTCGAAAAGCTCGCCAAAGAAGGCAAGGACAAGAACGAAATCAAGGAAGCGCTGGTCAACCAGTACGGCGACGCGGTGCTGGCGCTGCCGAAGAGCAGCGGCTTCACCCTCTCCGCCTACGTGGTACCGGTCGTCGGCTTCATCGTCGCCGTGATCGCGCTCGCCTTTGGGGTCTGGAAGTGGCGCAAGGTGGCGGGCAAGCGCGAGGACCGAAGACCCGACCTCGAAGGCCCGAGCGACGAGGACCGCGAGCGCCTCGACGAGGACCTCGCCCGCTACGACCTGTAGCTGACCACCACCGCTCCCAACGGTCGGGCCTGGAGCCAGGCGAGGGCGTCGTGGGTCGCCTTCGCGGCGCGCTTCGAGGGGACCTCGGTGAGCGCGACGACCGCACAGTCGGCCGTCGCCGCGGCGCTTCCCAGCGGGCCGCCCGCGCCTTCAAGCGGCGGCCCGAGCAGGACGACCAGCTCGTAGGCTTCGCCCAGCTTCGTCGTCATGTGACGGAAGCTCCCGAGGTCGAGCAGCGCCCGCGCCCTGTCGCTAGGGCGCCCCGCGGTGACGCAGGCGAGCGGCGCCGGCGCGCCCTCCGCCGCCGAGCCGGCAAGGACCAGCGGCTGCACCACGTCGGGCGGCGTCGCTTCCCAGCGCAGGTACTCGTGCAGCCCCGGGGTCGGCTCCAGTCCTAGTTCGTCGGCCAGCCGTGGATGCTCGACGTCGCACTCGACCAACGCCGTCGCCACCCCGGCCGCCGCGGCGACTCCGGCGAGGCCGACGGCGACGGTCGCGGTCGCCTCCTCCTCCCCGGTCACGAGCACCGAGCGGGTCCCGTTCAGCTCTTTCCGCACCCGGTCGAGCGCCTCGAGGTCGCCTCGGCGCAGCCCCCAGGCACGCCCGTTCGAGGACGCGGGCCCGCCGATCTCGGCGAGGACGGCGAGCTTGGAGCCCTTCCGGCTCACATCCGCTCGGGCGCGGAGATGCCGAGCAGCCCGAGGCTCCGGGCGATCATCCGCTTCGCCACCAGACACAGGGCGAGCCGCGAGTTTTCGACCCCCTCCCCCTCCGCGCCGACCACCTGGCAGTCGCGGTAGAAGGCGTGGAAGTCGGCGGCGACCGCGGTCGAGTAGGCGCAGATCCGGTGCGGCGCCCGCCGCCCGGCCGACTCGCGCACCTCGTTCGGGAACTCGAGCAGCCGCTTGACCAGCGCCTTCTCGCTCGGCTCGAGCGGGGCACCGCGCTCGTCGGCGTCGAGCGAGTCCGGCGCGCCTGACCCCTCCTCGCTCGCTTTCCGCAGGATCGAGGCGATCCTCGCGTGTGCGTACTGGACGTAGTAGACCGGGTTCTCGGAAGCCTGCTTGCGGGCCAGGGCCAGGTCGATGTCGACGGTCGTCTCGTGGCTGCGCGAGAGCATGAACCAGCGCGCCGCGTCGGCGCCGATGTCGTCGATCAGGTCGTCGAGCGAGACGAAGTCGCCGCTGCGCTTCGACATCTGCGCCCGCTGGCCGTCCTCGACGATGTGGACGAGCGACATGATCAGCGCCTCGAAGCCGTCGGGGTCGGCGCCGAGCGCCTCGATCGAGGCCCGCAGCCGCGCCACGTAGCCGTGGTGGTCGGCGCCGAGCACGTCGATCAGCCGGCCGAAGCCGCGGTCGAGCTTGTCCCAGTGGTAGGCGATGTCGGGCATCAGGTAGGTCGGCTCGCCGTCGGAGCGGATCAGCACCCGGTCTTTGTCGTCGCCGAACTCCGTCGTGCGCAGCCAGAGCGCGCCCTCGTGGCGGTAGGTGTGGCCGCCCGCATCGAGCTTTGCCAGCGCGCTCTCGGCGTCGCCGCGCTCGACCAGGCTGCGCTCGGAGAAGTAGGTGTCCATGACGACGCCGAAGCGGCCGAGCGTCGCCCGCACCTGCTCCATCATCAGCGCGATGCCGCGGTCGCCGACCGCCTGCAGGTCGTCGGGATCGATCCCCTCGGCGGCGATCTGCTTCGCCAGCTCGGCCACGTACTCGCCCTGGTAGCCGTCCTCGGGGATCTCCTCGCCCTTCATCCTCGCGGCGAGCGAGCGGGCGAAGGTGGCGATCTGCGACCCCGCGTCGTTGATGTAGTACTCGCGCTCGACCTCGTGGCCGATCGCGGTCAGCAGGCGCGCCACCGCGTCGCCGTAGGCCGCCCCGCGACCACCGCCGACGTGCAGCGGGCCGGTCGGGTTGGCGGAGACGAACTCGACCAGGATCTTTTCCGGGGTCGCGGTCGGCGTCGGACCGAGGTCCTCCCCGGCGCTGAGCAGTCGGCCGAGCGCGCGCCGATACCAGGCGTCGGCGAGGAAGAGATTGACGAAGCCGGGGCCCGCGACCTCGACCCGGTCGAGGCTCCCCGCGTCGCCGCCGAGGCTCCCTTCGAGCTCGCCGCGGAGGCGGTCGGCGACCGCCCGCGGGTTGTCCCCGAGCGGCCCGGCGAGCAGCATCGCGGCGTTCGAGCTGTAGTCGCCGAGGTCGGCTTTGGGAGGACGGTCGAGGGTCGGGGCGGGCTCGGTCGGCTCGCCGTCGCGCAGCGCCCGGGCGGCGGCCTCGACGGCGACCTTCAGCTCGGCGATCGAATCGGTTGGAGGCATATGAGCAATCGTAAGGGTCGCCGCCGCTGCGTCGCCGTCGGGCGGCCGCAAGTTCGACGGGCGGCAGCCCGGGCCGTGTAGTTTGAGTCGCTTGCGCGTAGGGGTGATCTCAGATGTCCACTCCAATCTCCCGGCATTGGAGGCGGTCCTCGAGTCGATCGAGGCCGTCGGGCCGGAGGAGATCTGGTGCCTCGGCGACGTCGTCGGCTACGGCGCCCAGCCGGACCAGTGCACGGCGATCGTGCGCGAGCGGTGCGCGGTCTCGCTGAACGGCAACCACGACCTCGCGGTGACCGGGGCGATCGATGCGGCGACCTTCTCGGAGACGGCGCGGGCGGCGGTCGACTGGACCCGCGGGCACGTCTCGGCGGAGACGCTCGAGTGGCTCGCGAGCCTGTCGCCGGAAGGCGCGCGCTCCGGGTTCGGCCTCTTCCACGCTTCCCCGCGGGACCCGATCTGGGAGTACGTTCTGTCGATCGACCAGGCGGAAGCCGGTCTGGATGCGCAGACCGAACGGATCTGCCTGATCGGCCACTCGCACGTCTCGCTCTTTTTCACCCGCCCGCCCTCGACCGGGCGCAAGAGCTACGCCACCGGCGCCCAGGCGACCGACGGCGACCTGCTCGACCTCGGCGAGGGCGAGTGGCTGCTCAACCCGGGCAGCGTCGGCCAGCCGCGCGACGGCGACCCGCGCGCCGCCTGGCTCGAGATCGACACCGATGACCGGACCGCGCGGTACCACCGGGTCGAGTACGACTCGGTCGCGGCCGGCGCGGCGATTCTCGAGGCCGGTCTGCCCTCGGCGCTGGCCGAGCGGCTCCAAATCGGCCGCTAGCGCCCCCCGAAAGCGAAACGGACTTCCAGGTGCAGGGTAAATATCGGTTCAGAAGTGTTCTTTATCCTCGACAGATCGGTCGCGTCCGAGCAGCCGCGCTCATCCTTGCCGCGCTCGCGGTGGGCCTGCTGCTGTCCGCGTGTGGGGGCGGTGGCAACGGCGAACTGCTGCCGGGGACGACCGCGGACCAGATCACCTCGAACCTCGACCAGGTGCAGGAGAGCTACGAAAGCGGAGACTGCGAAAAGGCCGAAACCGCGGTCGCCCAGGTAAGTACCGAGGTCGACGACCTGAACAAGGTCGACGTGGAATTGAAGAAGGCTTTGAAGAACGGCGCTCTGAAGCTCTCAGAAGTGGTTAATAGCTGTGGGGCCGCCGAAGAAGCCGAAGATGCGAAGGCCGAAGAAAAGGCCGAAGAAGAAGAACAGGCGCAGATCGAAGGCGAAGAAGCCGAAGCCGAAGAAGAAGAGTTCTTCGAAGAACAGAAGGAAGAAGAACGCGACCAGAAGGCCGAAGAAAAGGCCGAAAAGGAAGCTGAAAAGGCGGAACCGCCGACCGGAGGCGAAGAATCTCCGAAAGGCGAAGCCAAAGGCCTCGAAAAGCAGGAAGAAGAAACTGTCCCACCTCCTACCGAAGAATTTGAAGAAGTGACGCCCCCAGCTGCCGGCGGCGGCCCCGCGGGCGGGGTCGGCCCGGGCGCCGCCGTCGAAGGGGGCGAATGATGGAGGCCGGGACCCTCTCCGGGCGCTACGAAACGGCCGAGCGGCTCGGCTCGGGCGGGATGTCGAACGTCTACAAGGCGACCGACCGGATCCTCGAGCGCACCGTCGCGGTGAAGATCCTCGCCGAGCACCTCTCCGACGACGAGCGCTTCGTCGCCCGCTTTCGCCGCGAGGCGCTGGCCGTGGCGCGGCTGATCCACCCCAACATCGTCCAGGTGTACGACTCGGGCGTCGACGACGGCCGCCACTACATCGTCATGGAGTACGTGGCCGGGCGCTCCGGCGCGCAGCTGCTGCAGCGGCACGGGCCGGTCGACGCGGAGACCGCGGCCGAGGTCGGGATGCAGGCGTGCGCCGGGCTCGACTACGCGCACCGCCGCGGGATCATCCACCGGGATGTCAAGCCGGGGAACCTGATGCTGAACGGCGGCCCGGTGGGCAGCGGTGACCTGGTCGTGAAACTGACCGACTTCGGGATCGCCCGGGCGATCGAGCAGACGAGGATCACCCAGGTCGGCTCGGTCGTCGGCACCGCCGCCTACCTCTCGCCCGAGCAGGTGCGCGGCGACGAGGCGACGCCGGCGACCGACGTCTACGCGCTCGGCGTCGTCCTCTACCAGTTCCTCACCGGCCGGCTGCCCTACGAGGGGTCCTCGCTGGCCGAGCTGGCGGTGCGCCAGCAGAACGAGAAACCGCTGCCGCCGAGCACCTACAACCCGGAGGTGCCCGAGCCGCTCGGGGCCGCGGTGCTGCGGGCGCTGGCCGGCGACACGCGCGAGCGCTACGCGAGCGCCGACGAGTTCGCCACCGGGTTGCAGATGGGCCTCGAAGGCGAAGACGTGACGACCCTGCACACGAGCGGCGAAAACACGCCGACCCGGGTGCTGGGCGGCGACACGGCGGCGACCCGCCACCTCGACCGCACCACGGCGCAGACCGAGTACCGGGCCGCCCGCCCGGCGCCGGCGCGGCGGATCGACCCGCGCCGGTCGGGGCCCTACGCCGGCGAACCGCGCGCCGCCGCCCCGGTGCCGCCGATCCAGGCCGCTCAGCCGCGCAAGCGCTCGGCCTTCTCCCGCTTCGTCCGCTTCGTCCTCGCGCTCGTCGCCCTGGCGCTCGTCGCGGGCGCCGTCGCCACCGGCGTGATCCTGACCACCGACAAGGCCGCCGGCGTCCACATCTCCAAGGTGGCGGGCGACACGGTCCACAAGGTGGTCGAAGAATTCAAGGGGCTGGTGAACAACAACAAGGAATAGCGCCCAGGGAGCGAGGGGACCGACACCCTCCTCGCTCAAACTCGGGCTCGTCGGACGCGGACGACCGAGGTCCGCCCCGCGCCCTCGTTACAAGCCGTTCGGAGGGTGTCGGTCCCCTCGCTTCAGGCCGTCCAGGGGGGACTTCCAGCGAGGACGGCGGCGCGGTAGGCGTCGAAGGTTCCGGCTTCGATCGCGGAGCGGGCGTGGGTGGTCAGCTCGCGCATATAGGTCAGGTTGTGGAGGACGATCAGGCGGACTGCCGTCAGTTCCTCGGCACGACTGAGGTAGGAGATGTAGTCGCGGTCGTGGCGGGTGCAGGCGGGACAGGGGCAGCCTTCGACCATCGGGCGACGGTCGCCGACCCAGCGGCCCTTGCGGAGGTCGAGGCGCCAGCGGGTCTCGGGGCTCGGCGCCAAGGCGACGCCGTGGCGGGCGAGCCGGGTCGGCACGGCGCAGTCGAAGACGTCGAGGCCGAGGGAGATGCCGCCGAGCAGGTCGTCTACCTCGCCGATCCCGAGCAGGTGCTTGGCCGCCTCCTCGGGAAGGAGCGGCGCGGTGAAGGCGAGGACCGCGGCCATCTCCTCCTTGTCGCGGCCAAGGGTGCCGCCGATGGCCAAGCCGTGGACCCCCGCCGCGCTGACCGCCTCGGCCGATTCGCGCCGCAGGTCCTCGTGGGTGCCGCCCTGGACGATGCCGAAGAGCGCCTGGCCGGACGGCCCGTGCTCGTCGTACCAGGCGACGCAGCGGTCGAGCCAGCGGTGGGTGCGCTCGGTCGAGCGGGCGGTGTAGTCGCGGTCGGCGTGGAAGGGCGTGCACTCGTCGAAGGCGAGTGCGATATCGGCGCCGAGTTCGGCCTGGATCTGCATCGAGACCTCGGGCGAGAGGAACAGCTCGCGACCGTCGCGGGGCGAGCGGAAGCGGGCGCCCTCCTCGGTGATCTCGACCTCCGAGCCGTGGTCGCCTTTGCGCCCGCTGCCCTTCACCTCGTTCGCGACGCCGCCGTGGGCGAGCGAAAAGACCTGGAAACCGCCTGAATCGGTGATCAGCGCCCGGTCCCAGTTCATGAACCCGTGGAGGTCACCGGCGGCGGCGATCCGCTCCGGCCCCGGCGAGTCGAACAGGTGGTACGTGTTGCCGAGGATCAGCTGGTAGCCGAGCCCGGCGACCTCGTCCGTATCGAGTCCCCGCACCGATCCCTTCGTCGCCAAGGGGATGAAGGCCGGCGTCTCGATCGGCCCATGCGGCGTCTGGATGACCCCCGCCCGGGCAGCCCCGTCACGGGCGCCGATGCTGAAGCTGAGGCGCTGCGGATCGCTGCGCACTAGGAGATCAGGGACTTGCCGGTCATCGGGGCCGGCTGGGCGATGCCGAGGAGGTCGAGGGCCGTCGGGGCGACGTCGGCGAGGATGCCGCCGCTGCGAAGGTGAAGGCCCTCTTGGGTGACGATCAGGGGGACCGGGTTCAGCGAGTGGGCGGTGTTGGGCGAGCCGTCGGGCTCAAGCATGTTGTCGCAGTTGCCGTGGTCCGCCGTTATGAGCAGGGCTCCGCCGCGGGCCTGGACCGCCTCGACGATCCGGCCGAGCTGGGTGTCGACGGTTTCCAGCGCCTTGACCGCCGCCGGGATCACGCCGGTGTGGCCGACCATGTCGGGGTTGGCGAAGTTGATCACGCCGAAGCGGTACTCCCCCTCCCCCCATCTCTCGACGAAGGCGTCCGCCGCCTGCGCGGCGCTCATCTCGGGCTTGTGATCGTAGGTCGGCACGTCGCGCGGCGATTCGACCAGCGCCTGCACTTCGCCTTCCTGCTCGCCCTCGCGGCCACCGTTGAAGAAGTAGGTGACGTGGGCGTACTTCTCGGTCTCGGCGACGTGCAACTGCCGTCCGCCCGAGGCGGCGATCGTCTCGCCCAGCGTCGTCTCCGGGCGCCGCTCGGGGAAGGCGACCGGGTACGGCCACTCCTTGCGGTAGGAGGTCATCGTCGTCATCTCGAGCGTCGGCCCGCCGGCGCGGCTGAACTCGTCGAAGTTCGACTCCGACAGCGCCTGCGTCATCTCACGCGCCCGATCGGGACGGAAGTTGACGAAGATCGCGACGTCGCCCGCGGCGGCGCCGTCGTAGTCGCCGATCACCGTCGGCAGGACGAACTCGTCGGTTTTTCCGTCGGCGTAGGACGCTTCGATCGCCTCGGCCGAGGTCGCCGCCTTCTGCCCGTGGGCGTGGACGATCGCGTCGTAGGCGAGCTTCACCCGCTCCCAGCGCGTGTCGCGGTCCATCGCGTAGTACCGCCCACTGACCGTGCCGACTCGCCCGGCGGCGCGCAGCCAGCTCTCCAGCTCGGCGAGGTACTCGCGGCCGCCCTTCGGCGCCGTGTCGCGGCCGTCGGTGAAGGCGTGGAAGACGACGTCGGGGACGCCCTCCTGCGAGGCCAGCTCGACGATCGCCTCGAGGTGCTCCCAGCCGGAGTGGACGCCGCCGTCGGAGACCAGCCCGAGGAGGTGCAGGCGCCCCCGCGGGCTTTCGCGCGCCCGCGCGCAGGCCGCCAGCAGGGCCGGGTTCTCGTAGAAGCTGCCGTCCGCGATCGCGCCGTCGATCCGCGCCAGGTCCTGCTTGACGATCGCCCCGGCGCCGAGGTTCAGGTGGCCGACCTCGGAGTTGCCCATCTGGCCGACCGGCAGGCCGACGTCGGGACCCTGCGCGGAAAGCTCGGTGTGCGGGAAGCGCGCCCAGAGGTCGTCGAAGACCGGCGTGTCGGCGAGCGATACCGCGTTGCCGGGACCGGGCGGAGCGAGTCCCCAGCCGTCGAGGATGACGAGGGCGAGGGAAGGGACTAGCGGAGACATGACTTCATGCGGCCTCGACGATCGCCGCGAAGTCCTCGGCGTCAAGCGCCGCGCCGCCAACGAGCGCGCCGTCGACATCGGGCAGAGCCAGCAGCTCGGCCGCGTTGCCCGGCTTGACCGAGCCGCCGTAGAGGATCCGAACATCGTCGGCCGCCGCGCCGCGGGCGCGCAGGACGTCGCGGATGAACGCGCACGCCTCCTGGGCCTGCTCCGCCGTCGCGACCTTGCCGGTGCCGATCGCCCAGATCGGCTCGTAGGCGATCACGACCTTGGCGATGTCCTCGTCGCTCACCTCGGCGAGGTCGGCCTGTAGCTGGCGCTCGAGGACCTCCTCGGTCTGGCCGCCGTCGCGCGCCTCCTCGCTCTCGCCCACGCAGAGGATCGGCTCGAGCTCGGCGGCCAGCGCCGCGGGCACCTTCTTTGCCAGCGCCTCGTCGGTCTCGCCGAAGAACTGGCGCCGCTCGGAGTGGCCGAGGATGACCGCCTCGACGTCGAGCTCGACCAACATCGGCGCCGATATCTCGCCGGTGAAGGCGCCGCTCTCGTCGTAGTGCATGTTCTGGGCGGCGACCCTGACCGCGGTCCCGCGCCGGCGCTCGACCACCTCCTGCAGCGCCGTGAAAGGTGGGCAGACGACGACGTCGTGCTGGGTCGCGGCGATCCGCGGCAGCAGCGCGTCGATGAAATCGGACGCCTCGGCGATCGTCTTGTTCATCTTCCAGTTGGCGGCGATGTAGGGCGTGCGGGGCATCAGCTCTCCTCGTTCGTGGCCGGGACCTTCGCGTCGATCAGCGCCTCGACGCCGGGCAGCTTCTTGCCCTCGAGCAGCTCCAGCGAGGCCCCGCCGCCGGTCGAGAGCCAATCGACCTGGTCGGAGAGGCCGAACTCGACCATCGCCGCGACCGAATCACCTCCGCCGACCACGGTCTTGCCGGAGGCCTTGGCGACGGCCTCGGCGACCGCCCGCGTGCCGCCCGCGAAGGGCTCCATCTCGAAGGCGCCCATCGGCCCGTTCCAGAGCACGGTGCCCGCCTTGCCGACGGCCTCGGCGTAGAGCGCGCCGGTCTTCGGGCCGACGTCCAGGCCCATCCAGCCGTCCGGCACGTCGGTCCCGTCGATCTCTTTGCGCTCGGTGTCGGCGCTGAACTCGCGCCCGAGGACGAGGTCGACCGGCAGGACCAGCTCGCAGTCGACGGCCTCGGCCTTGGCCAGCGCCTGGCGCGCCGCCTCGACGCTCTCGTCGTCGAACAGCGAGTCGCCGATTTCCTTCCCCTGCGCCTTGAAGAAGCTGAAGCACATCGCGCCGCCGATCAGGATCTGGTCGGCGAGGTCGAGGAAGCGCTCGATCACGCCGACCTTGTCGGAGACCTTGGCGCCGCCGAGCACGACGCAGAGCGGCCGCGCCGGGTCCTCGACCACCTTGTTCAGTTCGTTGACCTCGCGCTCGAGCAAGAGCCCCGCGTAGCCGGGCAGGAACTGAGCGACTCCCTCGGTCGAGGCGTGGGCGCGGTGCGCCGCCCCGAAAGCGTCGTTGACGTAGACCTGCGCCAGCGCCGCCAGCGAGCCCGCCAGCATCGGATCGTTCTTCGTCTCCCCGGGCTCGAAGCGGGTGTTCTCGAGCAGCACGACTTCGCCCGGGCCGAGGCAGCCGGCGGCCATCTCGACCTCGGCGCCGACGACCTTGGGCGCCTGCGTCACGTTGACGCCGAGCAGCTCCGAGAGCCGCCGGCTGACGGGCGCCAGCGACAGCTCCTCCACGTACTTGCCCCCCGGGCGCCCCAGGTGCGAGGCCAGCACCAGCGCCGCGCCCCGTTCGCGCAGCAGTTCGAGCGTCGGCAGCGCCGCGCGGATCCTCGTGTCGTCGACGACCTCGCCGTCCTTCAGCGGGACGTTGAAGTCGACGCGGACGAGGACCCGCCGGCCCTTGACCTTCGCGTCGCGGACGCTTGCCTTCGAGAACGCCATCCCTCGTCCCCCGGCTCGCCCGCGAGCCCTAAAGGACCTTGCCGGCCAACTCGACGCAGCGGTTCGAGTAACCCCACTCGTTGTCGTACCAACTGATCACCTTGGCCATGCGACCGTCGCCGATCACCATCGTCGACAGCCCGTCGACGATCGAGGAGTGCGGGTCGCCGATGATGTCGGTGGAGACGATCGCGTCCTCGGTGTAGTCGAGGATCCCCTTCATCGGGCCTTCGGCGGCCGCCTTCAGTGCGGTGTTGATCTGCTCCGGGGTGAGCGGGTCGGCGGTCGTGAAGACGAGGTCGACTGCCGAACCGGTCGGCACCGGCGCCCGCATCGAGAAGCCGTTCAGTTTCCCGTTCAGCTCCGGCAGCACGAGGCCGACGGCTTTGGCGGCGCCGGTCGAGGTCGGGATCAGGTTGAGCGCCGCGGCGCGCGAACGGCGCGGATCTTTGTGCGGCATGTCCTGGAGGCGCTGATCGGCGGTGTAGGCGTGGATCGTCGTCATCAGGCCCTGCTCGATCCCGAACGACTCGTGCAGCACCTTCGCCAGCGGCGCCAGGCAGTTGGTCGTGCAGGAGGCGTTGGAGATGACGTGGTGAGCGTCCTTGTCGTAGGCCTCGTCGAAGTTGACGCCGAGGGCGACGGTGACGTCCGGTTCGGTCGCCGGGGCGGAGATGATGACCTTCTTGGCGCCCGCCTCGATGTGCTTGGCGGCGTCGGCGCGCTTGGTGAAGAAGCCGGTCGACTCGATCACGACGTCGACGCCGAGGTCGCCCCAGCCAAGGGCGGCGGGATCGCGCTCGGAGAGGACCTTCAGCTCCTTGCCGTCGATGATGATCGAGTCGCCCTCGACCTCGACCGTGCCCGGGAAGCGCCCGAGGATCGAGTCGTACTTGAGGAGGTGGGCCATCGTCTCGGTGTCGACGAGGTCATTCACGGCGACGAACTCGAGGTCGGCCCCTGATGCCTGTGCCGCGCGGAAGACATTGCGCCCGATGCGCCCGAAACCGTTGATCCCGACCTTCACTGCCATGCGTGACTGCCTCCTCTAGTTTTCTACCTTGGACGAGCCGATCCTACGGATTCGGCGCATATGGGTGGCCCTCTGTGGGCCGATCAATCGGAGCCGACGGTGATCTCGATCTCGTAACCGTCGGGGTCCTTGAGAAATGCCGAGTAGGAGCCGGAGCCGTAGGAGCGACGTTCGCCCGGCTCGGCGATGCTGGTGCCGCCGGCCCGGATGCCGTTCTCGTAGGCCGCCTTCACCGCGACGATGCCGAGCCCGCTCACACAGAGCAGGCCGTATCCCGGCTTGGGGTCGTGGTGGGAGGAGATGAAGAACACCGGTTTCGCGATGCCCCAACCGATCGTTTTGTCCTCATCGAAATGACGACGCCAACCCAACGGGGCGAGCATCGTGTCGTAGAACGAGGCACTGCGATCGAGGTCTCCGACCTCTAAAAGGACGTGATGCAACATCTTGGTGACTTCAGGCTACCGGCGACGGAGTACGGAACGCACCGCGCCTCACCCCGAGCGGGGGGTCCAGCGGAAATATCGGATCGCCAGCAGCAGCCCGCCGAGGCCCCAGATCGCGACGACCAGGAGGTTCCCCCAGTCGACCGCGTGGGCGCCGCCGGGCACGTAGGCGTCGAAGAAGGCGAGGAAGAAGTGGCGGATCGGGAAGATGTCGGCGAAGTGGATGATCCCGCTCGGCAGCTGGTCATCGGGGATGAAGACGCCGGAGAGGAAGTAGAGCGGCAGCAGGATGAAGTTGACGATCGGGGCGGCCGCGTCCTGGGTCGGGATCGCCGCGGTGAGCGCGATGCCGAGGGTGGAGAAGGAGGCGGCGCCGATCGCCAGCACCAGAAGGATCTCCGGGATCCGGCCCCAAGGGAAGTGGACGCTGTAGACGAGGCCGCCGATCACCGCGAGCAGGACCAGCATCACCAGGGCGGTGACGATCGAGTTGCCGACCCGGCCGGCGATGAAGACCCAGGGGGGCATCGGGGTCCCGCGCCCGCGCTTCAGCCGGCCGTCCTCGCGCGCGATCACCAGCGACATCGCCAGCGTCTGCATGGTCGAGGAGATGATCGACATCGTGATGATCGCCGGCACGTAGTAGGTGTCGGTGTCGATGTGGGTGCCGCGGATTTCGACCGTGTCGCCGCCGAAGATCGAGCCGAAGATGAACAGCAGCAGCACCGGGAAGAAGACGGTGAAGCCGACCGACGCGGGGTTGCGCCAGAACGCCTTCTGGTCGAAGCGGAGCTGATGGCCGACGAGGGCGAGGCCGCTCATTTCTCCGCCGCCGCCTTCTCGGTCGTCTCGGTGAGGTCGAGGTAGACGTCCTCGAGCGAGGGCCGCGTGACTTCCAGGCCCTCCAGATCCTCGCCGCGCTCCATCGCGTCGGCGGTGAGCCGGTTCAGCTCGCGCACCGGGTCGAGCGTCTCGATCGAGATCTCCTCGCCCGCGGCGTCGCGGTAGCGGATCGTGGTCGTCGCCTTGTCGCGTTCGCCGAGGTCCTCGGGGGTCCCTTCGGCGACGATCTGGCCGGCGGCGATGATCGTCACCCGGTCGGCGAGGCGCTGCGCCTCGTCCATGTAATGGGTGGTGAGGAAGACGGTCTTGCCGAGGTCACGCAGGCCCGCGATCACGTCCCAGAACTGGCGCCGGGCGGAGGGGTCGAAGCCGGTGGTCGGCTCGTCGAGGAAGAGCAGCTCGGGGTCGCCGACCAGCGCCATGCCGACGTCGAGGCGGCGCTGCTGACCACCCGAGAGCTTGCGCGCCCGCTCTTCGGCTTTTTCCTCGAGCCCGACCAGGGCGATGACCTCCTCGACCGAGCGCGGGTGGCTGAAGTATCCGGCGTACAGTTCGAGCGACTCGCGCACCGTCAGGTACGGGTCGAGGCTGTTCGACTGCAGGACGATGCCGATGCGGTCGCGCCAGGCGCTCCCCGCGTGGGCCGGGTCCTCGCCGAGGACC
The DNA here is from genome assembly GCA_025964255.1 of Solirubrobacterales bacterium. Lineage (GTDB taxonomy): Bacteria > Actinomycetota > Thermoleophilia > Solirubrobacterales > 70-9 > VAYN01. The sequence goes on along the minus strand of JAOPZF010000043.1, from coordinate 1,453 downwards.
GACACCTCTCCCCCGGTCCGTTTGCGGTAGCCCTCGAGGATCTCGACCGTCGACGTCTTGCCCGCGCCGTTGGGGCCGAGGAAGGCGAAGATCTCGCCTTGGCGGACCTCGAGATCGATGCCGCGCACGGCCTCGGTCTCGCCGTAGCTCATGCGCAGGCCCTTGATGGATATCGCGAAATCGGGCACTCGCGACCGATTCTAGGAACTAAGACCGCTCAGCCGATGTCTACGTCTCTGTGCTTCACCCTGACCACGACGTCATCGCGGGCCTCGAGGTCGCGCCGGATGCGGTCGGCGACGGTCACCGAGCGGTGCCGGCCACCGGTGCATCCGATCGCGATCGTCAGGTGGCTCTTGCCCTCGGTGACGTAGGCCGGGACCAAGAACTCGAGCAGCGGCATCAGCCTCCCGTAGAACTCGCCCGCCTGGGTCCCCGACTCGACGTACTGGCGGACGACCTCGTCCTGGCCGGTCAGCGGCCGCAGCTCGAGGTCGTAGTGCGGGTTCGGCAGGAAGCGGACGTCGAGGGTGAGGTCGGCGTCGCGAGGCGGCCCGTTCTTGAAGCCGAAGGTGAGCAGCGTGAGGGCCAATTTCCCGGCGCGCTCGGTGCCGAGCAGCTCCTCGGCGAGCTGGCGCCGCAGTTCGCCCCCGGTCAGGTCGGTGGTGTCGATGACGATGTCGGCGCGCTCGCGCAGCGGCGCCAGCATCTCCCGCTCGGCGCGGATGCCGTCGACGATCCGCCCTTCCGGGGCCAGCGGGTGGCGCCGGCGGGTCTCCTTGTAACGGTCGAGCAGGGTCGCCTCGTCGGCCTCGAGGAAGAGCAGTTTCGGCTCCGGCCCGTCGCGCTCGAGGTCGTCGAGCACCTGCAGCAGGTCGTCGAAGTACTCGCCGCCGCGCACGTCGGAGACGATCGCCGCGTTCTCGACCCCGGCGCCCTCGTGGATGAAGAGCTCGCCGAGCCCGGCGATCATCCGCGGCGGCAGGTTGTCGACGCAGAAGTAGCCGCCGTCCTCGAAAGCGGCGATCGCTTCCGACTTGCCCGCCCCGGAGTGCCCGGTGATGATCACCAGGGTCATCTCGCGGCGGGCTTTTGCCTCGGCGATGGTGTCGGTCTCGCTAGCCAATTCGGTTCAGTTGCTCGTGGATCTCCCGACCTACTTTGCCAGGCAGGCCGGGCAGCGACTCGAGGTCCTCGCGGGTGGCTGCGAGATGCCGCTCCGGCGAGCCGAAATGCTGCAGCAGGGCGCGCTTGCGGACCGGGCCGATCCCTCTCAGCTCGTCGAGCACGGAGCCGGTCATCGCCCGGTCGCGACGGCCGCGGTGGTGGTCGATCGCGAACCGGTGCGCCTCGTCGCGGACGCGCTGCAGAAGCTGGTTCGCCTCCGAGGCGCGCGGCAGCTCGATCGGGTCGGTGCGGCCGGGGACGAAGACTTCCTCCTCGCGCTTGGCGA
>JAOPZF010000039.1 GCA_025964255.1 Solirubrobacterales bacterium | reverse complement strand
GATCGAGAGCGCCCAGAAGTGCGGCGGGGTCCAGAAGAAGACGATCGCGAAGAGGTAGAAGGCCATCCCGCTGAGGCCACCGGTCATCGCCGCCCACGCGACGAGGGGCGGCACCGCGCCGGCCGCGCCGCCGATGACGATGTTCTGCGGCGTCGTCCGCTTCAGCCACAGCGTGTAGACGAAGACGTAGCCGAAGAAGCCGGAGAGCGAAAGCGAAGCCGCGAGGACGTTGACCTGCGTCGCCAGGATCAGGAAGGAGAGCGCGGCGAGGGTGATGCCGAAGGCGATCGCGGCTGCGGGCGAGACGCGACCCGAGGCGACCGGCCGATCGGCGGTCCGCTTCATCATCCGGTCGATGTCGCGGTCGATGGCGTGGTTGATCGCCCCCGCGCCGCCTGCCGAGAGGGCGCCGCCCAGGCAGGTGAGGAGGATCAGCCGCAGCGAGGGGTTGCCGGCCACGTACATCGTCGTCACCGTGGTCAGCAACAGCAGCGACTGGACCGTCGGCTTGGTCAGCGTGACGTAGTCACGGACAAGCTGGGAAAAGGCCGAACGGGGTGCAACCGCGGCCGCCTGAGGGGACGCGGTCTGCGCGCCGGCGCCGGATGACATGCCCGTCAGGCTACCGGCTGCGACTCACGGGCCGCGCGTTCCTCGGTCTGCTCAGCGCGCTTGGCGATCGCGGCGCGGATGTCATCCAGAGGATGGTCGCTGCGGACGTCCGGGCGGACATCGAAATTGTGGGCCGGCGGCGGCGAGAGCGCGAACCACTCGAGGGTCGAGCCCTTCCAGGGATCGTGGGCGGCGCGGGCGCCGCCTTTGATGCTGGCCACCGCGTTGGTAAGGATCAGGATCACGCCGATCAGCAGGATCAGCATCCCGATCGAGCTGAGCACGTTGTAGAAGTTCACGCCGGTGTGGTTGAAGAACTTGTAGGCGTCGGCCACCTGGCCCTCTTCCCAACCCGCCAGCGCCATCGGCACGAAGGTCAGCAGCGTGCCCAGCGACAGCGTCCAGAAGGAGAGGCGACCGAGTTGCTCGCCCATCGTCCGGCCGGTCATCTTCGGGAACCAGTAGTGGAGCGCGGCGAAGCCGCCGAAGACCGCGCCGCCGATCAGCGCGAAGTGCGTCGCGGCGGTCGAGTCGGTGGTCCCCTTGAGGTAGAACGCGGCGCCGACCAGCGACTGCTGGAGCTCGGCGGCGAGGCCGAGCGAGATCATCACCAGCGCGCCGACCGAGAACAGCACCGGCGCCCGCATCCGCAGCGCGCCGTCTTTCAGGGTCGAGATCAGGTTGAAGAAGATCAGGCCGACCGGGACGATCAGGGCCATCGACATCAACATCGCGAAGTACTTCCACCCCAGCCCGATCGGCGCCGTGTACATGTTCTGCATGTAGGCGAGCGTGCCGATCACCGCGACCGCGACGAACGAGGCCATCAAGGCTTTGCGGTCGAAGATCCGGTTGCCGGAGAAGGTGGCGAAGATTTCGGCGATCGCGCCGAAGGCGAAGATCAGCACCAGCATGTAGGCGCCCGAGTAGAAGAGCCAGGTGAAGTGCTGCCAGAGGAGCGGCGCGCCGCCGCCACCGTCGGCGAAGAAGGTGCCGTCGTAGTTGCGGTCGATCATCAGCATCGTGAAGGCGGCGAGCAGGATCGGGCCGATGAAGAGCATCAGCCAGGAGCCGACGTAGGCAGCCCAGGCGAAGATCGGCGCGCGGCGCCAGGCCATGCCAGGCGCGCGGTCGACCCGCAGCGTCGATGAGAGGTCGATCGCGATGAAGACGAAGCCGAGCGTCGCGAAGCCGCATGCGGTGAGCCAGGCGTCGACGCCGTTTTCGTTGAGGAAGGCGAGCTCCGACAACGGCGGCAGCGGGTTGACGCCGGCCTGTGAGGGGGTCCAGAGGAAGCCCGAATAGAGGACGACCGCGCCGGCCACCCAGAGGGCGCCGCCGATCTGGCTGAGCCGCGGCAGCACGGTCCCCCGCGCCCCGACCTGAAGCGGCGCGACGTAGAGGAAGATCCCCATGACCAGGGGCAGGGCGAAGAAGAAGATCGAGGTGGCGCCGTAGAGCGAGAGGATCCGGTTGAACATCACCGGTTCCATGAAGGTGTTCTCCGGGATCGCCAGCTGCAGGCGCATGAGGAAGAACTCGAGCGCCGCGATGAAGAGGAAGCCGCCGGAACCGACCATGAGGATTTTGGCGATGTCCTTGTGGTCGGCGCTGGTGATCGTCCGAGCGAAGCCGGACTGCTGCTTGGGGAAGCCGTCGACGGCGATCTCGGGACGGGGCTTGTCGGTGGTGTTGGTGCTCATTCTTCGTTCCGCCTTATTTTCCGCCGACGATGTCTTCGACCACGTAGGCCGCGACGTTGGAGATTTCTTCTTCGCTCAGGGTCCCGGCGAAGGCGGGCATCCCGCCACCGCCGTTGGTGACCTGTTCTTCGGCACCGGCCTGTTCTTTGGCTTTTGGCATCGTCGTCAGGTCGGGACCGCCGTTGCCGCCGTGACCGGTGGCGCCGTGGCAGACGGAGCAGTTTTCGGCGAAGACTTCTTCGCCGGCTTCGGCGCTCGGGGCGCCGCCCGCGGCCGCTTCTTCGCCGCCTTCTTCACCTGCAGCTTCTTCGGCAGCTTCTTCGCCGCCACCTTCGGCTTCTTCTTCTTTGGCTTCTTCGTTTTCTTCGGAGGTGCCTTCTTCAGACGATTCGGGGCCTTCGCCTTCGCCCGCCGGTTCGGTTTCTTCGGCCGGCGATTCTTTCGCCCGTTCCTTCGCTTCTTCTTCTTCGAATTCGGCGAGTTCTTCGTTCTTCTGGCCCTCGATCTTCTCGGCGCCTTCCTGGCCCGCTTTGATGCCCTTCTGCTGTTCGACGATGAATTCTTCGAACCGTTGGGGTGACACCACTTCGACGTTGGTGCGCATCGGGGCGTAGGACTGGCCGGAGAAGGTCGAGGAATCGCCGAAGAATTCGCCTTCGGCGTCGGCCCGGAAGTAGAGGTGGGTGACCTTGCCCGGGACCGCGTCGGTCTTCGGCGCCAGGTCGGGGACGCTCCAGGTGTGGATCACGTCGGTCGATTCGAGGTCGAGCTCGATCTCCGTGTGCGCCGGGATCACCAGCTTGTAGTAGCTGAAGGCGCCGTTCGGGTAGTCGTAGCGCCAGATCCACTGCTGACCGGTCGCGTGGATGACCAGCGGCCCCGTGAACGGTTTGCCTTTGAAAGAGGTGAGGCCGGCGGAGGTCGTCTTCGGCGTCGAGGTCGCGTTGCTGGTGAAGATGATCCCCAGCACGAAGAGCAGGATGGCGAAGCCCGTGAGGCCGCCGGCGACCCGCCACTGGATGCCCTGCGAGGCGCGCGGGGCGTGCGCGGTGCGGCCGCGGCCGGCGCCGAATCGGCGCAGCGCGCCGAACAGGCCGAGGTTGATCGCGACGAAGACGATCAGTGCGGCGAAGAAGCCGATCCAAATCAGGGTGTTTATCTGGCCGGTGCCAGGCGAGTGCGGCGTCAAGGCGGGGCCATTCTAATCACGGCGAGCGGCGTGGATGCGGTGCGGTTGGCACGCTCTACCTATACTCGCCGACGCGATGAGCGGGCGCACGCGGCCATCCGGAGCGGTACGACTGGCCGTGAGGGCCGGAGCGGTGGCCACCTTGGGCGCCGCGATAGTGCTGCCCCTGGTGCGCAAGCGCCTCCGCGTCCCCAACCTGGTGACCCTCGCGGTGAGCGCCGCGGGGCCCCTCGCCGTCACCGTCCTCTCCCCGCGCACGCGCAAACGCGACGTCGCCCTCTTCGCGATGCAGATGTGGGCGTTCACGGTCGTTCACGAGATGCCCTATGACGATCCGGAGGCGCTGCGCCGCCGGCTCTACACCCGCTACCCGATAACCGTGGACCGGGCGATCGGCCTCGGACGTCTCCCCGGTGAGCGCCTGCAGACGATGCTCGCCGGCCGTCGCCACTCCGCCGCGCTCGACCGCGTTCTCACGATCACCCACTGGCTCTGGTTCTTCGAGCCCTACGCGGTCCTCTCCTGGATCCTCGTCCGCCATCCCGATCACTTTCCCCGCGCCGCGCGCCAGCTGGCGGCGGTCTTCGACGGGGGCGCCTTCCTCTACTGGGCGGTGCCGACCGCGCCGCCGTGGTGGGCCTCCGAGCAGGGCCTGATCGCCGAGGAGGGCAAAGCCAAAGAGGAGATGCGGCGGATCATGTTCGAGGTCGGCGAACCGCTCTGGGGCCGCTACTGGGGGCCCCTCTACAAGGCGCTCGGCGGCAACCCGTGGGCGGCGATGCCCTCGCTCCACTTCGCCACCTCGGTGGTCGGCGCGAAATCGCTCTCGGAAGCGAACAAACGGGAGGGCGCGGTCGCCTGGGCCTACGCGCTGACCCTCGGCTTCGGCCTCGTCTACCTCGGCGAGCACTACGTCACCGATCTGCTCGCGGGCGCTGGGCTGGTCGCCGCCGCCCGCCGCGCCGACCCGGTCTTCGCCCCCGCGGTCGGCCGCGTCTCGTCGACCCTGCAGCAGCTCGAGCGGATCGTCGACGGCGACTCCCGCTAGCGTCCCCGGGTAGGTGCCCGGCGAGACTGACGACCGCAAATCCGGCGGCGGGCTTGATCTGCCGGTCTTTTCCACCAAACGGCTGCTGCAGACCGGCATCGTCGTCGTCGCCCTGCTGGTCGGGATCTACTTCCTCTTCCCGAAGCTGGTCGGGGTCGGCGACGGGATCTCGAAGCTGGACGATGCCGACCCGGTCTGGATCGGGATCGCGATCGTTTTCTCGATCGCCTCCTACGCCACCTACATCGCGCTCTTCAAAGCGGTGGTCGGCGGCGATGCGCTGAAGCTGAGCTGGGGCGAGACCTACGAGATCAACATGGCGGGCGTCGCCGCGACGCTGCTCTTCTCGGCGGGCGGCGCGGGCGGCGTCGCGCTCACCTACTGGGCGCTGCGCAAAGCGGGGATGGACCGCCGCGACGTGGCCCGCCGGATGATCGCCTTCGTCAGCCTCCACTACGCCTTCTATCCGTTCGCGCTGATCGTCTTCGGCCTGTTGCTGCGGACCGGCGTCCTGAACGGATCGAATTCGGTCGAGCTGACGATCATCCCGGCCGCGGTCGCGGGCCTGCTGCTGGTGATCGGCGCGGCGGTCACGCTGATCCCTTCCGATGTCGAAGCGCGGCTGATGCCGCACGTCCGCGGCGACCACATGCGCAGCTTCGTCGAATGGGCCTCGCGGGTGCCGGAGACGGCCGGCGAGGGCTTCCGCTTCGCCCTCAGCCTCTTCACCCACCCGCGCAAGGGCGGCCTCGCGGTGCTCGGCGCGGCCGGCTACTGGGCGTTCAGCATCGGCGTCCTCTGGGCCTCGTTCCACTCGCTCGGCATCCAGGTCCCCTTCGCCGTCGTCGTCCAGGGCTTCTTCCTCGGCATGGTCGCCAACCTCTTCCCGCTGGCACCGGCCGGGGTCGGCGCGGTCGACGCCGGGATGATCGGCGCCTTCGTCCTCTTCGGCCTGCCCGAGGAGACGGTCTTTCCGGCGATCCTGATCTTCCGGCTGGTCAGCTTCTGGATGCCGATCCCGCCCGGGGTCGTGGCCTTCTTCCAGCTACGCAAGACTGTCTCGAGATGGGAAGTCGAGGGGCTTCCAATCGACCGCGGCAGTGGTACTATCAAAAGTAAAGTAATGGACGCTGGAGAGGCAAGGACTAGATGACGAGCGAGAGCACCGACAACAAGCAGAAGGTCGAGAACGTGATCATCGTCGGCGGCGGTCCGGCCGGTTACACGGCGGCGCTCTACACCGCCCGCGCCAACCTCGAGCCGCTCGTCTTCGAGGGCTTCCAGTGGGGCGGCCAGCTGCAGAACACGACCGACGTCGAGAACTACCCGGGCTACCCCGAGGGGATCATGGGCCCGGAGATGATGAGCCAGTTCCGCGCTCAGGCCGAGCGCTTCGGGACCCGCTTCGTCACCGATGACGTCGACCGCGTCGAGCTCTCCGACGGCGGCGTCCAGAAAGTCTTCCTCGGCGACGAGGAGTACCGCGCCAAGACCGTGATTCTCGCGATGGGGGCGGAGCCGAAACGGCTCGGCGTTCCCGGTGAGATGGAGCTCGCGGGCCGCGGCGTCTCCACCTGCGGCGTCTGCGACGGCGCCTTCTTCAAGGGCCACCGCGTGCTGGTGATCGGCGGCGGCGACTCGGCGATGGAGGATTCGATCTTCATCTCGAAGTTCGCCGACGAGCTGAGCATCGTCAACCGCCGCGACGAGTTCCGCGCGTCGAAGATCATGCACGACCGGGCGCTCGGGGTGCCGAACATCGACACCCTCACCCCCTTCACCCCGCTCGAGTTCGTCGCCGGCGAGGACGGCAAGCTGGCCAAGGTCCGCCTGCGCCACTCGGAGACCGGCGAGGAGTCAGAGGTCGAGGCGACCGGCGCCTTCGTCGCGATCGGCCATGTGCCCCGCAGCGAGGTCGTCAAGGGCCAGGTCGACACCGACGAGGACGGCTACATCAAGGTCGACGCGGGCTCGACCCGGACGAACCTCGAGGGAGTCTTCGCGGTCGGCGACGTCGTCGACCACACCTACCGCCAAGCCGTCACCGCGGCGGGCACCGGCTGCATGGGTGCGCTCGACGCCGAGCGCTACCTGCGCGACTCGGCGCCGCCGGTCGAGGCCCACTGGTTCCCGGGCGGCGAGCCGGTCGAGATGGACATCGCCCCTACCGGTTCGTAGAACCTGGCCAAAAGCGGCCCACCGGAACCGTGTGGTCGTACATACGTCCAGTCCTCCGGTCGCGCTACAGTGCGGCCCGTGGCCATTGAGTGTTCCCATCTCGACTCCGTTCAGTACCTCGACGTCCCGGACGAGGTCGAGGGCTGCGAAGAGTGCCTGCAGCTCAATATGCGCTGGGTCCACCTGCGGATGTGCCAGACCTGCGGCCACATCGGCTGCTGCGACAACTCCGAGGGCAAGCACGCCACCGGTCACTACAAGGCGATCGGCCACCCGATCATCCGCTCGGCCCAGCCCGGCGAGGACTGGAGCTGGTGCTACGTAGACGAACTCATGCTGAGGCTGGTCGAGGACTGAGTCCTCTCCCCCGCGCCGCGTCAGCGACGCGCCGCGCTCGGCAGTTGCATTTCGCTCGTCGCGCCGTCTGAGGTCCAGACCCGGACGATGTCGCGCATCGAGAGGATGCCGGTCACCTCGCCGCCGTCGAAGACGACCAGGTGGCGGATGCCGCGGCGCGACATCTCGGCGGCGGCGTGCTCGAGGCTCCATTCCGGATCGGCGCAGAGCACCGACTCGGTCATATGCGAGCCGACCAGTGCCGTGTCCGGGTCGTCGCCGGCGCCGACCGCGAGCAGCAGGTCACGCTCGGTGACGATCCCCGGCGTCGGTGCCTCGTCGTCGATGACCAGCGCGGCGCCGACGTTGCGGGCGACCATCGCGGCGGCCGCCTGGCGCAACGTGTGCGACGGACCGACCGTCACCGATATCTCCGACATGCCATCCCTCACCTGCATCGCGACC
>JAOPZF010000038.1 GCA_025964255.1 Solirubrobacterales bacterium | reverse complement strand
CCCATCGCCACCTCGTCCTCCACGACGAGAACACCGGCCTCGAGTACACGCCGATGCAGCACCTGAAAGAGGCGAAAGCGCCGTTCGAGCTGCACAACAGCCCGCTCTCGGAGGTGGCCTGCATGGGATTCGAGTACGGCTACTCGGCGGCGACCCCGAGCGCGCTGGTCCTCTGGGAGGCCCAGTTCGGCGACTTCGCCAACGCGGCCCAGGTGATCATCGACAGCTTCATCGTCTCCGGCGAGGCCAAGTGGGGCCAGACGAGCCGGCTGACGCTGCTGTTGCCGCACGGGTACGAGGGCTCCGGCCCGGAGCACTCGAGCGCCCGGATCGAGCGCTTCCTGGCGCTCGGCGCCGAGGGCAACATCCGGATCGCCAACCCGACCACGGCCGCCCAGTACTTCCACCTGCTGCGCCGCCAGGCGCTGATCCGCAAGGCCCGGCCGCTGATCATCTTCACCCCGAAGGGGCTGCTGCGGCTCGACCGCGCGACCTCGACGATGGCCGACCTGACCGACGGCGAGTTCCGCCACGTCCTCGACGACCCGAAGGCGGAGGATCGCCGCGAGAAGGTCGAGCGCCTCGTCCTCTGCCAGGGCAAGATCTACTACGACATCGACGGCTCCGACCTCCGCGACAGTGCCGAGAACGTGGCGATCGCCCGGGTCGAGATGCTCTACCCGTTCGCCAAGACCCGGCTCGAAGAAGTGATCGCCGGCTACCCGAACCTGAAGGAGATCGCCTGGGTCCAGGAGGAGCCGCGCAACATGGGCGCCTGGAAGGTGATGTCGCGCCGCTTCCCGCAGGTGCTGCCCGAGGGCATCGACCTCACCTACATCGGCCGTCCCGGCCGCGCCAGCCCGGGCGAGGGCTACGCCGCCGCGCACGCGCTCGAGCAAGAGCGCATCGCGTTGACGGCGCTCACCCCCGGCATCTAGCGCCTCGCGCGTGCGTCGCCCCCGCCCGTTCAAGCCCTTCGAGAAGCCGGTGCCGGGCGAGCTCTTCGTCTGGGTGAAGCGGGTCTCCTACTTCGAGCTGGTGATCTTCCTCGGCCTGCTCTTCTTCTGGATCGCGCCGGGCTTCGAGACCCTGACGATGGTCTTCGGCTGGGCCCACGGGATCGGCTTCTGCGGCCTCTGCGTGGTGATCTGGGTCGCCTGCGTCCGCCACGAGGCCCCCTACACCCTCCTCGCGGGGACGCTCACCCCCTTCGGCCCGATCGGCAGCGTGCTCGGCATCGAGCTGATCGAACGCAAGGGCTGGGGCATAGCCCGTCCGGAGGGGTCCGCCCTCTCCCCCGCTCCCGGCACTCCGCAAAGCGCGACCGAACGAACCTAGCGGTTCGGTATACGCGCCTTGACCGGGACCTGAGCGGGCGGTATAGCTAACTCGGACTGTTCCCGGGCAATGCCCAGGGACAGCCGCGTCGGCATCCCTCCCTGGCTACCGACGCGCAGGTGCAGTGAGGGGCGCGCGGACCCCCCTGCCTCCCGCGCCCCTCCTGTACCACGTGCCGTCTGGCGGGTCCGGACAGCGCGTCGCGGTGTCGTTGCTCAGTCACCTGCGGAAGCAGGCTCCTTCGCGACTCCTTGCGACGCTGGGTCCGGCCCTCGCCAGACGGCACGTTGGTCGGTGTCTGTCGCGGGTCAGGCCGCGACCGCGTCCGGCTCCGGCTTGCCCGGCTCCGGCATCCGCTCGAGCAACTCGATCGGGATTACCTTGCTGGCGTCCAAGATCTCGAGCCCGGTGACCTTCCCGGTCTCCTTGTCGTGATCGACGATCCCCCACCACGTTTTCTCGCTGGTCACGTGTTCGGCCGGCGCCGTCGGAATCCAGGCGATGTCCAACTCTCGGTCCCAGTACGCGAAACGTTCGTCCATCGAGTCCACTTCAATCCCCTTCCTCAAGGTGCCAGACGCTCACCAACCGAATGCGATTGAGATCCCTACCCGCCGGATGGTCGTAGACGACCTCGAAAACACGACCGTCGAGCCGTTGCCCACGGACCAGCCAGTCGGCGCGTCCGTCGTTTCGACTACGGCCATCATGGCCCAGCCTCACGGTCATCTCAACAAGAATCCGGTCGAATTTGCGTTGCCGGGCGCGGCGCTCCGCGTGGTCAGTCCAGTCGAACCGTTCGATCACGCCCCCTTAAGGGGGCGGGACCGTCCAGTTCGCCCCTGCAGCTACTTCAGGTTCCGAAGAACCGTCTGCAAAATGCCGCCGTTGTTGATGTATGTGACCTCGTTGGGGGTGTCGAGGCGGACCTTCGCCTCGAAGGATTTGGTGTCGCCGGAGTCGGTCGTGGCGGTGACGGTGACGGTTTTGGCCGCGCCGCCTTCGAGGTCGCCGATCGTGATCGTCTCGGCGCCGGTCAGGCCGAGGCTCGCCGCGGTGTCGCCGTCGGCGTACTGGAGGGGGATCACGCCCATGCCGATCAGGTTGGAGCGGTGGATGCGCTCGAAGGACTCGGCGATCACGGCGCCGACGCCGAGGAGTTTCGTCCCCTTCGCCGCCCAATCACGGGATGAGCCGGAGCCGTACTCCTTGCCCGCGAGGACGACCAGCGGCACGCCCTCGTCGGCATAGCTCATCGCCGCGTCGTAGATCGTGGTCTCGACGCCGTCGGGGAAGTGGCGGGTGTAGCCGCCGACCTTCTCGACCAGCTGGTTGCGCAGGCGGATGTTGGCGAAGGTGCCACGCACCATCACCTCGTGGTTGCCGCGGCGCGAGCCGTAGGAGTTGAAGTCACCGGCCTCGACGCCCTGCTCGGTCAGCCAGTGGCCGGCCGGGCTGTCTTTTTTGATCGCGCCGGCGGGCGAGATGTGGTCGGTGGTGACCGAGTCGCCGAGCACGGCGAGGACGCGGGCGCCCTCGACCGGGGTGATCCCGGGCGGGTCCGCCGGGATGTCCTGAAAGAAGCTCGGCAGGCGCACGTAAGTCGAGTCGGGCCAGGTGTAGCGATCGCCCTCGGGGACGTCGACCGCGGTCCATTCCTCGTCGCCGGTGAAGACGTCGGCGTAGTTGCGCTCGTACATCTCGGCCGCGACCGACTCGCCGACGACCTTCTTGATCTCGTCGCTTGAGGGCCAGATGTCGCGCAGGTAGACCGGCTCGCCGTCGGTGCCCTCGCCGAGCGGCTCGGTGGTGATGTCGATGTCCATCCGCCCGGCCAGCGCGTAGGCGACGACCAGCGGCGGGCTCGCCAGGTAGTTGGCCTTGACGTCCTGGTTGATCCGGCCCTCGAAGTTGCGGTTGCCGGAGAGGACGGCGCACACGGCGAGGTCCTTCTCGGCGATCGCCGCCGAGATCTCCTCGGCCAGCGGTCCCGAGTTGCCGATGCAGGTGGTGCAGCCGTAGCCGACGAGGTTGAACTGGAGCGCATTGAGCGACTCATCGAGCCCCGCCTGGCGCAGGTAGTCGGTGACCACGGTCGAGCCGGGCGCCAGCGAAGTCTTCACCCACGGCTTGCGGGTGAGCCCCTTGGCGAGCGCGTTCCGCGCCAGCAGCCCGGCGCCGATCATCACGCTCGGGTTCGAGGTGTTCGTGCAGGAGGTGATCGCGGCGATCACGACGCGGCCGTGGTCGAGCTCGAAGGTCTCGCCGTCGACCGTGACCTCGATCGCATCGTCGGAGCGGCGCTTCTCGACAGTCGCCACCGGCGAGCCGCTGACCGCGGGTCGCGGTTTGCCGCGCTCGTCGTCGTGATCCTCGGCGGGCGGGTCGGAGGCCGGGAACGACTCTTCGATCGCCTCGTCGCGCCCATTGCCGAGTTTCTCGACCGCGTCGGGGGCGAATTCGGCCATCGCCTCGAGGAACGACTCCTTCGCCTCGTCGAGCGGCACCCGGTCCTGCGGCCGTTTCGGCCCGGCGATCGACGGCACCACGTCGCCGAGGTCCAGCTCCAGCAAGTCGGAGAAGACCGGATCGGGAGTCGACTCGTCGTGGAACATCCCCTGGGCTCGCGAGTAGGCGTCGACCAGCTCGATCGTCTCGGTCGGCCGCCCGGTCAGGTCCATGTAACGGAGCGTCTCGGCGTCGACCGGGAAGATCGCGCAGGTCGAGCCGAACTCCGGCGACATGTTGCCGAGCGTCGCCCGGTCGGCCAGCCCCAGCGTCGGCAGCCCCGGCCCGAAGAACTCGACGAACTTGGAGACGACGCCGCGCTCCCGCAGCATCTCGGTGGCAGTGAGGACGAGGTCGGTCGCCGTCGCCCCCTCCGGCAGTTCGCCGGAGAGCTTGAAGCCGACGACCTGCGGCAGGAGCATCGAGATCGGCTGCCCCAGCATCGCCGCCTCGGCCTCGATCCCGCCGACGCCCCAGCCGAGCACGCCGAGCCCGTTGACCATCGTCGTGTGCGAGTCGGTCCCGACCAGCGTGTCGGGGTAGGCCTGCAGCGCGCCGCCGTTCTCTTTCGAGTAGACGACCTGCGAGAGGTACTCGAGGTTGACCTGGTGGCAGATCCCCGTCGCGGGCGGGACGACGCGGAAGTTGGCGAAGCTGCCCTGGCCCCACTTGAGGAACGAGTAGCGCTCACGGTTGCGTTCGAAGTCGCGCTCGGCGTTGACCGCGAAGGCGCGCTCGTTGCCGAAGGCGTCGACCTGCACCGAATGGTCGATCACGAGGTCGACGTCGACCAGCGGGTTGATCGCGGTGGCATCGCCGCCGATCTCGGCCATCGCGTCGCGCATCGCGGCGAGGTCGACGACGGCGGGCACGCCGGTGAAGTCCTGCATCAGCACCCGGGCCGGCTGGAAGGGGATCTCGATGCTCGGCTCGGCGGCGGCGTCCCAGGAGGCGATCGCCTCGACGTCCGCCTTCGACACCGACACCCCGTCCTCGAGCCGCAGCACGTTCTCCAGCAACACCTTGATCGAGTACGGCAGGCGGGTGACGTCGAAGCGCTCCTGCAGCGCGTCGAGGCGGAAGATCTCGTAGGCGCGGCCGCCGACCTCGAGGGTCGACTTGGCGCCGAAGGAGTCGGATTGGGTGCTCATGAGACGAACCTTTCGGGGAGGGGGACGGTGAAGGGGGTGCTCAACGCTTGTCTTTCGAGTGGGCCTCGGTAACGGCGGCGGCGGCGCGCTGGGCGACGGCGCCGCTCTGGGCGATGACCGAGGCCCGCGGGCTGACCATGCCGGCGTGGGCGGCGACGCGGTCGAGGATCGGCGCGACCGAGATCTCGACCTTGTTGTCGACGATCGCCCGGCGGACCGCGTCGGCGACCGCGGCGGGCGTCGTCGTGCCCATCATCGGCGGCGTCTTGGCGCCTGCGTCGGCGAACATCCCGGCCTCGCGGACGAAGCCCGGTGAGACCAGTGAGACGCCGATCCCGCGCGGGCCGAGGTCCGTGCGGAGGCCGAGCGCGAAACCGCGCAGGCCGAACTTGGTCGCGTTGTAGACGGAGGTGCGGGGGCTGGCCGACTTGCCCGACAGCGAGGAGACGAAGACGAGGGCGCCCGAGCCACGCTCGAGCATTGCCGGAAAGAGAGCGCGCGCGAGCAGCATCGGCGCCTCGAGGTTGACGCGGACGGCGCGCTTCACCTCCTCGGCGGAGAACTCCGAGAGCCAGCCGGCGCCGGGCAGGCCCGCGTTGGCGACGAGGATGTCGACGCCGGGCGTGGCGTCCGCGAGGCGCTCGGCCTCACCGTCCTCGGCGAGGTCGGCGACGACGACGCGGTGGTCGGAACCGGGCAGGGACTCGGCGAGCGCGAGCAGATCCACCTCCCGGCGACCGCTCAGGACGAGCGTCGCGCCGTCGGCGGCGAGGCCTTTGGCGATCGCCCGACCAAGGCCGCCGGTCGCCCCGGTGAGTAGTGCTGTGCGTCCGCTTATCTCCATTCCCATCACACCAATCTACCGGTCTGACGCGGAAAAGGCGGAGGTGTATACACTTCGCACGGCCGCCCTCGGCGCTCCCGGAGTCGCAGGAAGTGCTGTTTGCGAAGCGAATCCAGTCCTAATGTTTGCGTTCTGTGAGCGAGGGACCGACGGATCCACTACACTGCCGCCGGTCAGTAAGACCGAAACGCCGAGTCCTGCAAGCCAACTGGCACGCGGGAGCGGGGGAACCACGTTTTCGGGGCTAATCCACGTCTTGTGGAGGCGCGAGCTCTTTCAGCGCCAGCCCGACAGCTAACCCCGTAGGCCGACGAAGGAGATATCGGTTTGCGCAAGAGCAGTCGGAAGTTCCACGTGGTTCTCGCATTGGTTGTCGCGATGGTCGGTTCGGC
>JAOPZF010000034.1 GCA_025964255.1 Solirubrobacterales bacterium | reverse complement strand
GGGGGTCCCGCGCTTCTCCCCCTCGCCACGCACGTCGCGACTAGGGCGTTACAGATCCAGCTCGTACTCGAGCCAGGGCGATTTCTCGCTGGTCATCGAGTCGTACAGGCGCTGGGCGGTGTGGTTGTCGGGCGCGGTGGCCCACTCGAGCCAGGCCGCGCCGCGCTCGCGGGCGACGTCGGCGCTCGCCTCGATCAGCGCCCGGCCGACCCCGCGGCCGCGCGCCTCGGGGGCGACGTAGAGGTCGTTCATCAGCACCGTCTCCTGCGCCGCCAGCGAGGAGAAGTGCCAGTAGAGGCAGGCGTAGCCGAGGATCACGCCGGTGTCGTCGCGGGCCGCGAGCAGGCGCCCGTCCTCGCTCGGGGCGATGAAACGGCGGAAGAAGAAGCGGTTGCGATCGTTGTCGATCTCGTCGACTTCGTAGAAGCCCTGGTAGGCGGCGATCAGCGGCAGAAGGGTCTCGAACTCCTCCTCGCGCAGGGCGGTGACCTCGACTCCCTCAGCCATTCCGGGAACGCTACCTGCGTGCAAGGCGGCAATCACGCGCAGGGACCTCACGCCCGGCTCAGAAAACCACCCCCTGTAACCGCAGGCTGGGGCCGTCTAAGCTTCTATGCCCCCACCGTAGGCCCGAACGCGATCGTCCCGTCAGGAGGGGATTCAACTGGCACGTCCAACCGACTCCAACGAGCAGCTTCTCTGCAGCTTCTGCGGTAAGTCTCAGCGGCAGGTCAAAAAGCTGATCGCCGGCCCCGGTGTCTACATCTGCGACGAGTGCATCGACCTTTGTAACGAGATCATCGACGAGGAGCTGACGGCGCCTCCGGCTTTCGAGCTGGAGAACCTGCCGAAGCCGCGCGAGATCTACGACGTCCTCCAGGAGTACGTGGTCGGCCAGGACGCCGCCAAGCGCTCCCTCTCGGTCGCCGTCTACAACCATTACAAGCGGGTGCAGATCGGCCAGTCCGACGAGAACGAGGTCGAGCTCGGGAAGTCGAACATCATGATGCTGGGGCCGACCGGCTGCGGCAAGACGCTGCTCGCCCAGACCCTGGCGCGGATCCTCAACGTGCCGTTCGCGATCGCCGACGCGACCGCGCTGACCGAGGCCGGCTACGTCGGCGAGGATGTCGAGAACATCCTCCTCAAGCTGATCCAGGCCGCCGACTTCGACGTCAAAAAGGCCGAGACGGGGATCATCTACATCGACGAGATCGACAAGATCGCGCGCAAAGCCGACAACCCGTCAATCACCCGTGACGTCTCCGGCGAAGGCGTGCAGCAGGCGCTGCTGAAGATCCTCGAGGGGACGACGGCATCGGTGCCGCCGCAGGGCGGGCGCAAGCACCCGCACCAGGAGTTCCTGACGATCGACACCACCAACATCCTCTTCATCTGCGGTGGCTCGTTCGCCGAACTCGACAAGATCATCGAGCGGCGGGTCGGGGACCGGGGCGTCGGCTTCGGCGCTGCGATCGCCTCGCGGAGCGAAAAAGACACCGGCGAATGGTTCGAGCAGGTGCTCCCCGAGGACCTGATCGACTACGGCCTGATCCCCGAGTTCATCGGCCGCCTGCCGGTGATCACGGCGATCCATCAGCTGAGCCGCGACGACCTCACCACGATCCTCACCGAGCCCAAACACGCGCTGACGCGCCAGTTCCAGCGTTTCTTCGAGTTCGACGACATCGAGCTGGTCTTCGCGCCCGACAGCCTCGAGGCGATCGCCGACAAAGCGATCGCGCGCGAGACCGGCGCCCGCGGCCTCCGCTCGATCCTCGAGGAGACCCTCCTCGACGTCCAGTTCGAGCTGCCCTCGCGGGTCGACGTCACCAAGTGCGTGGTGACCAAGGAGACGATCCTCCAGGGACGCCGGCCGACGCTCGTCACCGAGGCGGCCCAACAGGACATCGGGCCGGCAGAGGAGCGCCGGCTCGGCGAGGAAACCGCCTAGCGCGGGAAGGACGTTGCGAGGGGGAGGTCCGATGGACCCCCTCTCTCACGAACAGCGTGGAGGTTCGTTCGGGGGTCCATCGGACCTCCCGGCGAGCACGTGCCGTCGCTTCGCTGTGGAGACTTTCCGTCGCATATGACCGGTTTCGCTCCACACCCCGCGGGCAGCCGTGGAGCGTTACTCCCGCATAGCGAGAGTTTCTCTCCACACCCGGCGAAGCTCGGAATCTGAGAGGGCGGGTCGTGAGTCCCCTGAGCGAACCTCCCGCAGTTCGTGAGCGAAGGGGTCCCACGACCCGCCCGCCACGCCTACCTCCTTAGACTCGCCGCCATGGACGCGGCGGAACGAGAGCAGCTCGAGCAAACCACCCGTTACGACCCGCAGGCGGTCGAGTCGCGGGTCTTCGCCGAATGGATGGAGGGCGGTTACTTCCACCCCGAGGCCACCGGTACGCCGGAGGAGAACTTCTCGGTCGCGATCCCGCCGCCCAACGTCACCGGCGTCCTTCATATGGGCCACGCGCTGAACGGCTCGATGCAGGACGCGCTGGTGCGGATGAACCGGATGCGGGGGAAGAACACGCTCTGGATCCTCGGCACCGACCACGCCGGGATCGCGACCCAGGCGAAAGTCGAGAAAGAGGTTCGGGCCGAAGGCACGACGCGCCAGGAGCTCGGCCGTGAGGCCTTCGTCGAGCGCGTCTGGGCGTGGAAAGAGGAGTACGGGTCCCAGATCATCGAGCAGTACAAGCGGCTCGGCGCCTCCTGCGACTACGAGCGCGAGCGTTTCACCCTCGACGAGGGCTACGTCCGCGCCGTCCACAAGGTCTTCAAGCAGCTCTACGACAAGGGCTACATCTACCGCGACAACTACATGGTCAACTGGGACCCGGGGACGCGCTCGGCGATCTCCGACCTCGAGGTCGAGAATAAAGATGTCGACGACATCCTCTTCTACATCGAGTATCCGATCGAGGACTCCGACGAGGTGCTGACCGTCGCCACGGTGCGCCCGGAGACGATGATCGGCGACACCGCGATCGCCGTGAACCCGGCCGACGAGCGCTACGGCCACCTGATCGGCAAGCACGCGATCCTGCCGCTCGTCGGGCGGCGCCTGCCGATCCACGGCGACGACGACGTCGACATCGAGTTCGGCACCGGGGCGCTGAAGATCACGCCCGGGCACGACCCCAAAGACTTCGAATTCGGCCGCAAGCTCGGCCTCCCCGAGATCGTCGTGATCGGCCCCGACGGCCGCATGAACGACCAGGCGGGCGACTACGAGGGCCAGACGGTCGCCGAGGCCCAGAAGGCGATCGTCGAGGACCTCAGGGCCGAGGGCGCGCTTCGCAAAGAGGAGTCCTACACGCACTCGGTGCCCTTCTCGCACCGCTCCGGCGAGCGGATCGAGCCGCTGATCTCGCTGCAGTGGTTCTGCCGCATGGACGAGCTGGCGCGCCCGGCGATGACCGTCGTCGAAGCCGACGAGGTCGACATCAAGCCCGACCAGTGGTCACGCGTCTACCTCAACTGGCTCGAGGAGATCCGTCCCTGGTGCATCTCCCGCCAGCTCTGGTGGGGACACCAGATCCCGGTCTGGTACTGCGACCCCTGCAACGAGACGATCGTCGCCGAGAACGCTCCCGAGCGCTGCGGCCAGTGCGGGGGGGAGCTGCGCCAGGAGGAGGACGTCCTCGACACCTGGTTCAGCTCGGCGCTCTGGCCCTTCGCCACGCTCGGCTGGCCCGACGACACGCCGGAGATGCGCGCCTTCTACCCGACCAGCTTCCTCACGACGGCACGGGAGATCCTCTTCCTCTGGGTCGCCCGGATGGTGATGACGGGGCTCGAGTTCCCCGGCGACATCCCCTTCCGCGACGTCTACGTCCACTCGGTGATCCAGGCCCGTGATGGCCGACGAATGTCGAAGAGCCTGGGGACCGGGATCGACCCGCT
>JAOPZF010000001.1 GCA_025964255.1 Solirubrobacterales bacterium | reverse complement strand
GGGGGTCGCGGACGCTGCTCGCGGTGCAGGCTGCCGACCGCTTCTCGGTCAGCGTCCTCCATGACGGCCAGGAGGGCGTCGCCCGCACCTTCGCGACCAAGAAACCGCCCGCCGAGAAGTGGGCCGGGGTCGACTGGACCGAGCGCGACGGACTGCCGGCGATCGACGACGCCCTGCTCTGGGTCGCCTGCGACCTCGAGGACGTGATCGCCGCCGGCGACCACGTGATCCTCACCGGCGCCGTCACCGACCTGACGACGGCGAGCGGCCGGCCGCTTGTCTTCCACGGCGGCGACTACGTGCCGCTGGGCTGAGCCTCAGTCGACCGGGGCCTGGCAGACGGCCTCGATGTTGTTGCCGTCGGGGTCGATCACGAACGCCGCGTAGTAGGAGGAGTGGTAGATCGGGCGCGGGCCGGGAGCGCCGTTGTCGGTGCCGCCCGCGACGATCCCCGCCGCGTGGAAGGTGTCGACCGCGTCGCGGGTCGGGGCGACGAAGGCGATGTGGGCGCCGTGCGTGGTCGGCCGGCCTCGCGACATCACCCAGAAGGTCGGCTTGCCGTCGGCACCGAAGCCGACCATCTGCGGAGCGGGCTCGGAGACGACCTCCATCCCGAGCGGCGCCAGCGCCATCTCGTAGAAGGCGCGCGAGCGGTCGAAGTCGGCGGCGTCGAAGAGGACGTGGTCGAACACGCCGCGCAGGCTACTCGGGCAGGCCAGCGATCGCCAGTAGACGCGGCACGTAGAAGTCGGCGACCTCGTCCAAGCCGAGCCGGCCCTCCGGGCGATACCAGGCCCAGACGCTGTTGTACGTGCCGATCACGGCGCGGGTGAGGAGGTCGGGGTCGGCGGTCGGGATCACCCCGGCGCTCATCCCGGCGGCGAGCAGATCCCGCCAGCCGGCCTCGTATTTCTTGATCAGTGAGAAGGCGAGCACGCGGGCGTTCTCCTCGCGCGGGGCTGGGCGAGGGTGGCGGACCAGCCCCTGCTCGGCGACCAGGACGCGGGCGCGGCGGGCCTCGCGGTCGCTGCGCTCGAAGCTGCCGCGGACGACCGCCGGGAAGGCCTCGGCGAACTCGCCCTGGTTGTGGCGGAGGAACTCGGCGAGGGCGTCTTCCACCCCTTCGACGAGGATCTCGAAGAGGCACTGCTGCTTCGATTCGAAGTAGTGGTAGAGCGCCGTCGGCCCCAGCCCGACCGCCGTCGCCACGTCCGCCCAGCGCGTGTCTTCGTAGCCCGTCTCGCCGAAGTACTCGGTCGCCACCGCGACGATCTCGGCGCGCTTGTTGCGCGGCGACAGTCGCGGCGCTGTTCGCCCGTCCTCCCCCCTTCCAGACATTCTCTGTCCTCCCCTTTTCCGCTTTGCGCCGGTGTGCGCGTCTCAGGACGGGCGCAACCTTACACCGGAATGTGACAAGTTTCGGGGACCGCAAAGAGGTATTACCGGCGTTCGGGTGAGCGTGCGACAATCGGCCCCGTGAGCGCCGCCGAGACCCCCGCCCCACCACCCGCGGACAGCTTCCAGCGGCCGGGCTGGTTCACCCGCAAGGTCTTCAACCCATCGGTGGCCGGGCTGACGAAGCTCGGAATCAGCGTGATGGGCTCCCGCGTCCTCGAAGTCAAAGGCCGCAAATCGGGCCAGTGGCGATCGACCCCGGTCAACCTCCTCACCTTCGAAGGCGACCGCTACCTGGTCGCCCCCCGCGGCCACACTCAGTGGGTCCGCAACATGCGGGCCAGCGGCGGTGGCCGCCTCAGCCTGGGACGAAAGACCGAGGACTTCAAGGCGACCGAGCTCACCCCGGAGGCCGCCGTCCCGGTCCTCCGCGCCTATCTGAAGAAGTGGAAGTGGGAGGTCGGCGTCTTCTTCGGCGGCACCGGCCCCGACTCGACCGACGCCGAGCTCCTCGCGATCGCCCCCGACCATCCGGTCTTCAAACTCACCTAGCGTGCGGCGCCCGACCGCCTTCGCCGTCGCGGCGACGCTCTTGGTCCTCGCCGCGACACCGGCCCTCTCCTCGGCAAATCCCGGATCGAACCTCCGCGGCCGCCTCATCGCCGCGCTCCAGAAGACGACCGCCGCCAAAAGCCTCATCGCCCGGGCGACGGGCGAGCTGCGCGAATCGGGCGGCCCGCACGTACCCATCCTCCGGATCGAAGAGCGAGTCGAAAACGAACCGACGCCGAAGGCCGACCTCCGTCGTTTCAAACCCGGCGACCGGGCGCACGAGCTCACCAACGAGGTGCTGACGGTCGGTAGCCGTGCCTGGTATCGGGCGAAAGCCGCCCGCTTCCGCGAAGCGAAGCTCGGCCCGGGGATCGTGACGGGCTTCGAAGAAGAACTCGCCGGCCTGGAACGGGCCGTCAAGGCCGGTAAGAACCTGAAGCCTCTCGGCGGGAATCGCTACGAACTCGTCGCGCCCTCGAAGAGACGTTCACCGGCTTCGATCGCTCGCTCGGCATAGCCCCGCCGCCCGCCAACGCGATCGTCCAGGCCGCGGTCAAGGAAGTCACCTCGCAGTCCGAATTCAGCGACCTCCTCGGCCCACCTCCCTTCGGCGACGACTAGCCTGCTCGCGCGGTTCGGAACTTCGGCTATGGCGAAGAAAGGAACCGCGCTGGCCATCGCACTCGCTCGGGGCGCTGTTGGCGGGCTGCGGTGGATCGGGGCCGTCGGAAGCATCGATCCGGGAACGGCTCGAAGCGGCGGCGGCTGAGACGGCGGCCGCGCCGACGCTTGAGTCCACCGGGCAGATCGAGGCCGAAGCCGGGAACGGGCCCGAACCAACCGGGTGCATCCATGCCAGGATCGACCGGGCGACGATGGCGGAGGTCGACGCGCTGAGCTATCGCACCGTCTGCGCGCACCGGCCGCCAAGGGAAGAGGCGATCGCGATCGGAAAGGTGGTCGACCAATCGGGCTACCTCACCGCCCTCACCATCGCCGGGGCCGAAGATGACCCGTCGGTGATCGTCAAGGACTCCTACGAAATGTTCGGGGCGCCGCAGCGGATCGTCCCGCCCGCCCCCGCTGGGATAACCGACCACCGGGGCCCGATCAAAGGCAAGGCGGAACTCCGAGAACTCTTCCTGGGTCTGCCGTACTGAGTGAGCCGGCGGCGACCTGGGTACGGCGACGGGCGTGAGGCGCTCGTGCATCGCGCTCGGTGCTTTCACCTTGCCCTGGCAGGGTCAAAACACCAGACGTGATCGCCGATGCCCGGGCGCTTCTCGGACGGCGCGTCCTAAAGCCCGCTGGTCGTCGCGGCGCGGACCGCGAGGAAGAAGATCACGATGCAGCTGACGGCCATGATGCCCATCTCGCGGCGGACGATCTGGAGGGCGATCTCGTCTTGGGCCTCGGGCGGGAAGGACTCGATGTCGATCTCGCCGAGCTCGCGTTGGGCGGCGCCGAGGCGGGCGCCCTCGGCGATGAAGGAGATGACCAGGGGCAGGATGCCGTAGAGGTAGTGGAGGTTTTCCTTCGCCGAGTGATCGGTCACCAGGAGCAGGGCGCCGAGCGCGGCCTGGACGAAGACGGCGACCTGGGCGG
The DNA here is from genome assembly GCA_025964255.1 of Solirubrobacterales bacterium. Lineage (GTDB taxonomy): Bacteria > Actinomycetota > Thermoleophilia > Solirubrobacterales > 70-9 > VAYN01. The sequence continues at coordinate 3,093 of JAOPZF010000001.1, read as the reverse complement.
ATCGCAGCAGGTACCAGAACGGAACCGAGGCGCGCAATTTCCACCACGCCCAGCCCCCGATCACTCCTGCCGCCAGGTTGAGCAGGATCACGAGGGTCCCGACCGCAATGTGGAGGCCTAGCAACACTTTAAATCCTCCTGAAAGGGTCGGAATTTGGCTTGCTGATGCGGAAAATCACTATGTAGCAAATTGTCACGATGTGGTTGTATAACTTGCGCGTAAGGGTTGCTGAGGGGACCGGCAAGTGGTTTCTCGGGCGCCCGAATCGAGACATAACACCACTTCGTGCTCAAGACCTACTTCCCGATCCTCGTCTTCGCATTTCTGGGCCTCACGGTCGGCGGGGTCTTCGCGATGCTGAATCACCTGATCGGGCCGAAGAAGCCGGCCCGGCCGACCTCGGCCAGCCGCCGCCAGGCGGAGCCGTACGAGTCGGGCATCCCGGTCGAGCCGATGAAGAACTTCCGCTTCGGCGTCAGCTTCTACCTGCTGGCGATGCTCTTCATCCTGTTCGACATCGAGGTCGTCTTCCTCTACCCCGTCGGTGTGATCATGCGAGGCGCTTCGAGCGTCTTCGTGCTCGGCGAGCTGGTCACCTTCGTCGTCCTGCTGATGCTCGCGTTTGTCTACGTATGGCGAAAGGGTGCACTCGATTGGAAATAGAGCGCCGCAGCCTCGGGAGCCGTCAGGCCTCCGCCCGCGACATGCTCCGTGGCGACCTCGAGGGTGAGGACCTCGAGAAATACGTCGAAGAGCGGGTCGTCACCACCACCTTCGAGAAAATGCTGAACCTGGCGCGGGCCAACTCGATCTTCCCGCTCACCTTCGGCCTCGCCTGCTGCGCGATCGAGGCGCCGATCGCGATCGTCACCGCCCGCTACGACCTCGCCCGCTTCGGCGCCGAGGCCCTCCGCGCCAGCCCCCGCCAGGCCGACCTGATCATCCTTTCGGGCCGCGTCTCGATCAAGATGGCGCCGGTCGTCCGCCGCCTCTACGACCAGATGCTGGAGCCGAAATGGGCGATCTCGATGGGCGCCTGCTCCTCCTCCGGCGGCATGTTCGCCAACTACGCGGTGGTCCAGGGCGCCGACAAGTTCATGCCGATCGACATGCATATCCCCGGCTGCCCGCCGCGGCCGGAGGCGGTCATGTACGGCTTCAACAAGCTGCAGCGCAAGATCATCGGCAGCCCCGACCAGGGGTGGCGCCAGCGCTACAACGCCGCCGGCACCGAGGAGTGGGCGCGCGGCGGCCCCGCCTCCAAGCCGAGCGTCGAGGCCGCCGAGGCCTACGAGCTCGCCCGGGAGCTGACCCTTGCCTGACGGGCCCGGACTCGAGCTGCTGCGCGGCGAAATCGACGTCGACGTCGACGGCGCGGTCCTCGACACCTCCTACGCGAAAGAGCGCGCGGTACTGATCGTCGACGCCGGCCGCGTCCTCGACGTCCTCGCCTGGCTACGCGACACGCCGGGTCAGGGCTACCGCTTCCTCTCCAGCCTCCACGTCGCCGACTACCTACCGGCCGAGCCGCGCTTCGGCGTCCACTACGAGCTGCTCAACCGCGACCGGGTCGAGCGCCTTCGGGTCAAAGCGATGCTCCCCTCCGAGTCCCCGGAGATCGACTCAGCCGTCGACCTCTTCCCGACCGCCAACTTCCAGGAGCGCGAGGCCTACGACTTCTTCGGCGTCGTCTTCCGCGGCCACCCCGAATTGACCCGGATCCTGCTCCCGGAGGACTACGTCGGCTGGCCGCAGCGGCGTGACTTCCCGGTCGGCGGCGAGCCGGTCACCTTCACCTACAGCGAGAAACGGTATGGCTGACCACCGCTTCCCGCAGTCGATGATCGATGAGGACCCGGCGCTGCCGACCGTCGCGGCCCTCTACGACGAGCTCGATGAGGACCGCACCACCGAGGTGATGACGATCAACATCGGCCCGCACCACCCGGCCACCCACGGTGTGCTCCGCCTCGTCGTCGACCTCGAAGGCGAGATCGTCCGCGACCTCAAGCCGGTGATCGGCTACGTCCACACCGGCATCGAAAAGTCCTGCGAGGACAAGAGTTACTGGAAGGTCATCCCCTTCGTCGAGCGGATGGATTACGTCTCCTTCTTCTTCCAGATGGAGGCCTACTGCGGCGCGGTCGAGCGGTTGATCGGGCTCGAGATCCCGCCGCGGGCCAAGTACCTGCGGACGATCATGCTCGAGCTGAACCGGATCCACTCGCACCTCGTCTGGCTGGGGACGACGGCGCTCGACCTCGGCGCGATCTCGATGCTCTGGTACTGCTTCCGCGAGCGCGACCGGATCCTCGATCTCTTCGAAATGGCGACCGGCCAGCGGATGCACACCCGTTACTTCCAGGTCGGCGGCGTGATCGAGGACATCCCGCTCGGCTGGGAGGAGAAGTGCCGCTCCTTCGTCGAGGACATGCCGATCCGCGTCGGCCAGTACGAGGCGCTGCTCGACCGCAACGAGGTCTTCCTGCAACGCACCAAAGGGGTCGGGATCGTCAGCCGCGAGCGGCTGCTGGAGCTCGGCGTCACCGGGCCGCTGCTGCGCGCCGCGGGCGAGCCCTGGGACCTGCGCAAGGCCTTCGATTACCTCGCCTATCCGGAGATGGAATTCAACATCCCGGTCGGCACCGTCGGCGACAACTACGACCGCTACCGGGTCCGGCTCGCCGAGATGGTCGAGTCGACGAAGATCATCGGCCAGGCGCTCGACGCGCTCCCCGGCGGCCCCTTCATCGCCGACGACCGCAAGTACGTGCTGCCGCCGCGCTCGGAGCTGTCGACCTCGATGGAGTCGCTGATCCACCACTTCAAGCTCGTCACCGAGGGCTACCGGGTCGACCCCGGCGAGATCTACTACGCGATCGAGGGACCGCGGGGGGAGCTCGGATGCTTCGTCCTCGCCGACGGCTCCTCGAAGCCCGCCCGCGTCCACTTCCGCGACCCGAGCTTCGTCAACCTGCAGGCCTTCAAGGACATGGCGATGGACTCCTACGTCGCCGACATGATCTGCAGCCTCGGCATGCTCGACCCGATCCTCGGCGGGGTCGATCGATGAGCCCGGTCGACGGCGCGGG
>JAOPZF010000243.1 GCA_025964255.1 Solirubrobacterales bacterium | reverse complement strand
ACAGCCTCTTCCATCCCCCTGAGCTCTTCTTCAAGCGGATGGGTGTCCTCGACGACTGGCTGCGGCTTCTTCTTGCGGCTTAGAAATCCCATTGCGCGGTAATTCGGATAGGACCGCCTTTTTCCTGCCGTTATCTGAAATTGCTAGGAATTGCCCGATACCTGAACTTCTCGACAAGCGGTTGGTAATCGTCACCGGCAAGGGCGGCGTCGGCAAGACGACGGTCTCGGTGGCCCTCGGAATGCGGGCCGCGGCGGAAGGCAAGCGGACGATCGTCTGCGAGGTCTCCGCCCAGGAGAACGCCTCGCGGATGTTCGAGCACACCACCGTCGGCTTCCACGAGGTCGAACTGGAGGAGAACCTCTGGGCGATCTCGATCGACCCCGACGAGTCGATGCGCGAGTACGTCCTGCTGCAGCTGAAGGTGCGGGCGATGCGCGACATGCTCTTCCGCAGCCGGATCTTCAACTACCTCGCCGCGGCGACGCCGGGGCTGAAGGAGCTGGTGACGATCGGCAAGATCTGGGAGCTGGCGCAGCTCGACCGCAAGGTGAAGTCGGGACGCAAATACGACACCGTGATCGTCGATGCGCCCGCCACCGGCCACGGGGTCGGCTTCCTGCAGACGCCGCGCACCTTCGCCAACATCGCCCGGGTCGGGCCGATCCACTCGCAGGCGCAGACGCTTGACCGCTTCATCACCGACCACGACAACACCGGCGTCGCGATCGTCGCGCTGCCGGAGGAGATGCCGGTGAACGAGACGGCCGCCCTCGAGCACGACCTGGTCGAGGAGGTCGGCGTCGCGGTCGACCGCGTCTACCTCAACGGCCTCTACCCGGAGCGCTTCTCCAAGGAGGATGCGGAGAGGCTGACCGCGCTGGCGGCGATCGAGGACGGCGCGACGAAAGCCGCGGCGCGGGCGGCGCTCTCGGAGTTCGGCCGGGCGCGCAGCCAGCGGGCGCAGCTGGCGCGGCTGCGGCGACGGGCCCAGGCGCCGGTCAAAACGCTTCCCTTCCTGTTCGAGCCGGACCTCGGGCCGGAGGCGGCGCGGCGACTCTCGAAACGGCTGACCTGATGCCGAAGAGCCCTCACCTGAGCGAGGTCCTCGACGGCAAGGAGGTGGTGATCTGCGCGGGGTCCGGCGGGGTCGGCAAGACGACCACCTCGGCGGCGATCGCGGCGGGGCTGGCGGCGCGCGGACTCAAGGTCTGCGTGCTCACCATCGACCCGGCGAAACGGCTGGCCGACTCGCTCGGGCTGGAGGAGCTCGGCAACGACGCCCGCCGCGTCGACCCGGAGTTATTCGAGAAGCAGGGGATCGAGATGAAGGGCGAGCTGTGGGCGATGATGCTCGACCCGAAGCAGACCTTCGACGAGCTGATCGCCCGCCAGGCGCCCGACGAGGAGTCGCGCGACCGGGTGCTGAACAACCCGATCTACCAGCAGATCTCCGGCGCCCTGGCGGGCTCCCAGGAGTACATGGCGATGGAGAAGCTCTTCGAGCTCCACACCGAAGGCGAATTCGACATGCTCGTCCTCGACACGCCGCCGAGCCGCAACGCCCTCGACTTTCTCGAGGCGCCCCGCCGCCTCACCCAGTTCATCGAAGGCAAATCGCTGCGGGTCTTCATGAAGCCGACCGGGTTCGCGGCGAAGATGGCCGGGCGCGGAGCGACCGTCGCGCTGAGCGTGATGAAGCGGATCGTCGGCTTCGACCTGATCGCCGACCTGGCCGAGTTCTTCAACGCCTTCAGCGGCATGGTCGACGGCTTCCAGGCGCGGGCGAAACGGGTCAACAAGCTGCTCGCGTCGCCGACGACCTGCTTCCTCGTCGTCTGCGGCCCGCAGGGCGAGCCGATCGACGAGGCCGTCTACTTCCACCGCAAACTGGTCGAGGCCAAACTCCCCTTCGGCGGCGTGATCGTCAACAAGGTCCACTATCCGGCCGAGGAGCTCTGCGAAGGCAAGGTCGAAGACCTGCCGGCCAACCTCGCCGAGAAGCTGGGCGACGAGGGCCTGACCGAGCGGGTCGCCGCCAACTTCGCCGACTACCAGGCGCTCGCCGACCGCGACGCCCGCAACATCGAGCACCTCGCCCGCGAGATGCGCGCGACCGGCGTGATCCGCGTCCCCTACCTCGACGAGGACGTCCACGACCTCGCCGGCCTCGCCCAGATCAACCGCTACCTCTTCGCGACGGGCGAGGAGCGCGTGGCGATGGCCGCCGGCCGCGCCTGACGTCGCCGGCCCGGAGACGTAGCGAGCGCCCATGCGCCTCAATCACGTCACCCTTCCCGCCATCGACGTGGAGGCCTCGGCGGAGTTCTACCGTCGCCTCGGACTCACCCAGATCGTCGCGAGCTATCCGAAGTACGCGCGCTTCGTGGCGGAGGGGGGCGTGACCCTCTCGCTTCACCTGGACGAGGCGGCGGTACCGAGCGGGGCGAGCGTCCACTTCGCGACCCGGACGGCAACCGCATCTCCATCTTCCGCGCCGGCGAGATGCGCCTGAACCCTCCCTGGCGCCTAACGGACTGACGCGCAGCGCGTCAGCGGCGCTTGTAGTCGAACTCGGGGTGCGAGAGGTCCCAGTTGGCGTCCGGCACCGGGAAGAGGTGACGCACGCGCGGGGTGTCGATCCGCTCGCGGTGCTGCAGGTCGCGGTCCTCCTGGGCGGGCCACTCGAGTGAGTTGCCGCGCTGCTCCTCGGAGACCTCGTCGAGCCAGGCGGTCGCGGTGACCTTGATCTCGCCGGGGGCCGGGATCGGCTCCATGATCCGGGTGTCGGTGTCTTCGTCTTCGTGCTCGAGCTGGGGCTCGTCGCCCAGGTAGAGCTCGGCGTCGCGGATGTCGTCGGCGAAGCCATCGAAGATCTGCCCGTCCTCAGCCTCGGCTTCGGGCTCCGGCTCGGGCTCGGGCGTGGCCTCCTTGGCGACGGGGAACTCGACCACCTTGAATTCCTCGGCCGGGGTCTGCTCGATCGCCGCGAAGCTCGTGCTGTCGTCCTCGTCTTCGTCGGCGAAGGTCGCCTCGACATCGGGGAAGTCGTCCTGGGCGAAGACCGTGATCTCGGCGTCGCCGGCGTCGAGGCCGGTCGAGATCAGGGTCTCGTCGGCGATCGTCGAGAGGTCGGGGCCGAGTTCGCCCAGCGCCGCTTTGCGCAGCAGCCGGCGGGCGCCGTCCTCGATCCAGGTCGCCAGTTCGATCGCCCGGTCGAGCGTGCTGCCGTGCATCAGCGCGCGTTCCAGCTCGAGGACTTCCTCCATCCGTTCCCGGGCGGCGATGCGGTCGTAGTTGTCGTCGGCGATCAGGGCAGAGGCGCGCATCGGCAGCGAGGCACCGACCGGGCCGTGGCCCTCGAGCACGGCGCGCAGCGCCAGCAGGTGGTCGGAGAGTCCTTCCATCGCGCTCTCGCGCTCGCAGCCCATCTCGAAGCGGCCGACCGCCCAGGTGAGGGCGCCGTCGGGGTCGGGGCGCTGCTCGAGGAGCGCGGCGAAGTCGGCGAGCCGGCCGCCCTCCTCCTCGGTCAGGCGGTAGCCGCCGGGGCGGGTCGCCGGGGCACCGGTGGTGATCCGGCGCCAGGTGTCCGAGCCGGTCGGGGCGAAGGCGAAGGGAGCGAGGCCGATGCCGCCGGCTTTGAACATCCGCATCACGCTGATCAGCTCGCGCAGTTGCTCAAGGGCCGCCTCGGCGCCTTCTGAGCCCTGCTCGGCGACGGCGAGGAACTGCGGCTCCCATGCAGCGCGGCCCATGCCTTCGCTGCGCATCGCCTCGATCGGCACTTCGATCGAGTCGGCCTGGACGATCCGCACGCCGTTCGGCAGCTGCAGTCGGGCCATCGACATCCGCAGGCCGACGATCGGCACGATCAGGACGTCGGCGTCGTCGGCGCTCCGCGTTTCCGCGTCGAGCGTCGCGACCAGCTCCTCTAGAAGTTCGCGGTCGAGCGCGAAGCCGCTGCCGCCATCGAACAGCTCGACGGTGAAGACCTCGAGCAGCCGCTCGGCGCGGGCGCCCGGTTCGGCCGGCACGACCTCGCCGCGGCTCTCCAGGTAAGTGGAGGCGACGCCGGCCTCGACCACGGCCTCACGGGCCGCGTTCCAGCTCGGCAGCCCGTGCAGCACCGCGGCCCGTTCGGCCACATACCGGCCGGTCTGCGGGACGTAGCTGTAGAACGGCGAGTCCTCGGCCGTGTCGGTCGCCACATCGAAGGGGATCTCCTCGCCTTCCGCGACCATCGCGTTCAGACGGGTGGCGGCCTCGGTTGCGAGGCGCCTCAGGGTTTCGTTGAGCAGGAAGTCACGCACGCGGCCAGCTTCCCCAGAGCCACTCCGCCTCCTTCGCCTGCACGACTAGTTGCAGACGCGGCGAGCTTTGAAGCGGAGACCGGTTACGCGGCGATGGCGGGTTCGCCGGCCTCGCCGAGAAGCCACCGAGTGCCGTACGCGCGCATGTCATCGATCAACGGTGCCAAGGCGGAGCCTTTGTCGGTGAGGGCATACTCGACCCGCGGCGGCACCTCGGGATAGGTGTGCCGGGCGACGATGCCCTCCTCCTCGAGTGCCCGCAGGCGCAGTGAGAGCGTGCGCGGGCTGATCCCCTCCAGCGAGCGCTCAAGCTCGCAGAACCGGCGATTCCCTTCGGCCAGGTCACGGATGACCAAGAGGGTCCACTTGCCGCAGACAACCTCTGCGGTTTTACAGACGGGGCATTCGGAATTGCTGATCGCGCTCATTGGGGGTCCTAGTGAAGGGGGAAGCTCGCTTTACGAAGTGTAGCTACAAGGCTTCATTTACTGAAGCGTTGGCCCCAAAACCGATGAGACCTTTGTTTGAGGCCCCTAAAGCGAGCGCGGCGCCTGCCGATGGACACCGGGATGCCAAGACCCGCGCGCGACACCCGGAGCGACCAGGAGGGCTTCATCATCATCGAGGTCCTCGTCAGCGCGATCATCCTCGCGCTCGTCGCCGGGGCGGTGCTGACGCTGATCACCGCGACCACCCGCGGGGCCGCGTCGCAGCGGGACCGCGCCGTCGCCTATGACCTCGCCCAGGCCGACCAGGCGCGCCTGCGGGCGAAACAGATCACGACGCTGAACGGGCTCGAAGAACTGAACGAAAAACCGATCGTGCTCAATCAGGGACCGACCACCCTCAACGGCACCAAGTACAACGTTGAATCGAAGGGCGAATTCGTCAACAACCAAGCTGGCGGAGTCTCGTGCACCGCCGAAAACGACACGCCCGACTACATCCAGGTGACCTCGACCGTGACCTCGCCGGCGCTGAACAGCCCGGTGACGATCCAGAGCGTCGTCTCCCCTTCGACCGGCTCGCTCGACACGACCCACGGCAACCTTTCCGTGCGGGCGAAAAACGCAGCCGGAGAACCGGTGTCGGGCATCTCCGTCTCGCTTAAAGAAGGCGCCTATGCCCGCACTACTGAAACCCAAGGCTGCGCGAACTTCGCCGACCTGCCGAACGGTGGCCTCCCCGCCTTGATCAAGAGCAACGGCTCCCTGATCAACCCGGAAGGCAAAACGGAAGAAACGAAGACCGTCTCGATCACTGGCAAACAGACCACGTGGGAACAAACTGAATGGGACAGGCCCGGCAGGCTCGAACCGGAATTCGTCTACGCGCAACCCAATACCGGCACCCTGCTCGCTGCCCCGGTCGACTCGATCTCGGTCGCCTTCACCGAAAGGAGCCTTGGCCCGACCGCATACGGGACGCCCGGCGGCAGCCGGAGCGCGAGACCTGTCGCCGAAAAACTCTTCCCGTTCAAAGGATCCAAATACACCGTCTACGCGGGCTCCTGTCTGAGCAACAACCCGAACCCCAGTGGCACCAAAACGGAAAACAACGTCGGGATCGGCTCGATCGAAGTGCCGCCGGGAGGCGTGGGGACGGCGCGGATCCAGGTACCCGCCCTCGAACTCACGGTCGAAAATGGCTCCAAACCACTGGCCGGAGCAAAGGTGACGGTGACCGACGAAAACTCGGGCTGCAAATCCGGCTCGAACGCGGTCCAACGCACCTTCATGACGAACTCCGGCGGTCATCTCGCCTTCACCGAAAACGGCGTGACTGAAGCGGGGCTCCCGTTCGGCATCTACAAGATCTGCGCGTCGAAGACGATCGGCACCACGACCCTCCGCGCGGAACTGACCAAAGTCTCAGTGGAAAATTTCACCAGCGCCGGGACCGTGAAGAGCCTCCCCCTGACGACGGCGGGCGCCGCATGCACCTGAGGCGACGCATCGAGCTCCGCGACGAGGAAGGCACGACCCTGGTCGAACTTCTGGTCGGCATGGGCATGGGCATGGTCGTGCTCGCCGGCCTCGCCATGGTAATGATCGTCACCCTCCACGGCAACGCCCGCGTCGACGCGCGGGTCGAAGCGACCGACAACGCGCGCGTCGTGATGACGCGCATGATCGAAGAGCTCCACTCCGCCTGCGTGAGCCCGAAGAGCGCCCCGGTGAAGGAAGGAAGCACGCGGAACACGCTCATCTTCACCCACGGTCCCTACGGCAGTACCACGACCGGCGTCCCGGCCGCCGGCCCGACGGAAACTCGTACCGAAATTACGTACTCCGAACCCTCAGAAACGCTTACCCAGCGGGACGGCTCATCAGAACCGATCACTCTTTTGTCAAACGTGAGTCCAATCTCTACGCAAGAACCGGTTTTTTCGTACTGGAAGTACAACAATGGCTCTGTCATCAGATTGCCACTGACCGCACTCGGAAACGAAGCCAATGAAGCGATCCTGGTCAAAATCGCATTTCAGGCCCGTCCTAAATCGGAACCTGTCAGCGACGCAGGTGCCGCGACGGCGGTCCGCAACAGTGCCACGCTTCGCCTGACCCCACCCGAATTCAACGCCACGACGGTCCTACCATGCCAATGAAAGCGCGCGATGAGAACGGCTTCACCATGATCATGACGGTGATCGGCGTGACGATGATCGCGCTCGTCGCCGCGGTGGCGGTGACCACCGTCAGCGGCAGCGCCCAGCAGACCGGTCGCAGTCAAAACGGCCAGCAGGCCTACGAGGCGGCCCTCGCGGGGATCCACGAATACGCCTACCACCTGCAGAAGTACCCCGACTATTGGGCCGAATGCCTGAACGCGGTGAAGCCGGGTGAAAAATATGACGCGCTGAACGAACTGGGCTCGACCGCCCATACCCGCCCCGTGCCGGGCGGCGGGGGCGCGACCTACGCGCTGGAAATCATCCCCGCCACCGGGCACTCCAAATGCGTCCCGATGACGCCCGGCGCGCCTTCGACCTTCGAAGCGGCCGGCGCCAGCATGCTCGAGAGCTTGGGCTCGGCGCGAGGCACCTTCCGCATTCGCGCGACCGGCTTCTACGGAGGGTCGGAAAGCAAAGTGATGGCGACGTTCAAGCCGAAAAGCTTCCTCGACTACGTCTACTTCACCCAGCTCGAGACCTCCGACCCGGTCACCTACGGGAATCCCGAACTGATCGCCGCCGCCAACCGACAGTGCTCGAAGACGATCTACGAAGGGCGCTACACGACGCCACTGGAGAACGCCGAAGGCAAGTACCTGAACGAACAGGGCCAGGTCACCTCGAACTCCTCCTCGGCCAAGTACTGCGACACGATCTCCTTCATCGGCCGCGACAACATCAAAGGCCCGATGCACACCAACGACGCCTTCGTGATCTGCGAAGCGCCGACGCTCGGGCGCGAACCCAGGGACCCGGTCGAGGTCAGCTACCCCAAGCTGCCGGGGTGGTTCTCAACCTCCGAAATACCCCACTCGGGCTCCAGTTGCAGTGGCAGCAAATCGAACTTTAAAGGCACCTACGAAGTGGGCTCGTCGGTGCTGATCCCGCCCCCGACCAACTCCAAGCTGTCGGAAGCGGCCGAATCGCAATTCGTCTTCACCGGGGAAATCAAAATCTGCCTGGAAGGCTCGACGATGAAGGTCGGGCGAGGCATGTCGTGCACTCAGTCGCCGCTTTACTCGGGGGCACTGCCCGGCAATGGGATCATCTACGACTCGAACGGCGCCTCATGCAGCACCGAATACAGCCCGTTCAACGTCGCCTACTCACCGGGGGCCGTGGGCACCTGCGGCAACATCAACATCGAAGGCACGCTCTCCAAGCCGCTGACGATCGCCGCCGCCAACAACGTGATGATCATGAACAACGTCACGAGGACCAACGAAGAAGCGATGCTCGGCCTGATCGCCAACAACTTCATCCGCGTGTACCACCCGGTCGAACTCGTACATCCGGAAACGTGCACCGGTAGTTTCGGCAACAAGGTCTGCACCCCGAACCTCGCAGTGACCGAATGCAAGGGCAACGCGACCGGCTCGGTGACGAACCTGAATGTCGAAGCGGCCCTGCTGGCGATCAACCACTCCTTCATCGTCGACAACTACAAGTGCGGCTCGTCGTTGGGCACGCTCACCGTGAAGGGCGCGATCGCGCAGAAGTACCGCGGCGCCGTCGGCACGACCGGCAACACCGGCTACGTGAAGAACTACGAATACGACGATCGGTTCAGGACCACCGAACCGCCGCAGTTCACCGCCCCGGTCGAATCGGACTGGATCATCGGGCGCGAGATCGTCGAATAGTCGCCAGGGCAGCCGCACAAGGTGTCTGTGGACGACCTCTCGGAAGGCCGGACAAACGTCCACGATTTCCAAGTAGGGGACTGCGGGATCGGCGCCGAGCGGCCGATAGATGAACGCGGTCGCGATGGCCGCTTCCTCCATGAGCAACATCCTCACCAAGCCGATCAGCCTGCCGCGCCCGCGTCGGCCGGAATTTCGCCGGCCGGAACTCCGCCGTCCAGGTCTCTCCCGTCCCACCCTGGGCGGACCGACGCTGTCGATGCCGAGCCTCAGCCGCAAGCCGCGCGATGGCGGCGTGGTCGTCGGGCTCGAGATCGAGGCGGGCAGCGTCGCCGCGGTCGAAGCGCGGCTCGTCGACGGCGTGCCTCGAGTCATCGCCGCCGGGGTCCAGCCGCTGGAGCCCGAGGCCTTCCGCGACGGCGAGGTCGCCGAGCCCGCCGCCGTCGCCGCGGCGCTCCGCGCCCTCTTCGCCGCGACCGGCATGGGCCGACGAGTGCGGCTCGGCATCGCCAACCAGCGCCTCGTCGTGCGGACGCTGCGCCTGCCGCTGATCGAGAGCCCGGAGGAGCTCGACACCGCGGTCCGCTTCAGTGCCCAGGAGCAGATCGCGATGCCGCTCGAGGAAGCCGTGATCGAGCACCGGGTCGTCGGCGGCGTGGCCGCGAGCGGCGACGCGCCGGCGCAGATCGACGTGATGGTCGTCGCCGCGCGTCGGGAGATGATCCTGGCGACCTTGCGGCCGCTGCGCGACGCCGGCCTTGAACCCGTCGGGGTCGACCTCAGCGCCTTCGGGATGATCAGGGCCGTCGCCGACGACGAGCCGGCGCTCGCCACCACCGATGTGGCCGGGACCGAACCCGGCCAACGGTCCCCGTCGCTCTACTGCAACCTCGGCGACAGCACCAACCTCGCCGTCGCCCGCGGTCGTTCCTGCCTCTTCACCCGCCTCTCGCCGGTCGGCCTCGAGGACATCGCGGGCGGCCTTGCCTCGAGCACCGGGCTGACTCTCGAGCACGCCGGCATGTGGCTCAACCACGTCGGTCTGGGCCGACCGCTCGAGGCGCTCGAGGGCGACCCCGGCACCGTCTCCCGGGCCCGGACCGCGCTCGAGCGCGGTGCCGCCTCCGTGGTCGACGAGCTGCGCCTCTCGCTCGATTTCTACGCCGCCCAGGAGGGCGCGGTCCCGGTCGACAAGATCGTCCTTTGCGGCCCCGGCAGCGCCATCCCCGGGCTCGCCGCCGAGATTGAGACAACGGTCGGCCTGCCGATCGTTGTCTCCCGCCCGTCCGCCCTGGCCGATTACGACGCCTCCACCGCGGCGCGACTGACCCTGCCCCTCGGCCTCGCCCTCGACGTCTGACGATGCGCCCCGTAAACCTCATCCCGGCCGAGGAGCGACCAGGCGGTCGCCGCCCGCTGAGGGCGGGCCCGCTCGCCTACATGGTCGTCGGCGCGCTCGCGGCGGCGGTCATCGCGCTGACCTCCCTGGTCGTCACCGAAAACCAGATCTCCGACCGCCAAGCGGAAGTCACGCAGCTGGAAGCCGAAGGGCAGAGCATCGAAGCAAGGGCGCAGGAACTGGCCCCGTACACGCAGTTCGCCGCGGTCCGCGAACAGCGCCTGGAAACGGTCACCGGCCTCGCCGACAGCCGCTTCGACTGGCACCGGGTGTTGAACGAACTGTCGCTGCTGCTGCCGGCGAACATCCAGCTCACCAGCCTGGCGGGGACGGCGTCGCCCGAAGTGGGCCTCTCCGGCGGCGCCGGCGTCGGCATGCGCTCACAGATCGCCGGCCCGGCCCTCGAAGTGGCCGGCTGCGGGACGAGCCAGGAGGCGGTCGCCGGTTTCGTCGAGACGCTCAAGGACATCGACGGCGTAACCCGGGTGGGCTTCCAGGGCTCCAGCAGCGGCGGCGAAGGCGAAAACGCGACCTCGGCCACCGGCTGCGGGGGCGCCAAGTCGGCGAGCTTCCAGATGGTCGCCGCGTTCGACGCCGCTCCGGTCGCACCGGCCCAGACCGGCGAAGTCGCTCCGGAAGTCCCGGCCGAAAGCACCACCGAAGGCGAAGGCGAATCGGAAACGACCGAACCGTCGAGTGAAACGGGCGAACCGTCCACCGGTGAATCGTCTAGCGGCGAAAGCGAAAGCGCGGCCGACTGATGGGCTCCGCGACGCGACCGATTGTCGGGATGCTGGTGGTGGCCGCGGCCGCGATCGCCTTCTGGACGCTCCTGCTGAGCCCGAAGCGCGACGAAGCCGCGAAGCTCTCGGAACAGATCGAAGCGGTGACCACGACGGTCGAATCGGCCCGCGGCCAGCTCGCCCAGGCGACGGTGGCGCGGCGCTCGTTCCCGGCCGCGTACCACCAGCTCGTCGAGCTCGGGCAGGCGGTGCCCGCGAGCGACGAAACGCCCTCGCTGCTGATCGAACTCGAAACGATCGCCGCCGCCAGCGGCGTCGAATTCGACGACATCCAGCTCGAAGGCGAAGGCGAAGCGGCTCCGGAAGCGGTCGCCGCGCCGGCGCCGACGACCGAAGCCACGGCCGGCACGTCGACCTCGACCCCGGCCGCGGAAACGATCCCGCCGACCGAGGTCGAAGCCTCGCTGCTGCCGCTCGGCGCGTCGATCGGATCGGCCGGGCTCGCGATCATGCCCTACTCGCTCGACCTCAAGGGGAACTTCTTCCAGGTCGCCAACTTCATCGGGGCCGTCGACTCGCTGGTGCGATCCGGCAGCGCAATGAAGGTCGACGGCCGGCTGATCACGATCAACGGCTTCTCGCTCAGCGCCGGCGCCGGCACCGGCACCGGCGGGGAAGGCGGGTCCAGCGGGGCGCCGGAACTGCAGGCGAACTTCTCGGTGACGACCTACCTGACCCCGCCCGGCCAAGGGGTCACCGCGGGGGCGACGCCGGCGGCCCCGCCGGAATCCACCTCGCAGACGGTGAGCACCGAATGAACTTCCTGAAGAAGGGACCGGACCTGAAGCTGTCGGACCTGCACGTCCCGCACTTCCTCTCCGACCTCTACTACGACCTCAAGGAACGGCATCTGCTGCCGCTGGTGGTCCTGCTCCTGGTCGCGATCGTCGCCGCGCCCATCTACTTCAAGAAGAAGTCGCACCCCGTCGAAGCGTCGGCCGCAACCGCCCCGTCGATCACGGCGGAATCGGGCGCGACCTCCGCCGACAAGCTGACCGTCGCTCGGTCCGAGCCGGGCCTCCGCGATGCGCGCCGTCGGCTCAAGCACGCTCGCGCGCTGGACCCGTTCGCGGCCCCCGCATCCGCGAGCGCCGAACCCTCGAGTGAAGAAGCCATCGCGGGAGAAGGTGAAGCGAGCGCATCCGTCGCCTCGACTCCGACCACGACGGCGCCAACCGCCGTGGCGCCTACCGAAGCGACGGTGACCGGCGGCGAATCGAGCCCGCCGCCCTACGAACCTCCTGCGCCGGCCGAAACGTACGTGCCGCCGACCTCCGCCTCGAGCGGCGAGACGGAAGCGAGCGGCGGCGAATCCACCGGGACGACCCAGCCGCGGTACGCCTCCGAGGCGATCGATGTCCGCATCGTCAGCGGCCCCGCCTCGTCCGCCGACAGCGGCCCCAAGCGCGCCAAGCCGAAGCCCCAGGTCCGTCGCGACCTGCCCGAACTGACGATGCTCCCCGCCCGGGCGACGCCCGCCGTGACCTACATGGGCGTCAGCAAGGACGGCAAGAAGGCGCTCCTTCTCGTCTCCTCCGACGTCGAGTCGATCTTCGGCGAAGCGAAGTGCATCGTCGGCTCGCAGAGTTGCCAGCTGCTCGCGCTCGAACCGCAGATGCCCGAGACCTTCGTCTATGGCCCCCGTGAACGTACCTACCGGATCGAGCTGCTGAAGATCAGCCGGACGGTGTCAGCGAAGCCGCGTCGCGCCGCCCTCGGCGCCACCAAGGGGAAGCACGGCGCCCAGGACACCGAAGCCGGCTCGGCGACCGGCGCGAGCGAACCAGCCGAACGCGAAGCCGAATAACCCACACCTCAGTTGAGGTAGATGTCGACCAGGTGGTGGCCGGCGAGCAGGCCGACGATCCCGCCCAGCGCCAGGAAGGGCCCGAAGGGAATCGCCATCTTCCGCGCCTGCGCCCCCTGCGTCGCGATCAGCGCCAGCCCGATCATGCTGCCAGCGAGCAGCCCGGCGAGAATCGCGGGAGCAACGGCCCGGCCGAGAAACAGCCCCATCGTCGCCACCAGCTTGACGTCGCCCATGCCCATCCCGCGCGGGTAGGCGAGCACGACCAGGAAGAAGAGGCCGCCCCCGGCGGCCGCCGCGATCAACCGCTCCGGCACGCCGCCTGGGTCCGTCGTGATCGCGATCGCCAGGCACAGCACCGAGCCGGCGATCAGCACCTTGTTCGGGATGATCCGCAGGTCGAGATCGGTCAGCGTGATGATCGCGAGCATCGCGACGAACACCAACCCGATCACCGCTTCGGGGGCGTGGTGTCGGTAGACGATCACCGTCGCCGCGTAGAGCGCCCCCACCGCCAGCTCCGTCAGCGGATAGCGCGGCGAGATCGGCGCCCCGCAGCACCGTGCCCGGCCTCGGAGTACCAACCAGGAGGCGACGGGCACGTTGTCCCGAGCCCCGATCTGCGCCCCGCAGGCGGGGCACTGCGACCGCTCCACCGCGAACGGCATCCCCCGCGGCACCCGATAGGCGACCGCCGTCGCAAAGCTGCCGACCGCCAGCCCGCCGAGGAACGCGATGATGACCACACCGATCATGGGCGGAGTTCTACCTGAGCGACCGAGCGCGATGGGCGTTCGCGAGCTGAACCCTGGGCCCGTTCCAGGAGTTCGGTCGCATCGACTTCAATCCCCGCGGCCGAGCGCAGATTCGGAGAAGTGAGCAGCGCTCCCGGAGATCTGTCGTTCGGGCGGTCGCGATCGACCGTCCTCGCGACGGTCGGGAGCCGGATCGGTGCGTCCTTCGGAATACGACGAGGATTCGGCTGGTCGGTCTCAACGTAGAGATATTCAGTCCTCGTGAGGGACCGGGCTTCTTGCCATACAAAGCCCCGGACTCGATTCCAAGGGACCTCCACTCTTCTCACGGCCCCCTGCAGGACCAGCGCATCGGGCTGAATTTCGAGACCGACCCTCCGGACAAACGCCCACCCGGAAAGACCCAGGACAGCAATTACGACCACGATCGTTATCGCGACCTGGGCCAGGGACGGCCCGTGACGGAACCAGCTATCGGCAACGATTGCGAGCAGAACGAAGCCGACGATCGAAAGAACGAGCGACCGCCGGCGAGCGCCCTGATAGTGCCCGTAGACAACCCCGCTCCCCTCGTTTACGGCGTCACCCGACACGCTGCCCCCAATCGAACACGCCCGGGCGACTGCACCGCCGCCCCGGATGGGTCGCGTTAATCGGGTCAAAGGCTTCGTGGTCCCGACTCGCCGACTGGCTAAGGCAGAGTGGATGCAGCGGGAGGGATGACGATGAAGCGACGCTTGACCGGCTTGCGTTCGACGTTGCCGGCGAGGTCGGTGGCGCGGATCGCGACGACGTAGCGACGGGGCTTCAGGTGCTTGACGTGGAAAGGGGAGCTGCAGGGCTTCCACTTGGCCTTGTCGACCTTGCAGACGAAAGTGGTTCCCGGAGGGTCTTCGGTGATGTCCTGGAAGCGGAACACGGCCTTGTGCTTGCGGGTCTTCACCCCCGGGCCCATCGTGATGCGGGTGCGTGGCGCGGTCGAGTCCTCGGTGTAACTGACCGGTTCCGAGCAACCGGAGTGCTGGGCGGCGATCGCGACCGCCGAGAAGATCGTCGAACTGTTCTTCCCGACCGACACTTCGAACCCCGCGGACAACTGCGACGGAGTTCCCTTGATTACCGGAGCACCGGAGCAGTTCGCATTGCCATAGATCGCAACGCTTTCGGCGCCGGGCGCGCTGCCCGCGACGAGCGGGGTCAAGTCATTGGCACGGGCCGAAGGAAGTAGATGAAGGTTGGGCGCGCTCGGCTTGGGACCCGCCGGCATAGCCCCGCCGATCGAGCCGTGCGAGGACGAGGTTCCCCCGGGCGTCGATGACGACGTCGCTGTCGTCGAGCCAGGGCCGGAGGCGCCGCCCCCTCCACCGCCACCGACTTCTCCGCCGCCGGATTCCCCCCCACCACCGCCAGTGCCACCGCCACCAGGTTCAGGTGGAACGTTCCCCTCCCAGTAACTCAAGACGTTCGAACAGCCCGACGGTTCAGAGGGATTGCTCGGATCGACCTGGATGGCCGAGAGCGTGGACTTCGAGTCAGCGTTCACCGCGACGGGGATACCCACGCCCTCGAGCGTCGCCGCCGTCCCTTGAGCGATCGCCGAACCACGGCATTCGGTCGAGTCGAAGATCTGGATTTCGTAGTTCGGGTTGGCCGTCGGTTTTTCCACCGTGTCCCACACGGGCCCGACAACTGACTCGAAGTGGATCAGCACTCCCTCGAGGATGACGCCGTCTTCCGGTTCTGCTTCGCCGATGACGGAGGGCAAGATGACGTTCGCCGGTGCTTCCTGTCTCGAAGGAGGATCCGTCACAACCAGCTTCGGCGTCGCGGGGGCCGCGCTCGCGCTCGCAACCGGGATGCCAAACACCAGGACCGCTAGGAGAAACGTCAAGAGGCGGGCCACATTGGCCCGCCTCTTGCGCATACGCCTGACATCCATACCAAACCGCGAACGTGGATCAGCCGTTACCCCAGCCGCCTACGCCAGCCGAGATTTCCGGACATCCACCCTTACCTGCGACCGTGCACGGGAAGGTAATAGTCCCGGCTTCATTTTTGATCGTGAACGTCTGACCCGCCGACGAGGATTTTACCGTGATTTCATAACCGGTTCCGCCGTTGAGTTCTTTCACCGAGACAGCCGGAGCGGCCGCGTTTGCTTCTTCTTGGGCTTTAGTCAACCCCGCAGGAAGCGTCGGCTCGATTTTGTGCAGGGCAGTCTCGGACACGCCAGCGTACGAACCATTGTGTTCGGTCGCGAAGGTCTCGGTCGCCACCTGCGCGGAGTGCGCGGTCTCCTTCGCATTCGAGTCGCCAGCCTTTTCCTTCTGGTTGAAGAAGGCGGGCAGGGCGATAGCGGCGAGGATGCCGAGGATGAGCATGACGACGAGGAGCTCGATCAGCGTGAAGCCGGCCTCGCTGTCACCGCTGAGCCGGGCTCGGATTCGCGCCCGGATGTTCTGGAGCAACATAGGTACCTCCTATTGGACCTATCGTTTGCGCCAGAGCCCGGGTCTCACCTTTCGGTGCCGGAGCACTGGCAGTATTGACATAGGTCTCATCGGCTCCTGATGCCCCATCTTTAGTGCTCTGGACGTACTTTTCGTAACAGTGAAGCCCTACCTGGACGGACTCCGAAAAGTGCTGAGGCAAGAGAACTTAAAACTGGTGAAAAGACTCAGAAGAGGCACCAAAAATCGCTGGTGGTCTCCATACGAATGTCCACCTGGCGTCCAGATCCGGCTAGCGGATCTTTTCGTAGATGCTGAACATCGGTAGGTACATCGAGATCACGATGAATCCCACCATGCCGCCGACCACGACGATCATCACGGGCTCGAGCAAGGAAGTGAGCGCCTTCACCTTCGCGTCGACCTCGGCCTCGTAGAAGTCGGCGACTTTGCTCAGCATTTCGTCGAGCTGGCCGGTTTCCTCGCCGACCGCGATCATGTGGCCGACCATCGGCGGGAAGATGTCGTCCTCGGCGATCGGCGCCGCGATCGACCCGCCGCGTTTGACCGAGTTGTAGACGTCCTCCATAGCTTCCTCGATCACCACGTTGCCCGCCGTCTCGCCCGTCAGTTTGATCGCCTGGAGCATCGGCACACCGGAGGAGACAGCGCCGGAGAACGTCCGCGACCAGCGCGCCAACGCGACCTTCTGCACGACGTCCCCGATTTTCGCGGGCAGCTTCAGGATGAAGCGATCCCAGGTGGCGTGACCGCGTTCGGTCTTCTTCCACTTGAAGAACAGGAAGAACGCCAGCACGACTGCGGGGATGATCACAAACCAATAGCCGGTGAGCGCTTTCGAGAGGTCGACGCAGAATTGCGTCGGCGCCGGCAGGCCGCCACCTTCTTCCGGATGTTCTTCGGCAAGTTCTTTGAAGATATTGGCGAAGACGGGGATGACGAAGGCGACGATCGCGATCAGCACCACCGTCGCGAAGCCGAAGATGACCGCCGGGTACATCAGCGCGGATTTGACCTCACGGCGCAGCGCGTCGGCCTTTTCCACCTGATTGGCGATCCGGTCCATCGCCTCGTCGAGCCGGCCCGACTGCTCTCCCGAACGGACCATCGCCCGGTAGAGCCGATCGAAGACTCGTGGATAGCGCGCCATCGCCTCCTCGAGGGAGCTGCCCGCCTCGACGTCGCCGCGGATCCCGGCCGCTGCCGCTTTGATCTCCTCGTCCTTCGTCTGCTCCTCGAGCGTCTGCAGCGTGCGCAGCATCGGCATGCCCGAGGCGTTCAAGGTCGCGAACTGGCGCGAGAAGATCGCCAGCTCGCGCATGTCGATGCTGCTGAAGCGGCGGAAGAGGTCCTCGATGTTGAACGGGCTCGACTTCTGACTGACGTCGAGGACGATCAGCCCGCGGTGGCGCAACTGCTCGCTGACCGCCGCCTTGGAGTCGGCCTGAAGTTCGCCGGCGGACGCCGTCCCGGCCAGGTCCATCGCGCGGAAGGTGAAAGTGCTCGCCACGCTAGCCCCCGTTCACGTAGCTCGGAGGCGCGGCGGCGCCCGCGACGGCCGGCGCCCCGCCCAGCAGGCGGCTGAGCTCCTCCGGCACCGAGGCGCGCTGTTCGGCCAGCGAGCGACCGATCTTGCCGCTTCGCACCAGCCGCGCCAGGTCGGCGTCCATCGTCTGCATGCCGGTCGCGCCCGAGGTCTGCACGGCCGCGTAGATCTGGTGGGTCTTGCCCTCGCGGATCAGGTTGCGGATCGCCGGCGTCGGGATCAGCACCTCACAGGCGACGACGCGGCCACGCCCGTCGCTGGTCGGCAACAGCTGCTGGGTGACGATCCCCTGCAGGGCGATCGACAGCTGCGTGCGCACCTGCGCCTGCTGCTCGGGCGGGAAGACGTCGATCACGCGGTCCACCGTCTGCGCGGTCGACTGGGTGTGGAGGGTGGCGAAGACGAGGTGGCCGGTCTCGGCGGCGGTCAGCGCCGTCGAGACGGTCTCCAGGTCGCGCATCTCGCCGACCAGGATCACGTCGGGGTCCTGGCGCAGCGCCGCCCGCAACCCCCGGGCGAAGTCGGGAGCGTCCGACCCTACCTCGCGCTGGTTGACGATCGAGCGTTTGTGCCGGTGCAGGAACTCGATCGGATCCTCGATCGTGAGGATGTGGTCCTCGCGGTCGACGTTGATGGCGTCGATCATCGCCGCCAGCGTCGTGCTCTTGCCCGAGCCGGTCGGCCCGGTGACGAGGACGAAGCCGCGCGGTTTGGCGATCAGCTCGCGCAGCACCGGCGGAACGCCGAGCGAATCGAGCGCCGGGATCTCATTCGGGACCAGGCGGAGGGCGGCGCTCACCGCCCCGCGCTGGAAATAACAGTTGACGCGGAAGCGGGCGACATTCGGGATCGCGTAGGCGAAGTCGAGCTGCTGCTCGTTCTCGAACCGTTTGCGCTGGTCGTCGTTGAGGATCCCGTAGACGATCTCGCGCGTCTCCTGCCCGTTCAAGACGGGGAAGCCCTCCATCGGTCGGATCCGCCCCTTGTCGCGGATCGCGGGCGGGAAGCCCGGCGTGATGTGGACGTCGGACGCACGCGTCTCGACCATGCGGCGGAGCACCTCGGAAAAGTCGATCTCAGGCCGTGACACGCAGCACCTCCTCCAAGCTGGTGACCCCCATGCGAACCTTGGACACCCCGTCCTCGCGCAGCGTCAGCATCCCCTCCGCTTCGGCGGCGCCGGTGATTTCGGGCTCGGCCGCACGGGCGATCGTCAGTTCTTTGAGCCGCTCACTCATCGACATCGCCGAGTAGATCCCGACGCGACCGCGGTAGCCCGTGTGCGAGCAGCGCGGGCATCCGACCGGTTCGTAGCCTTCGAGGTCGGCCCCGGCGCGCACCCCCGCTTCACCCAGTACGGCGACCGGGATGATCGTCCGTCGCTTGCAGCTCGGGCACAATTTCCGGGCCAGGCGCTGGGCGATGACGCAGTCGACCGCCGAGGCGGTGAGGAAGGTCTCGATCCCCATCTCGCTGAGGCGCGGGATCGCCCCCGGGGCGTCATTGGTGTGCAGCGTGCTCAGCATCATGTGGCCGGTCAGCGCCGCCTCGATCGCGATCCGCGCCGTCTCCGAATCACGGATCTCGCCCACCATCACGACGTCCGGGTCGGCGCGCAGGATCGAGCGCAGGCCGGTGGCGAAGTCGAGCCCGGCCTTGCGGTTGACGTTGATCTGGTTGACGCCGTCGACCCGGTACTCGACCGGATCCTCGATCGTGATGATCTTCTTGCTCACGTCGTTCAGCTCGGCGAGGGCCGCGTAGAGCGTCGTCGACTTGCCCGAGCCGGTCGGACCGGTGACGAGGACGGCGCCGTAGGACTGGCGGAAGGCGTCCTCGAAGCGCGCCCGCGCCGAGCCGTCCATGCCCAGCTCGTCGAGCGTGCGGTGCGAGTTGCTTTCGTCGAGGATGCGGATCGTCGCCCCCTCCCCGCGCTGCGTCGGCAGCGTCGTCACGCGGAGGTCGATGCGGCGGTCTTCGACCGAGACGCTGACGCGACCGTCCTGCGGCACGCGCTTCTCGGCGATGTCGAGCTCGCTCATGATCTTCAGCCGCGAGATCACCGCGCCGATCAGCCGCTTCGGCACGTGCGCCGCCTCCTTCAGCACGCCGTCGATGCGGAAGCGGATCCGCAGCTCCCCTTCTTCGGGCTCGAAGTGGATGTCGGAGGCACCCTCGCCGACCGCCTGCGCGAGCAAGCTGTAGACGAGCTTGACGACGGGCGCGTCCTCGGGCCCGGACTGCATCTCGCTGACAGGCGCGAGCGCGGCGTCCTCGGCCTGCACCTCCTCCTCGATGATCGCCTCGGCGGCGGCGCTCTGCATCGTGCCGAGCCGCTTCAGCAGCCCTTCGACGTCGCTGCGCGCGGTGACCGCGATCCGCACCTCGAGCCCGGTCGCCATCTGGATGTCGTCGACGGCGAGTACGTTGGCCGGGTCCGCGGCGGCGACCAGAAGCGTCTGCTGGTCGACGTAGCCGACCGGGACCGCTATGTAGCGGCGCGCCAGCACAAGCGGGAACAGGGAGGCGGCGGCGAAGTCGACGCCGTGGACGGCGAGATCGACGTAGTCGAGGCCGTAACGCTCGGCCGTCGCCCGAGCCAACTGCTCCTCGTTGATCGCGCCCTGGGTCAGGAGCAGCGCCTCCGGCGGTTTGCCCATCGTCCGCCCGCTCTCGATCGCGGCGGTCACCGTCGCCTCGGCGACGTAGCCAAGTTCGACCAGGACGTCGGTGATGAATCCGCGCGAGTGGCCCCGCTGGAGCGGCGGCGTCAGGCCCGGCGTTCCCGACGCTTCCGCCGAAGGGTCGGCCGCGGCGGCGGAGCCGGGGTCGGGAACGGCCTGCAGATGGCTGGGATGATCGAAGCCCATCAGCCGGGGTGGTAGGCCACTTCCGGGCCCTTGTAGGTGGCGTCGAGAACCGATACGTAGATGCTTTCGGGGGTCTGATAGCCGTAGGAGACGGTCGCCTGCGGCACCCCTTCGCTGAGCTGCTTCGGCCGCAGGACGATCAGCGCCGGCAGCTGGTTGACGTCGAGGCCGATCGTCACCGAGGCGTAGCGGGAGATCTGCTTGGCGGGGACGACAAAGGCCGCGACGTCTTCGATCGAGGCCACCTTCTTCAGCGCCGCGGTCGTGTAGGCGTCGTCGATGCCGCCGTCGTGGACGACCAGCAAGGCGACGGTCTCACCCGCGTCGTAGGCCGCGACGAAGGGCTGCGGGGGACCCGGGACTGCGGGCACCGCGGTGGGCAGTTCGCCCATCCCGGCCCCGCCGGTGGTGGCCGCCGTCGGGATCGCGGTTTCGCCGGCGATGATCGGCACTTCGGCCTGGGGTTCGCCACCACCACCGCCCCCCGGTTTGAGGAACATCACCGCGACCGCGATCACCAGCACCGCCACCAGACCGATCTGGGCGATCCTGCTTTCGTTGAGCTTCTCCCTCACGACGTGCCGCCCCTCACGAGCCCGCGGCGGCGCCGAGTTGCTCGATTCCGCTGGCCCGACGCCCACCCGCCGCGAGCATCAGCTTCAGGTCGTGCGGGTTGGAGGCGTGCTCCATCGCCACCTGCTCGGTGATCCGGCCCTCGGCGACGTACGACATCAGGGCCTGGTCGAAGGTCCGCATGCCGTAGTAATCGCCTTCGGCGATGACCTCGGTGATCTTGCCGGTCTCCTCCGGGTTGAGGATGAGATCCTGGATCCGGCCGGTGACGACCATCACCTCGGAGGCCGGGACCCGCCCCTCGCCGGTCACGTCCGGCACCAGGCGCTGGGCGATGGCCCCTCTCAGCGTGGCCGCCAGCATGACCCGCGCCTGCTGCTGCTGATGGGGCGGGAAGAAGTCGATGATCCGGTTGACCGTCTCCGTCGCGTCGAGAGTGTGGACCGTGGACAGCACCAGGTGACCGGTCTCGGCCGCCGAGAGGGCCGTGCGAACGGTCTCCTCGTCGCGCATCTCACCGATCAGGATGACGTCGGGGTCCTGGCGCAGGACCCGGCGCATGGCCTTGCCGAAGCCGAGCGTGTCGGACCCGACTTCGCGCTGGTTGACGATCGAGCGTTTGTCCGCGTGCAGGTACTCGATCGGGTCCTCGAGCGTGATGATGTGGGACGACCGCGTCTCATTGATGTGGTCGAGCATCGCCGCCAGCGTCGTGCTCTTGCCGGACCCGGTGGTGCCGGTGACGAGGACGATCCCCCGTTGCTCCTCGGCCAGCTCGCGGACCACATCGGGCAGCCCGAGATCGGCGATCGAGCGGATCTGGAAGGGGATTGCGCGGCAGACGATCGAGATCGCCCCGCGCTGCCTGAAGACATTGACGCGGAAGCGCGAGACACCCGGCAGGGCGTAGGAGAAGTCGGCCTCACCGTCGCTCTCGAACTCGCTCAGCGAGCGCGGACCGGCGATCCCGTGGAAGGCGAGCTCGGTGTCCTCGGCGGTGAGCTTGCCGAACCCCTCCAAGGGGATCAGCTCGCCGTGCATCCGGGCGACCGGGGGCGAATCGACCTTCACGTGGAGATCCGACCCTCCGCGCTCGACGAGGGTCCGTAGGGCAGTCGCGATATCGAACATCCCGGGCTTTATCGACCCGGCTCAGCGCCGCTCTACTTCCCTAGACATCTATCTGATGACTTTTGCGGGTCTCCGGCCCAAAAAGAAAGGGCGCGCCGACGGATTGCCGGCGCGCCCTGGTGAATCCTGGGTACTCGAGGCTCGCTGCTACGCGACCTCGCGCAGTTTCTGGGCCTCGCCCAGACTCTGGAGCTTTTTCAAGCTCTGGTTCTCGATCTGACGAATCCGCTCACGGGTGACGTTGAACGTCCGCCCGACCTCGTCCAGGGTCCGCGGATGCTCGCCGCCGAGCCCGTAACGGAGCTCGAGCACGCGGCGCTCGCGGTAGGACAGGTTCTCGAGGGCTTCCTTCAGCGCCTCTTTGGTGAGCAGGTCGGCGGCCCGGTCGAACGGGCTCTCGGCCTTCTCGTCGGCGATGAACTGACCGAACTCGGACTCCTCCTCGTCGCCGACCGGCTTCTCCAGCGAGACCGGAGCCTGCGCGGAGCGCTTGATCGAGTCGACCTCCTCGGGATCGATCCCCGTTACCTCGGCGATCTCCTCCGGCGTCGGCTCACGGCCCAGCTCGGTGACGAGCTTGCGCTCGGCGCGACCGATCTTGTTCAGCTTCTCGACCACGTGGACCGGGATACGGATGGTCCGCGCCTTGTCGGCGAGCGCACGGGCGATCGCCTGGCGGATCCACCACGTCGCGTAGGTCGAGAACTTGAACCCCTTGCGGTAGTCGAACTTCTCCGCCGCGCGGACGAGCCCGAGGGTTCCCTCCTGGATCAGATCGAGGAAGGGCAGGCCCTGGTTCCGATAATTTTTCGCGATCGAGACGACCAGTCGAAGGTTCGACTCGACCATTTTCTGCTTGGCGTCGAGATCGCCGCGCTCGATGCGCTTGGCGAGTTCGACCTCCTCCGCCGCGGTAAGCAGGCGGACTTTGCCGATGTCCTTTAGGAACAGCTGCAGAGAATCCGTCGTCATGTCGGGTTTCAGATCGAGCGTCGTTTTCGCGCGACGCCGGCCTTTTTTGCCGGTGTCCGCGGGCATGGCGTCCGCCGCCGCTTTCTGGGCGGGGTCCATGTCCTCGACGAGCTCGATGCCCGCTTTCTCAAGGTGGCCGTAGAGATCCTCGACGTCAGACTCGTCAAGGTCCACCTCAGATACCGCAGAGGCGATGTCGCCAAAAGTCAGCACGCCAAGCTGCTGACCGCGGTTCATGAGGTTTTTGACCTCCTCCAACTCCTGAAGCTCAGCTACCAGCATCGTGTATCTACTTCTTTCCCTAGCGCTTGATGAATATGCGTAGACGTATAAATGCCGTCGATGGCGACAAGTCGCGCCCCGCGATGAAAAAGCGGACCGGGGGAATGGTCCGCGAATGGGTACTTCGAAAGGCCTTTGTTGCCGATGCCCCGTTGGGCGTGCGTTGAAACTACCGTCAAACGCTCGTTCGAATTGTAGCCACTTCACTTTGTAAAGTCAATGACGCCACGACGCTCCAGATTCCGTGCCTGGACCCTCGCTTTTTGGCGCCGGGCCTACTCCGAGAACGTCACCGGGCTCTCGGCGATGGTCGCCTACAACCTCATGCTGGCGGTCTTCCCCTTCACCCTGCTGGTGCTGTTCATCGGCACCCAGGTGCTGAAGATCCACGGGGTAGAAACCAGCGTACTCAACGACCTGCAGCGTCTCTTCCCCAATACCGAGTCGAACACGCTGGAAGACGTCCTGCAGAAAATTCAGGACAACTCGGCGACGATCGGGATCGCCGCCTTCGTCGGTTCGATCTGGATCGGCGCTTCCTTCTGGGGCGCGATGGACACCGCCTTCTGCCGGATCTACCACGTCCCCTGCCGCGGATGGCTCGAGCAGAAGCGCTTCTCCTTCGCGATGCTGTTCGTCGTCCTCCTCTTCATCGCCGCATCGATCTTCATCCCGACGCTGGAGAGCACGCTCGTCTCGAGCACCGACAAGCTCCCCTTCGGGCTCTCCGGGATCGAAGGGCTCGACAAGCTCCTGCTGCTCGGCGCGGCGCTGCTGATCACCTTCCTGATCTGCTCGGTGATCTTCTGGGCGGTACCGAAAGCCCCGGTGCCGTGGCATTCGATCTGGCCCGGGGCGCTGTTCGTGACCTTCGCCGCCGGCCTCGCCAACTGGCTCTTCCCGCTGTACCTGACCAACGTCTCGAGCCTCTCTCGCCTCGGCTCGACCCTCGGCTTCGTCCTCATCGCGCTGCTCTGGTTCTACATCCTCAGCCTCGCGATCATGGTCGGCGCGGTGATCAACTCGCTGCGCTACGAGTTCCAGGAGACCGGCGAACTGCCCTACGAGAAAGGGCCCGTGCCGATCCCCAACCCCTGCGCCGGGCTCACCGACGAGGAGCGCGAGCGGGCGTCCTCTACACAGTCTTCTGCACAATCGGACCGGTCCTGAGACAATCCCCGAACAGTGGGGAAACACTCAGGTTCCGAAGGTGCATCGTCTGTTCGCTTGACTCGGGAGCCGCTCCCGCCGGCGCCCCCGTCGCAGCGCGCCCGGATCCTCGACTCGATGGTCGACTGCTGCGCCGAGAAGACCTACGCGGAGACGACGATCGCCGACCTCGTCTCCCGTGCCTGCGTCTCCCGCACGACCTTCTACAAGCTCTTCACCGACAAGCGCGACTGTTTCGACGCGGCGGTGACGCGGTGCATCGAGCGGCTGTCAGCGACACTGGCGAAGGCCGCCGAGGGGTGCGAGTCCCCCGCCGAGGCGACGCGCCGGGCGACCGTCGCAGGACTCGAGATGCTCGCCGCCGAGCCGGCCCTGGCGCTGGTCCTGAGCGGCGACGTGGTCGGCGTCGACCCGCGCCGGGTCGACCGTTACGGGCAGCTGGCGATCCCGGCGGTGGAATCGCTCTGGGTGCGGGCGGGCGAGCAGCCGCGCAAGCATTCGAGCCCGGGGCTCGCCTTCGGCCGTGCCCAGCTGCTGGTCTTCCACGAAGTCGCCGCCGGGCGGGCCGAGCATCTGCCGGCGCTGGTGCCCGACATCGTCTACCTGGCGACCGCCCCGTTCGCCGGGCACGACGAGGGCCTGCGACAGGCGCGGCTGGCTGCCGGAGCGACCTCGTGACAGCGCCCGCACCGGCGCGACTGCCGCGCGGCCGCCATGGGCTCTCCCGCGCCGACGTCGCCAGCTCGCAGCGGGAGCGGCTGGTCGCGGCGACGGCCCGAGTCACTGCCGAGCACGGCTACGAGGCGACCACGGTCGCTGACATCCTCGCCGCCTCCGGGGTCGGCCGCGAGAGCTTCTACGAAATCTTCAACGACCGCCTCGACTGCGTCCTCGCCGCCCACCAGACATTGCTCGACGACCTGATCGACAAGGTCGCGGCCGCCTACGCCGGCGACGGTGAATGGGTCGAGCGCTGCAGGACTACCCTCGCCGCGCTGCTCGACTGGTTCGCCGCCGACCCGCCCGCCGGGCGCTTCCTGCTGGTCGAGGTGGCCGCGGTCGGCCCCGAGTTCCACTCCCGCTTCGAGGCCGGCTTCGACCGCTTCGTCGCGATCATCGACTCCGGCCTGCCCGCCGACCTCCCCGACCCGGGTCCCTTGCCGACGACCAACCTCGCCGTCGGCGCCGCGATCTCCCGCGTCTACGCCGAGGTCGCCGCCGGCCGTACTGAAGAGCTGCCACGCCTGCTTCCCCAATTGACCTACGAGGTCCTGGTCCCATTCCTCGGCGAAGACGCCGCCCGCGAAGCGGCCTTCGCGGGGTTGTAGCCGTCCTCGTCCATCTCGGCGACCGCTTCGCGGAGCGCCAGGTCGAGCGGGATTCGCTCGCGGGCGGGGAGGGCGGCCATTCCGCTCGGGTCCTCGACCACGGTCTCGTGGGATAGGCCTTCGATCAGGGGGCGGGCGACGCCGGTGTCGACCGGGGTGACGAGGCCGACCCAGAGCGAGGAAAGCCGTGGGGTCAGCACCGGCACCGTGACGCGGATCGGTGGGCGACGGTCCATCGCCTTCGCGAGCTCGTCGATCATGCCGCCGTAGGTGGTCACGTCGGGGCCGGCGATCTGGAGTTCGCGGTCGACCGGCAGGTCGAGGTCGGCGGCGGCGCCGAGGTCGCGGACGACGTCCTTGACCGCGATCGGCTGGGTGCGGACCGTCGTCCACTTCGGCGTCACCATCGCGGGCAGGCGCCGGACGAGGTAGTAGACGGTGAGGAAGGACTCGGAGCCTGCGCCGATTACGGCGGCGGCGCGGTAGTAGGCGACCGGGACCTCGCCCGCCTGCAGCGTGAGCGCCGTGGCGTGGCGGCTGTTGAGATGCTCGGAGCCGGAGCCGAGGCCGCCGAGGTAGACGATCCGTTTGACCCCCGCCTCGGCGGCGGCACGGGCGAAGTTCCGGGCGCCCTCCTGATCGCGCTTGGCGAAGTCGCCGTCGCCCCCGCGCCCCATCGAGTGCACGAGGTAATAGGCGACCGAGACGCCCTCGAGGGCCGGGCCGAGCGTCTCTGGCTCGAGCACGTCGGCGCGCCGCACCTCGCATCCCGCGACGGAGAGGTCTCCGGCCCGCACCGGGCTCCGCGCCAGCGCCGCGACCTCCTGGCCGCCCTCGACGAGATGACGGGACAACAACCCGCCGACGTATCCGGTCGCTCCGATGACTGCGATCACGGGCTACAGGTGCCCGGTACCGCCCCGACCTAAAAGGTCAGCCGTAACGAGCCTCGCCGCCGGTGATCTCGCGGAGCTTCGAACGGTCGTGCGTCGCCTGGACGCGGCGGACGGTGCCGGAGCGAGAGCGCATCACCAGCGATTCGGTGGTCGCGCCTTTACCGCGGTACCGGACGCCCTGGAGGACGTCGCCGTCGGTCACGCCGGTGGCGGAGAAGAAGACGTCCTCGCCGGAGCAGAGGTCGTTGGCGGTGAGGATCTTGTCGAGGTCGTAGCCCGCGTTCACCGCGGCGCTCCGCTCCTCGTCGTTGCGCGGCCACAGCCGTCCCAGCAGCTGACCGCCCATCGACTTCAGACCCGCCGCCGAGAGCACACCCTCGGGAGTGCCGCCGATACCCCAGAGCAGGTCGACCGGAGAGCGTTCGGAGACCGCCAGCAGCGCCGCCGAGACGTCGCCGTCGGTGATCAGGCGGATGCGGGCGCCGGCGTCGCGGATCGCTTTGATCTGCTCCTCGTGGCGCGGCCGATCGAGAACGACGACGATCACGTCGCCGATCGACCCGCCGCGGCGCTCGGCGACCAGCTTGCAGGTCTCGACCAGCGGCCGGTCGAGGTCGAGCAGGTCGGCGATGTCTTCACCGCCGGCGAGCTTTTCCATGTAGACGCAGGGGCCCGGGTCGAACATCGACCCTTTCTCGGCCAGCGCGATCACCGCGAGCGCACTCGGCATGCCCAGGGCACAGAGGCGCGTTCCCTCGAGCGGGTCGACGGCGATGTCGACCTCGGGCGCGCTGCCGTCGCCGATGTGCTCGCCGTTGAAGAGCATCGGGGCTTCGTCCTTCTCCCCCTCGCCGATCACCACGACGCCGTCCATCGAGACCGAGTCGAGGACGTGGCGCATCGCGTCGACGGCGGCGCCGTCGGCGGCGAGCTTGTCGCCGCGGCCGATCCAGCGGGCCGCCGCGAGGGCGGCCGCCTCGGTGACCCGGACCAGCTCCAGGGCGAGATTGCGATCCGGCTTGGCCTGCTCGGGCGTCGGCATCGGCCGGAACATATAGGGTCGCGGCGTGGAAGGACGCTGGGGTCTGACCCTGCCGCTGACGGGGGTACCGCTCGCCGCGCATGGCGAATACGTGAAGCGCGCCGAGGCGGCGGGCTACACCGACCTGTGGACCGGCGAGACGGCGGGGCCGGACGGCTTCACGCCGCTGGCGCTGAGCGCGGCCTGGACCGAGCGGGTACGGCTCGGGAGCGGCATCGTCGGCGTCTTCCAGCGCGGCCCGGCGCTGCTCGCGCAGGAGGCGGCGGCGCTCGCCGACGCCTCCGAAGGGCGCTTCGTCCTCGGCATCGGCACCTCCTCGGACCGGATCGTCGAAGGCTGGAACGGCATTCCGTTCGAGAAGCCGCTCTCGAAGATCCGCGAGACGCTCGAATTCCTCCGCCCCGCGCTGGCCGGCGAGCGCACCTCGACCCGCTTCAAGCTCGAAACGAAGCCGCGGTACGAGGTGCCGATCGTGATCGCCGCGCTGCGCGGCAAGATGCTGCAGCTGGCGGTCGAGAAGGCCGACGGCGCCTTCACCAACTTCCTGCCGCTCGACGGTCTGCCGCAGGTGGTCGAGGGCATCGCGGGCGCGCCCGAGCACTTCGAGCTCCTCTGCCGCTTCTTCTGCCTGCCGGGGACGCGCGAGGAGGTCGAGCCGGTCGCCCGCTTCATGTTCTCCAGCTACATCACCGTCCCGGTCTACACCGAGTTCTACAAATGGCTCGGTTGGGGCGAGCGGATCCAACCGATGCTCGACGCCTGGGCCGCGGGCGACCGCCAGAAGGCCGCTGCCGAGGCGCCCTGGGAGGCGATCGAGCAGATGTTCATCTTCGGCTCGCCGGAGGAGATGAAGGAGCGCCTCGAGGCCTTCGTCGCCGGCGGCGTCACCACCCCGATCCTCACCCCCGTCGTCCCGCCCGAGCGGGTCGGCGAGATGATCGACGCGCTAGCGCCCTGAGGCGGCGTGGGGGCGCCTCGCGGTGTCCTTGGTCGCTCGCCTCGGGTCACGCACTGAAGTGCGCTCCCCTCGTCTCGCTTCCTGCGTCCTGGCGAGGTTGGCCCACGCCCCCTCAGGCGAGGCGGGCCAAGCTCAGGGCGTAGTCCTCGGCCGGGTCGGTGAACCAGCTCGCCATCTTCAGGCCGGTGCCGGCGTAGGACTCCTCGAGGCGCGGGCGGGTGAACTTGGTCGAGATCTCGGTGCGGAGGAGCTCGCCGGCGTCGAAGTGGGCGGTCAGGTCGAGGGCGGCGAGGTGGACGTCCTGGTCGACCAGCGAGCGCAGGCCGATGTCGATCCACTCGTGCTCTTCGTCGAAGTGGGCGACGTGTTCGAAGGTGGCGAGGTCGAAGTCGCCGCCCAGCTCGCGGTTCAGCACGCAGAGGACGTTCTTGTTGAATTCGGCGGTGACGCCCGCCGGGTCGTCGTAGGCGAGCTCAAGACGGTCGACATCCTTGACCAGGTCGGTGCCGAGCAGCAGGTGGTCGGTCGGGTCGAGCAGGGCGGCGATGCGGGAGAGGAAGGCGGCGCGCTCGTCCGGGTAGAGGTTGCCGATCGTGCCGCCGAGGAAGGCGATCAGCCGCGGGCCATGCTCGGTCGTCGTCGGCGTCCGCTCCAGATCGGCCTCAAAGTCGCAGACCAGCCCGTGGACGTCG
>JAOPZF010000223.1 GCA_025964255.1 Solirubrobacterales bacterium | reverse complement strand
CGCACGCAGAACAACACCATGGGGACGTCGGTGCGGGTCTCGACCGCGCCCAAGGTCCTCGTCGCCGGCGCCGACGGGTCGGCCGCGGCGGAACTGATGAAGGCAGGCGGCTTCAACGTGACCACGGTTTCGCCGAGCGCCCTGCCGACCACCGCGGCGGGCTACGCCGGCGACGACGGGGTCGTCATCGAAGACGTCTCCAACGAAGAACTCGGCAAACAGCGCGCCGAAGCGATCGGCGAAGCGGTCCGCGACCGAGCCCTCGGCCTGCTCGCCTTGGGCGGCGAACACTCCTTCTCGCTGGGCAAATATTACAAATCGCCGCTCCAGGAAGTACTCCCTGTGAAAAGCCTCGTTCCAGGAAAATTGCAGCGGAAAAACGTCGCGATCGAGCTCGTCCTCGACCGCTCCGGATCGATGATCAACGAGGCCGGCGGGGTGCCGAAGATCGCCCAGGCGCAGGCGGCGGCGCGCGGCGCGGTCGAATTCCTGCTCAAACACCGCGACGAGGTCGGCATCGTCACCTTCGAAATCAAACCTCACACGCTGATCCCGCTGACCCGGGTCGAACCCGGCACGATCGGCGGGATCCAGAAGAAGATCAACTCGATCCCGGCCAACGGCGGCACCAACATCTACAAAGGCCTCAAAGCGGGCGTCGAAGAAATCGAGAAGTCGAAAGCCAAAGACCGCCACATCATCCTGTTGACCGACGGGATCAGCGAACCGGGGACCTACGCCGAACTGGTTCCGGGGCTGAAAAAGGGCAAGATCAGCGTCGCCACGGTGGCGCTCGGCTCGGAAGCCGACTTCGGCCTGCTGAAGAAAATCGCGGCCGACACCGGAGGCAACTACTACGCCACCGAAAACGCCAAAGACCTGCCGAGGATCTTCTCCAAAGAGACGCGGATCAACACCCGCACGGTGCGGCTCGTCGGCCGCCTCGGCGTCTCGGCCGGCGACCCCAGCCCGATCACCGGCAGCCTCGTCGGCCGGGCCCTGCCGCCACTCGGCGGCAACGTCGTCACGGTGCTGAAGCCGGGCGCCGAGGCCGCTCTCCTCGCCCAGGACAAAAACCACCCGCCCGACCCGGCGCTCGCCCAGTGGCAGTACGGCTCCGGCCGCGTCGCCGCCTGGACGCCGGGGCTGACGCCGGGATGGGCCGGCGAATGGCTTGACCAGCCGCAGCTCTTCCAGGACGCGGCGCGCTGGGTCGAGCGCGGTGTGGCGCCGCCGCCGTTGACCCCGAGCCTCGTCCCCGGCAACCAGCGCGAACTCGAAGTCGCGCCGGTCGACGCCGAAGGCCGGCCGATCGAACTCGAATCGCTGCAAGGCACGTTGACCTCGTCGTCGGGCAAAGCGACGCCGCTGCGCTTCGAAGAGGCGGCCTCCGACCGTTGGACCGCGCAGCTGCCCGAACTGGGCGAGGGCGAATACGAATACGCGCTCACCTCGGTCGGCGCCGGCTCGCTGAGCGGCAAGCTGGCGATTCCCTACGCGGCCGAGTTCCGGCTCGGCCGGATCGACACGACGCCGCTCGGTCCGCTCGCCGCGGCGGGCGGCGGGACGACGATGTCGGTCTCCGATCCGGGGCAGATCGAAGGCGACGCGCACCACCTCTGGTGGATCTTCGCGGCGCTCGGCCTGGCCGCCTTCCTTGCCGGCGTCGCCCTCCGTCCGCTAGGCGGCCGCGGCGCCGACGAGGACTCCGAGGCGCCGAAACGGGAAGATCTGCGGGACCGTGACGCAGACTCCGCCGACCTCGCAGCCCAGCCCGCCTGATCAGGACACCGCCCAGACCGGCGCCGTCCTCCTGCTCGGCGAGGGGGGCGGGCTCGGCGCGGCGCTGCTGCGACGCCTCCAGCAGGACGGCAAGCCGGCCGCCTCGGCGCTCGACCTGAGCGACGGCGAAGCCTCGGCGATGCTGCGCGAGGGCGACTGGCGCGCGGTCGCCGTGGTCACCCGCGACGACGCCCACGCCCTGCGTCTGACGCTGCTGAGCGCCCACGTGCGGCCCGACCTGCCGCTCTGGGTGACGATGTTCGACCACACCGTCTCGCGCGAGCTCGAGCACGTGGCGCCCAAAGTCCACGTCCTCTCGCCCTCGGAGATCGTCGCCGGCGACCTCGCCGAGGGCTGCCTGGCGGAGGCCGGCGACAAGCTGCTCGGCCACCATCGCCACGGAGTGCGGATCGTCGACGACGCTCTCCGCCTCCTCGTCGCCGCGGGCGCCGGGCTCTTCGCGGCGCTGGTGATCGAGATGGTGATCACGATGATCGCCTTCCACCACGGGATCGTCGACGCCTTCTACTTCTCGACCCGCTCGGTGGCGACGGTGGCGGGTCCGCCCGGGGCGGAAAAGGGAGCGGCCTGGTTCAAGATCGTCTCCGCCGCCAACATGGTTGCCGCCGTCGCCCTGGTCGCGATCTTCACCGCGGCGCTGGTCCGCCGCCTCAGCCGCCGTCGCCTCACCACGCTCTTCGGCCCGCGCGCCGCGCCCGCCCGCAACCACGTCGTGCTGGTCGGCTTCGGCCAGGTCGGCTTCCGCCTCGCGCAGACGCTGCACGAACGCGGCGTCGCCGTGATCGCGATCGAGCGCGACGTCGAAGCCCCCAGCGTCCGCCTCGCCAAAGCGGCCGGGATCCCGGTCGCGCTCGGCCGCGGCGATGACCGCGAGGTGCTCGAACGGGTCGGGATCGGGACCTGCGGCGCCGTCGCCGCGGTCACCTCCGACGACCTGGTCAACGTCGCCGTCGGCCTCGCCGCCGACGACCTCCGTCCCGACGTCCCGATCGTCCTGCGCCTCGGCGACGGAGAGGTCGCGTCGGAGACCGACTCGCTCCTCCACCTCGGCCGCATCTGCGACGCCCACAAACTCGCCGCCGAGACGATGCAGCGGGCGATCGAAGCGGGGGCTTAGGACCGGGGTCTGCGGCCTGGGCGGCTGTCCGGGATGGGGCGGACTTCGCGGCCGCTCCGGCCGTCCGAGATGCGTCCCCGGCGTCTCGTGACGGCCCGGGGGGCCTTCGTCACGACACGGGCGCAACTCGGAGGGCCGCGCACCCCTTGCAGCTTCGGGCGCCAGCTTCCGGCGCCCCCGGCCTCAGTCCAGCCCGTGCGGGTGGAGGTGGTCTTCGGCCATCCGTTTCAAGCCGACGTGGTCGATCTTGGCGGTGTAGCGGTAGTTCAGCGGCGTCGTGATCACCTCCGCCTTGAAGCAGGCCAGGTAGCGGACGACGAGGTCGACCCGGTTCGGCATCAACGGGGCGACCCGGTCGCCCGGCGCGAGCCCGAGCCCGAGGTAGCCGGCGGCGAGCCGTGAGCCCGACCCCCTGTCCCAACAAAAAACGGCCCCCTCCGACTCGGCCGCGAGGCCGAGCCGGAGGGGGCCGTCAGGCGGCGCCGCTGGAGAATCCAGAGCGGCGCCGCCGATCAGCGTCGGCTACTTGCCGCCGACGATGTCTTCCGCGACGTACGCGGCGACGTTGCTGATTTCTTCTTCGGACAGCGTGCCTTTGAACGCCGGCATCCCGCCGCCGCCGTTGGTCACCTGTTTTTCGGCACCGGCCTGCGTTTTGGCCAGCGGCATGGTCCGGAGGTCCGGACCGCCGTTGCCGCCGTGACCGGTGGCGCCGTGGCAGACGGAGCATTCTTCGGAGAACACTTCTTTGCCTGCCGCCGCATCGGCGGTGGCACCGCCACCACCCGCAGCGGCTTCGCCGCCTTCTTCTTCTTCAGCGGGTTTTTCCGATTCGGGTTCGGTTTCTTCGGCCTTTTCGCCTTTTTCGGCGCCGGCTTCCGCTTCTTTGTCTTCCTCGCCGGCGTGCGTCCCGCCTTCTTCTTCGGCTTCCAGGCCTTTCGGTTCGGCCATCGTGCCTTCAAGCGAGAAGACCCAGAAGTTTTCGCCGTGGGCCGTGGCCGCCAGCGAGTTGCCTCCTGCGTAGATCGCGATCTTCTCTTTGCCTTCGTGTTCGAACGGGGTCACCGTCGTGTTCGCTCCGGCGCCGGTCTGCCAGTGCCAGAGTTCTTTGCCGGATTTGGCGTCGTAGGCGACCAGGTTGCCGTCGTTCTTACCGACGAACAGCAGGCCACCAGCGGTCGTCACCGTGCCGGAGTAGCAGGATTCGCCTTTGAGTTCGTTCTGCCAGGCGATTTTCCCGGTGCTCATGTCGTACGCGGTGATGAAGCCCGTCGTGTCGAAGCCGGAGGCAACGACGACGTCGGACCCGATGTACGTTTCGCCCGGTTTTTTCTGGTGTACGAGCTTGGGCGGGGTGACCAGCCCGAGCGCACCCGACTGCGAGCAGACGAAGTACATGTCTTCTTCAGGGTTGAAGGAAGACGGGGGCCAGTTGTCGCCACCGACGGCCGCGTTGGCGACCAGGTTGATCGAGCTCGGGTCGGAGCTCATCGGCGTGAACGCTTTGCTGCCGACGATCTTCGGACGCGGCTTCTGTTCTTTCACGCCTTCTTCGGTCTTTTCGACCGCTTCCGGCGTAGCTTCGACCGGGCTGAACGGTTCCATGGTCGGCTCGGGCTGAGTCGGCCACGTTTTTTCGGCCGGATCCTGCGGGACCTTGACCTCGGGGATCGGGTAAACCGGTTTGCAGTTTTCCTGATCGACGACGTAGGCCCAACCGGTCTTCTCCGGCTCGCCCACCGCTTCGACTTCCTTACCGTTCATCATCCCGGTCATCAGGACGGTCGGGCTCGGCGCGTCGTAATCCCAGAGGTCGTGGTGGACCTCCTGGAAGTGGCAGTGGTATTTGCCGGTTTCGGCGTCAAGGCCGACGATCGACGCGGTGAACAGGTTTTCGCCCTTGCGTTCACGGCCGATCCAAGGCGCCGCGTTCGAGGTCGAGAAGAACAGCATGCCCGTTTTCGGGTTCACCGTCGGCGTGTTCCAGATCGAAGCACCGCCGGTTTTGTAGGAACCGTTGTTGGGCCACGTGTCTCCACCGGTTTCGTTCGGCGCAGGCGTCGTGTAGAACTTCCATTCTTCTTTGCCGGTTTCGGCATTGAGGGCGGTCAGACGTCCGCGGACGCCGTACTCGCCGCCGGAGCCGCCGACGTAAACCTTGCCTTCGTAGTAGAGCGGGGCGCTCGTGATCGAGAAGCCCTGGCCCGGCTTGACAACGTTCGTCGACCATTTGACTTTGCCGGTCGACTGGTCGAGCGCCACCTCGGCGCCGTTCAGCTGAGAGACGAAGACCATGCCGTTGCCGATCGCGACGCCGCGGTTGTCCCAACCACAGCAGACGACTTCGCCGAGCGGGTCGGGCGGGAGGTGCGGTTCGTAGGTCCAGAGGCGATGGCCGTTGCCGGCGTCGATCGCGAAGACATCGTCAGCACCGTCAGCGATGTAGATGGTGCCTTCGTACTCGATGGCCTGGCCCTCGGCAGAGAACTTCGCGGCGGTGGCGTTCTGACCGATCTTGGTCACCCATTCGCCTTTGAGTTCTTTGACGTTTTCCGTATTGATTTCGCTCAACGACGAGAAGCGGTCGTTGGTCGTACCGCCGCCGTTGGTGACCCAGTTGTCACCAGCCGGTTCGAAGAGTTCTTCGGAAGTGAACTGCGGAGCAGCGGCGATGCCGCCTTCTTCCGTCGTTTCTTCCGTTTCGGCCGGTTCAGATTCCGCCGGTTCGGCTTCCGTGGCCGTCGTCGCCGACGTGGTGCCACCACTGCCGCCACAAGCCGCCAGCACGAGTGCCGCGACGAGCGCGAGCAACAGCGTCAGAACCCAGAGCCGGCGCTGGCCTTTCGGCCTACCGATTCCTCTCAACATCTATTTCCACCCTTTCCCAGATATCCGGGGGCGGAAATGATGCCCCCATCCAGCTCATTGACACGACTTCAGGATGTCGGACGCTATCACTTCCCACCGCGTGCTCACTAGCGAAATCGCAGTGGCGGCGAGGCATGTCGATGGCGCCGCAGAGGCGCGAACCGACGACGCTTCGTCCGGCTTCCCTCGAGCACGCTCGGTACGTATTTGTCCGGGACCCCACGGGCACCTCGCCCGCGATGGATGAGCCCGATCCCGAGCGTGGCGACGACCAGGCCGATCGTCGCCACCAGCAGCGCCGAAATCCCGAGGAGGCCGAGGGCGATGAGTCCGACAAGGAACGCGATCAGGACGGCTGCGTAAAGGGGTTCTCCATAGGGCCGCTCGTCCATGTTCCTGAACGCGAAATTACTCCCGCCGAGGCGCGCTTCCTGCCTGGCTGCGGCGATGCAAGGAAACTGGCGTGTAGGCGCCCCGCGGCGCTCAGCGGGCGAGCCGCTCGTAGGCGGCCCAGGCGGGCTTGGCGACGAAGCCCTGGCCGAAGAGGCCGGAGCCGTCGCAGAAGTTGCAGGTGCCGGGGGCGTCGGTGAAGGAGAACCAGTAGAGCCGCTTGACCCGCCAGGTCGCCGCCTTCGCCTTCAACAGCTTGAAGGCGCCGGTCAGTTCGCGCGCCTGGCCCTGGGGCCCCTTCTCGAACTGGTTGTTGCCGTTCGCCGGTTCGGGCTTGCCGCTGCTCCAACCCAGCTCGGTGAGCCAGATCGAGCGCCCCGGGTCGCGCTCGCGCTTCAGCGCGGCGCGGACTTCCTCGATTTCCGGCGTCAGTTCCTTATATAGGTAGGAGTAGGGATGGAGGGCGACGGCGAGGAACTTGCCGCGCACGCCGGGGGTGGTCCGGTACATCCGTTCGAGGAAGTCGGCGGCCAGGTAGGCGCGCTTGATCACGCCCGGCTTCGGCTTGCCCGCGCCGCCCTTGGGGCGGATGAAGAGGCCGCCGAGGACGATCCGCGCGCCGGGGTCGGCGCTGCGCAGGTCGGCGTATGACTGGACGACGAGCTTGCCGTACTGGGACGGGCTCGGCCGCGCGGCGAAGTATTTGAAGTTCGGCTCGTTCCAGATCTGCCAGATCCGGATCGGTCGCGCGGGCAGCAGCGGGTTTTCGCTCCAGAAGCTGCCGCCGGGGCCGTAGCGGAAGACCACCAGGCGGAGGAATTCGCGCCAGCCGGCGCGCTGGGTCGCGGTCTGCACCGGCAGGCTGACCGGCGCTTCGGCGCCGTAGCCGACTCCTTCATAGCCGACCGCCCAGCGCGGCGGCGAGGTGAGGAAGGGGAGGACGGTGAGCCCCGCTTCGGCCGCGGCGCGGACGGTCGGGTCGACCGAGCTCCAGTCGGGCGCCGCGTACTGGCTCGACTGCACGGCCGCCCAGTTGACCGGCGTGCGCAGGCTTTCGACCCCGCCCGCCTTCAGCGTCTGCCCCTCGGTCGGGTTCGGCGCTTCGTTGGCGACCACTCCCCAGAAGCTCTGCGGCAGCGCCGCCGAGGCGCCGCCGGGGGCGAATGCGGCGACGAGCGCCAGGACCAAGAGGAGGGGGATCGTTCGCTTCACGCACCCCCTAACCGACCAACCCCGCCAAGGTTTCGTGTTGACGGGCCGAAAACCGGACTATCTGACGGGTTTACGGCCCGTCAACATCTAGAGCGCTTGGATCAGGGGTTCGACGGCACTGACGGTCAGGGTCTTGGCGGTTGACTTGGCGCAGGTTTCGAACGCGATCGGGGCGACTTTGGCGCCGGAGCCGCCAGGGAGGGCGACGCGCAGGCCGGCCGCCATCTTCGGCGCGCACTTGGCCTTCGGGAAGTTGAGGGCGTCGGCGACTTGCAGCGTCGCCATCG
This sequence comes from Solirubrobacterales bacterium, assembly GCA_025964255.1. Classification (GTDB taxonomy): domain Bacteria; phylum Actinomycetota; class Thermoleophilia; order Solirubrobacterales; family 70-9; genus VAYN01. Next base: position 1,796 of record JAOPZF010000223.1, on the reverse strand, counting down.
CTGACTCGTCGGGGGCGAGGACGACCTGCTTCACCTTGCCCGGGCCGTGGGTCGCCGCCGCGCCGATCCGCGTGCCGCTCAGGTCGACCGCGCGGACGCCGGGGAAGCCGGCGAGGGTGCAGCTCGCGCTGCCGAGGTTGGTGAACTTGATTTCGTAGCCGAAGCCGCCCGCGGTGCCGCCGCCGGCCTGCGGCCCGGCCCAGACGACGAGGTTGGCGGGGGCGCAGGGTTTGGCCGGCGGCGCCGCGCTCGCGGCGGGGGCGGCGATCAAGGCCGTGGCGAGGAGCGCCGCGGCCATCGATGGGGCGATGAGAAGTCTGGCTTTCATGCCCTTGAGCGTAGCCCGTCGAGGACCATCTCAAACGCCCGTCGGGCCGCCTCGGCGCGGCCATTGCGGTCGCGCCGGGTCAGCGCGCCGCTGATCATCGCGAGCATCACCATCAGGTCCTCGAGGGTCAGGTCGGGCCGCACCGTCCCCGCCGCCAACGCCACCTCGAGCCGCGGGCGGAAGAGCTCGCGGGCGCGGTCGCCGAGCTCGCGCACCCGGCCTTCGTCGACTTCGCCCGCCCGGATCGCGGCGATCAGCCCCTGCGAGCGCAGCTGCCCGTCGGTCAGCTCTCTCAGCAGGACTTCCAGCGACGCCGGGCCCAGCGGTTCGGCGTCGACCCGCCGCTCGAGCCGCTCCATGTCCTCGATCGCGAGCTCGGAGAGCAACGCCTGGCGATCGTCGAAGTGGCGGTAGACGGTCGCCTGCCCGACCCCGGCACCGTGGGCGATCTCGGCGAAGGAGGCGGCGGCGTCGTCGGCGTAGAGCCGGCGCGCGGCGTCGAGGATCGCGCGGCGGCTGCGGGCGGCGTCCTTGCGCATCTGTGTCGCCATCCGTTCCAGACTATTCCGAGGGCGGTCCGATCATGCGAACTAAGCCTGAATGCCAGTAAAAACTTACTTAGCGACAGTTAGTACAATGGAAAGTTCGGAGACAGCACAGTCGACTTCAGGAATCCACTGTGCTGCCCCTATGGCTCATCCCATTCCGAGCCCGTGGGCCCGTCGCTCTCGTATTCCACCCTGGGAGCGGCGGGTCTCCGTGTATGACAGACGCACCATAGCGCCGTAACGACATAGACACATCCGGAACGAGAGAGCGGACTTGCCGTACGAGCCCTGCGGTAAACCTGACCTAGGGCTCAGGAGGTCCGCGGCGATGGCGCGACGGGCGGCGATCCGGGAAGTACATCCGGGGCGCTCGTCCGCGCCACGTCGGCGGCCTGGTCGTCGAGCTGCTCCTGCGATTCGCGCTCGGCGGCGACCCGGCCGCGGTAGATCTCGACCTCGCGTTTGACCGTGTCGGCGTCCCACCCGAGCACGTCGGCCATCAGCTTGGCCGCCGGCTCGGCGCTCGCCAGGCCGCGGTCCCATGCCTCGATCGAGATCCGCGTACGGCGGGTGAGCACGTCCTCGAGGTGCTGGGCGCCCTCGTGGGTCACCGCGTGGCGCACCTCGGCGGCGAGGTAGTCCTCGGCGCCGGGCAGCGGCTCGGCCAGCTTCGGGTCGCGGGCGATCTCCGCGGTCAGCTCGAAGATGCGCGAGCCGAAGCGGTTCAGCAGGTGCTCGATCCGCGCCGGGTGCAGGCCGGTTTCGGTGGCCAGCGAGTCGGTGCGGTTGCGCAGCGCGAAGTAGCCGTCGGCGCCGACCAGCGGCGTCTCGTGGGTGACCGACTCAGGCACCCGGCGGGGTAGGGAGCGCGCCGCGGCGTCGACCGCGTCCTTCGCCATCACCCGGTAGGTCGTGTACTT
>JAOPZF010000220.1 GCA_025964255.1 Solirubrobacterales bacterium | reverse complement strand
TGATCGTCAACGAATCGAACCCGCTGAAAGCGAGCGCGACCGAAGACAAGATCACCGCGCTGCTCGCCCAGGCCAACCTGGCGATCGCCAAGCGGATCGCGGTCGAAGGCGGCAAGTACCTGGACCTGGTGATCAAGGGCGGCGACCTGCCGATCCTCGGCGGCGCGGTCCACATCCTCGGGCTGAAAGCGAGCGCCGGGATCCTCGAAGGGCTTGAACCGGCGCTGCCGAAAGGCCCGCTGCGCCAGGCGCTCGGCGCGGTGACGGAATTTGCCAACGAGGCGGGCGAAAACCTCGACATCGCCGGGCCGCTGATCGAACGGCTGGCGCAGCCGATCCAGGTTCACAAGGTCGACGTCGGCGGCTCCTCTCCCCCGCTCGAAACCTTCGCCATCGCCGCCGCCGCGACGCTCACCCTCGCCTTCGTCACGGTGCTGCTCGTCGCCGGGTCGCTGGCGCTCGAGCGCGAGGAGAACGCCTACCCGCGGCTCGTCCGCGGCCTCGTCTCGCCGGAGGCGCTGCTCGGCGAGAAGGTCCTGCTCGGGGTCGCGGTCGGCCTCGTCGTCACCGTCCTGATGCTCGCCGGGCTGGCGCTATTCGTGCCGCTCGAATGGAGCCGCTTCGCCCTCTGGATCGTCGCGATCCTGCTCGGCGGCGGGGCTTCGGCGGCAGCCGGAGCGGCGCTCGGCGCCGCGGCACGCGAGGTCCGCGCGGTCTCCCTGCTCGCCTTCATGGTCACCCTCCCGGTCGCCTTCCTCTCGCTCGTCCCGGCGGGCACGGTCGGCCACGGCCTCTACGACGTGATCAAGGTGATCGGCGCGATCTTCCCCTTCAAGCCGGCGCTCGAAGCGCTCACCGCCGCGCTCGAATCGGGCAACGGCGGCCTCGGCGGCCCGCTGCTCCACCTGGCGATCCTGATCGTCGCCTACGGCCTACTCGCCCGGGTGGCGCTCCGCCGCTTCGCCCGGGTCTAGGAGACCAACGGGGCCAGCGGCGAGACGCCGCCGTGTTTCACGTGATGGAGGACGAACTGCTCGAGGGTCAGGTCGGGATGGAGGGCGGCGCGGACGCGCTCGATCATCTCCGGCGTCGTCAGCTCACGGAAGGCGCGGTCGCGGGCGGGGATCGCGGCGAGGGCGATCGGCGCGCCGTCGAGTAGCAGCGGGCCGTGGACGCTGATGAAGGCGTCGATCTCCCGCGGGCCCTCTCCCCCGATCTGGTACTCGGCGCTGAAGTCGACCAGCTGCCGGAGCTCGTAGTTGGCGCCCTCAGTCGCGGCGATCGCCGCCAGCTGCTCGTCGCTCGGGAAGACCAGGTGGACGTTCGCCACGGTGCCGGGGCTGGCGACGACCGCGGCCGGGACCGCGCCGTACCTCGTGACGTGGGCCGAGTAGACGACGTCCCAGCCGGTGAGCGAGACGCGGAGGACCGCGATCGGCTCGGGCGGCAGCGCCGCCAGCTTGCGGGTCAGCGCCTCGGGCGCGGCGTTGGCGCCGTAGGCGAGCAGCGCCCGGCGCCCGGCCACGTCGACCTCGGCCGGCGGCACCGGCAGCGTCCGGTCGCCGATCTGGACGAACGACCCGGCGGGCGGTTCATACGGGTAGGCGAGCGCGCGGCGGACCAGCTCGGCGGTGTCGGGCACGGCGGCCATCCGCGCACCCTGCCACACCGCCGCCAGCCGCCGGGTCGGCCGCTTCACCTTGGCGGGCAACGGCTAGGCTCGCCGCCATGCGGCTCCTCTTCATCGGTGACGTGGTCGGCGGGCCCGGCAGGCGCGGGCTGCGCGAGACGATGCCCTCGCTGCGCGAGCGCTACGAACCGGACCTGATCGTCGTCAACGGCGAGAACTCCGCGGGCGGGATGGGGATCACCGAGCGCACCGCCAACGACATCTTCGACACCGGCGCCGCCGTCATCACCACCGGCAACCACGTCTACCGCCACAAGGCCGCCTACCCGTTCATCGAACGCGCGGAGCACGTGATCAGGCCGGCGAACTACCCGAGCGGCAACCCCGGCCGCGGCCACACCACGGTCGAGGCCGGCGGGATGCGGGTCGAGGTCATCAACCTCAGCGGCGGCGTCGGGCTGAAAGTCGCCCGCTCCCCCTTCGACGCCGTCGACGCGATCCTCGACCAGCTGGGCGACGCCGACGCGGTGATCGTCGACTTCCACGCCGAGGTGACCAGCGAGAAGGTGGCGATGGGTTGGCACCTCGACGGCCGCGTCGCCGCCGTGCTCGGCACCCACACCCACGTGCCGACCGCCGACGCCCGGGTCCTCCCCAAAGGCACCGCCTTCATCTCCGACGTCGGCATGACCGGCTCGCGGCAGAGCATCCTCGGGGTGCGGATTGAGGACGCGCTCGGCGCCCTCGTCACCCAGATGCCGCACCGCTTCGAGACCGCCGACCAGGACGTCTGGGTGATGGGCGCCGTGGTCGACGTCAACCAGTCGGGACTGGCGGAGTCGATCGAGCCGGTGATGGTTCCGGCGCCCGTCGCCTGACCCGCCGTCCGACCCTCGGCACGTCCTCCGGCTCGGGCTCCTCGGTCCGCTCGAGCAGGCAAAGCGCGATCAGCATCAGCGGGAAGAACCAGACGATGTAGAGGTAGAACCAGTGGTGCAGGGTTATCTCCACGCCGAGCATCAGCGCGGCGCCGAGGGCGGCCACCTGGAGCAGGGACTTCCGGCGTGGGACGAAGGCGAGGGCGACCGCCAGGATTCCGGTCGCGGCGAGGATGGCGAGGCGGATCGCCTCGAGCGATTCGTCCTGTCCCCAGACGCTGAACGGGGAGGTGCGGCCAGCCTGGGCGGCGATCGTGCGTTCGTAGAAGACCTTGAGCCCGGGGTCGATCGTCGGCCAGAGCATGAAGGCGACGGTGACGATCGTGAATCCGATCGTGAAGAGGAGCCCCCGCCGGGAGAAGACGGCGCGCCAGGGCTTCACCTCATTTGACGGGTCCGGGTCGTAGGTGAGGAGCATCGGCGCCAGCATCAGCGGCGTGAACTTGGCCCAGGTCGCGAGCGAGATCGTCACCCCGCGCCACAGGGGCTTCGCCAATAAGACCAGCGTCGCCACCAGTAAGGCGCTGACCAGCGCGTCGTTGGAGTCCGACTCGAGCACGTAGGCGGTGTAGGGGAAGGCGGCCCAGCCGAAGGCGAGGATCGCGCCGAGCCGGCGCCCCTCGGGTCCCGGACGGATCCGGATCCCGAGCACGAGCAGCAGGATGAAGGTGGCGATGTCGAAGGTGATCGAGGCGCCGTGCGCGGCGGGCAGGTTGTCCCATTCGCCGGTGTAGGGCCAGATCACCTCGAACGGCACGTAGGCGGCGTAGTTGACCGGGCCATAGGTGTCGCCGGAGTGGATTTCTTCCGGGAAGTCGCCGTAGAGCGGTTCGCCGTGGACGATCTTGTGGGCGCCGGTGACCCCCGCGTAGCCGACGTCGATCGCCCCGGCGTCGGCCATGTTCAGCCCGACCCGGAAGCCCATCAGGAAGAGCGCCGCGACCAGCAGCCACATCGTCGGCCAGGTCGGCCGCAGCCCCGACCCCCGCCCGCGGAAGCCGATCCACAGGCATCGCGCCAGCAGGTAGACGAGCACCGGATAGGCAAGCGGCACCGAGAGCCCGATGTTCCCCTCGTTGAAGAAGAAGTGGGAGACGCCGAAGCCGAGCAGGACCAGCAGGTCGAGGTTGGCGATCCGCCGCAGTTTTCGCCAGTCGCAGAGGCCGACGAAGAAGAGCAGGCAGAGCGGGATCCAGATGAACGGCGAGTTCAGCGAGTGGGCGAACTCGCCCGAGTACCCGCGCGCCATTTCCCAGGCCACCTGGTAGCCGGTCCACGACTCGGTGACCTTCCCGGTCTTCGGGTCGACCATGACCAGCGCGTACTCGTGGTCGTTTTCGAACCAACCGACTTCCCACTTTTCGTTGTGAAACGTCGGGCTGGGGACGAGCCCGGGGTGCTCGGCCTTCTCCTTGAGGACGTTCGGGTCCTTCGCCGCAGTCTGCGTCGCTTCAGCCGAGTTGACCGAGCCCGGGGGCGGTTCTTCGGTCTTCGTCGCGGCGCCGGCTAGGGACGGGGTGACGAGGACGAGGACGAGGAGCAGCGGCAGCAGGAGCGCCGCGGCCCGTCGTCTCATCCCCATCTCATGGCCCATCGAGACCGAAGTGTGCGAGAACGGCCGGAGCGACGTCGCGCAGGGTCCACTGCTCGCGCTCCTCGGCCGACTCCGGGCCGCAGCCGACGAAGAGCAGCGGCCCGAGGCTGTCGTCGGCGTGGAGCGCCCCGTGGCTGCCGCCGCCGACATGGCTCGCGCCGCCCCAATCGACCGCCTCGTACCCGTCCTCGAGTGAGAGGACGAAGTCTCCCGAGTGCGGCGCGGTCAGCGCCGACCAGACCCGCTGCAGCGGGTCGGGATAGGCGTCGCTGCGCAGCTTGCCGTCCTCGATCCGCGCCTCCAGCGCGGCGAGCTCCCCCTCGATCTCCCAGCGCCCGCCGCGCAGGTCGGCGACGTCGGTGCCGGGCCGGAAGCGCAGCTCGACCCCGCCGCGCTCGACCACCGCCCACTCGTCCCCGGACGCGGGCATCCCCGGCTCGGGCCGGTAGAGCGGCGCGCCCTCGGCGTCGAGCAATCGGCAGACCAGGTCGACGCCCTCGATCTCGGTCAGCCTCTCCCCCACCGCCCGCGGGTCGGCCCGCGCGCCTTCGCCCGGCAGCAGGTAGACGTGGGCGGCGCGCCCGGTCGGGCTGACCGCCAGCTGGGCCAGCTCCGGTTTCTCCTCCGAGGGCTGCAGCACCGACCACTGGGCGGCGAGGATCTCGGTCAGCGGCAGGCCGCGGACGACCTCGGTCTGGGCGTGGTCGGCGACCAGGATCACCGCGTACTCCTCCAAGAAGGGATCGATCCCGCCCGCCTCCTCGATCAGCGTGCCGAACGCCTTGTCCGCCTTGGCGATCGACTCGACCGACGCCTCGGGCCCGTTGCGGTGCGAGTAGTTGTCGTTGTCGGGCAGCGAGAGGAGGAGGAAGTCGAAGCCGTCCTCCTTCATCAGCTCGACCGCGCAGCAGGC
>JAOPZF010000211.1 GCA_025964255.1 Solirubrobacterales bacterium | reverse complement strand
CCGCCACGAGACGCCCGGGACGCGAGGGAGTTCAGGGAAGGGGACGGGTTCGGGACGAACTCCGGACTTCCGTCACCGCTTCGCCTGACTCGTCACGAATCCGTCGGGAACGTGACAGGTTCCGAGGGCTCCCAGGTCCCGGATCGGAGGTCGGGTCGGTGCCGTTCGTCGCTTGCCCCCCTATAGGGGGTGTAACGACGAACGGCAGATCTCAAAGCCTGAGGAAGCTGGGACGAACCGTGACATTCCATCGGTCTTCGTCACGGAACCCGCGCCTTCGTGACGGGTCCTGCGCCTTCGCGACAGAACGCGCGCTCCTTCCCGGCGCAACCCTCCCGAACCCGTGTCCTCGGCCGCACTCCCGGCCGTCTCGGCCAGGGCCACAGCCTGCCAGGGCCGTGGACGAGACGGCCTCGTCCCTTTCCCCTTCGGGCGCCGGCTTCCCGGCGGCCAGGCCTCTAGCTGACGGCCTCGGCTCCGGCTTTCGCCGGGGCCGCATCGCCATCGTCGGTGCCCTCGTCGGGGTCCGACTCGGGCGGCAGGTCGCCGCCACGCTCGGTGCCGGCGATCAGTTCGTCGGAGGTTTTGCCCTCCGGGATGAAGCCCGACTTCATACCGAAGTAGACCGCCTGCGGGTGGTGGGCGATGATCGCCACCGTCGACTGCTCGGGCATCACCGCGTAGCCGCCGGAGAGGGTCATGCCGATCTCTTCGAGGCCGAGCAGGCGCCAGACCTTCTCGTGCTCGGACTGGTCAGGGCAGGCCGGGTAGCCCCACGACCAGCGTCTGCCCTGGTCGAGCGGGATCCCGAGGTTGCGGCGCACCTCCGAGTGCAGCCACTCAGCCGATCCCTCGGCAGACTGCACGCCGAGGCCGTGCACGTAGTACTGCTCGGTCACCTCGCCTTCGGCCCCGAGTCGGTCCATCAATTCCGTCACCTCGGCGCCGACGGTCACGCCCTGGAGCGCGACGACGTCGCGTTCGCCCGAGGAGAGCGGCCGGTAGAAGTCGGCGATGCAGATCCGGTCGTGCTTCGGCTGCCGCGGGAAGACCAGGCGCTCGAGCTCGACGTCGGGGTTCTCCGGGTCGAAGACGATCAGCTCGTTGCCGTCGGAGTTGCAGGGGAAGTAGCCGAGGCGCGCCTTCGGGTGCAGGTAGTCCTGCTCGGCCCACATCCGTTCGAGCCGCGGGACGAAGCCCTCCTCGCCATCGTGACCCTCGACCAGCTGCCGCCAGGCCTCGCCCTTGATGCCTTTGCCGCCCCAGTGGAGCTTGAAGAGCACGTGTCGGTCGAGGTAGGGGTAGATGTCGTCGAAGCCGACCGCGATCTCGCGCACGCCCAGGTAGGGCGGGGTCGGGATCGGGTTGTCGATCTCCGCCTTGGAGCGGACGCTCGAGTCGGTGACCGGCGGCCCGTCGTCGACGACCACCGGCTTCTCGCGCAACGTCTTCGCCTCGCCGCGGATCCGCTCGACCAGCGCCGCGCGGGCGTCGTCATCGACCAGCGCGTCCATCGTGTCGAGGCCCTGGAAGGCGTCCTTGCAGTAGTAGACGCCGCCCTCGTAGATCTCGTCGGACTCGCGGCCCTTCGGGTAGAGGACCCGGCGGCCGAAGTCGCGGTTGATCGCGGCGCCGCCGATCAGCACCGGGAAGTCGAGGCCGCGCTCGTGCAGCTCGGCGATCGCCGTCGGCATCTGCTTCGAGGTCGAGACGAGCAGGGCGGAGAGGCCGATCGCGTCGGCTTCGTTTTCGACCGCGGCCTCGATGATCGCGTCGACCGGGACCTGCTTGCCGAGGTCGATCACCGTGTAGCCGTTGTTGGTGAGGATCGTGTTGACCAGCGACTTGCCGATGTCGTGGACGTCACCGAAGACGGTCGCGATCACGACTTTGCCCTTGGTGTGGCCCTCGATCCGGTCGAGGTAGTTCTCCAGGTGCGCCACTGCGCGCTTCATCACTTCGGCCGACTGGAGGACGAAGGGCAGGATCAGTTCGCCCGCGCCGAATTTGTCGCCGACCTCCTTCATCGCCGGCAGCAGCACTTCGTTCAGCGTCGGGACGGCGCCGATCTTCTCGACCGATTTGTCGATCCAGTCCTCGACGCCTTCCTTCTTGCGGCGGAGGATGTGCCAGTGGAGGGCTTCCTCGGGGGTCATCCCGGCGGTCGGGTCGGCGGCCTCCGCCTCGGCGTCCTCCCCCTTCGACTCGAAGTGGGCGATGAACTTCTCCAGCGCGTCGGGGCGACGGTTGAAGACGAGGTCGTCGGTCAGCTCGCGCTCGTCGTCGGGGATCTCCGAGTAGGGCGTGATGTGGTTCGGGTTGACCATCGCCAGGTCGAGGCCGGCCTCGACACAGTGGTGGAGGAAGACCGAGTTGAGGACGGCGCGCGGGCGCGGGCTGACGCCGAAGGAGACGTTGGAGACGCCGAGCGAGGTCTTCACCTCGGGGATCTCGGCCTTCAGCCGGCGGATCCCCTCGATCGTCTCGACCGCCGAGGGCCGCCACTCCTCGTCGCCGGTGGTCAGGGTGAAGGTGAGCAGGTCGAAGATCAGCGCCTCGCGCTCGAGGCCGTGCTCGTCGCAGGCGATCTCGATGATCCGCTTGGCGATCTCGACCTTGCGATCGGCGGTCTTCGCCATCCCGACCTCGTCGATCGTCAGCGCGATCAGTGCGGCGCCGTGGGCCTTGGCGAGCGGCACGACGACGTCGGCCTTGTCGCGGCCCGCCTCGAGGTTGATCGAGTTGACGATCGCCCGGCCGGGGATCGTCTCCAGCGCCGCCTTGATCACCTCGGGCTCGGTCGAGTCGATCTGGATCGGCGAGGGCTGAGACAGCGAGATCCGCTTGACCACGGCGCTCATCTGATCGTCCTCGTCCTGGCGCTCGGTCAGGGCGACGCAGACGTCGAGCACGTGGGCGCCGCCTTCGACCTGGTCTTCGGCGACCTGGGTGAGGCCGTCGTAGTCGTCGGCGAGCAGCAGCTCCTTGGCTTTGCGCGAGCCTTGCGAGTTGACCCGCTCACCGACCAGGGTTGGGCGCGGCTCCTGCACCAGCGGGGTCGAGGTCATCATCGAGGAGACCTCGATCGGGCCGCGGGCGGGCCGGGCCTTGACCGCGCGGGCGTCGCCGATCCGCTCGCGGATCGCGCGGATGTGGTTCGGGTCGGTGCCGCAGCAGCCGCCGACGATGCCGACGCCGTAGCGCTCGACGAACTCGCCGAGGCTGGCGGCCAGCGGCTCCGGCTTTTCCGGGAAGATCGTCTCGCCGTCGGGTCCTTGCAGCGGCAGCCCGGCGTTGGGGATGCAGTGGACCGGCAGCGAAGAGGTCTCGCCGAGGAAGCGGATCGCGTCGCGCATGTCCTCGGGGCCGGTCGAGCAGTTGAGCCCGACGACGTCGACTTCCAGCGCGGTCAGCGTGGTCAGCACCGACTGGATGTCGGTGCCGAGCAGCATCTTGCCGCCGTTCGGCAGCAGCGAGACGCTGATCTGCAGCGGCAGCGTGCGGCCGGTGTCCTTGAAAGCCTGGCGGGCGCCGAAGATCGCCGCCTTCACCTCGAGGATGTCCTGGGCGGTCTCGATGATGATCAGGTCGGCGCCGCCCTGGACCAGGCCGGTCGCCTGCTCGGTGAAGACCTCGGCGAGGCGGCCGAAGGAGATGTCACCGAGGGTCGGGTCGGTCGAGGCGGGGAGGAAGCCGGTCGGGCCGATCGAGCCGGCGACGAAGCGGTCCGGGCCCGCCGCCTTGCGCGCGATTTCTGCGGCCTTGGTGTTGATCTCCATCGTGTGCTCGCCGAGGCCCCACTCGTCGAGCTTGATCCGCGAGCCCTGGAAGGTGTCGGTCTCGACCACGTCGGCGCCGGCGTCGAGCATCGAGGTGTGAACGCCCTCGATCACGTCGGGCCGATTGAGGATCAGCGCCTCGTGGCATTTGCCGAGCAGGCCGCCGTAGTCCTCCTGCGTGAGGTCGAACTGCTCGAGGGTCGCGCCCATGCCGCCGTCGAAGACGACGACGCGCTCCTTTACCGCCGCTATGTAGTCACGCTCAGCCATGGACACTCAAGGGTATCGAGCGTGTGAAGGGCGCCCTGCGCCCGGGGGGGCGCTAGCGCTTCAGGCCAAGCCGGCGGCGCCAGTCGCGACCGTTGATCAGCTTCACCATGCGGGCGATCAGGCCGCGGCGGCCGCGGGTGTAGGGGTACCAGGTCGGTTCGCGCTTGCCGGCGAAGCGGGTGATGACGAGCGACTCGGTGCGGCAGAACTTACGGATGCCCTGGGCGCCGTGGCGGTAGCCGATCCCCGACTCCTTCCAGCCGCCCATCGGCACGTCGGAGGCGAAGTAGTTGACGAGGACGTCGTTGACGTTGACCGCGCCGCACTCGATCCGGCGGGCGACCCGTTCGGCGTTGCCACGCTCGCCGAAGACCGACCCGGAAAGGCCGTAGCGGGTGTCGTTGGCGAGCCGCAGCGCCTCCTCGGTGTCGCGCACCTTCATCACGCCGACGACCGGGCCGAAGGTCTCATCGCGCATCACCTTCATCGAGTGGTCGACGTCGACCAGCACCGTCGGTTCGAAGTAGTCGCCGGGGCCCGGGACCCGCTTGCCGCCGGTCAGCGCGCGGGCGCCGTTGGCGAGGGCGTCGTCGACCTGGCCCTCGACGATCGCGGTCTGGTTGGGCGAGGTCATCGCGCCGACGTCCTTCGGGTTGCGCGCGTCGTCGGCGCCCTGGCGGATTCCCCCGACCTCCTTGACGAGCTTCGCGACGAACTCGTCGTAGGCCGGCTCCTCCACATATATGCGCTCGACCGAGATGCAGACCTGGCCCGAGTTGAACATCCCGCCCCAGGCGGCGGCGTTGGCGGCGCGGTCGATGTCGGCGTCGGCGAGGACGATCATCGGGTCCTTGCCGCCGAGCTCGAGGCTGACCGGGGTGAGCGTCTCGGCGGCGCGCGCCATCACCTTGCGGCCCGTGCGGTCGGAGCCGGTGAACTGGACGTAGTCGACGTTGTCGACCAACGCGCCACCGGTCTCGCCGATCCCCTGGACGACATCGAAGACGTCGGGGCCGCCGATCTCGTGCTTCCAGGCGTCGGCGATCTCGGCGATCCCGAGCGGGGTGAACTCGGAGGGCTTGACGACGACCGCGGCGCCCGCCATCAGGGCCGGGATCGCGTCGCCGAGCGAGAGGATCAGCGGAAAGTTCCAGGGGCTGATGATGCCGACCACCTGATAGGGCCGGTACTGCACCACCAGCTTCTTCGCGGCGAGCAGAGGGGAGTGGGGGCGGACGCTTTCGTCACCGATGAACTTGGCCGCCTGGGTGCCGTAGAAGTTGATCGTGTCGGCCAGGTACGCGGGCTCATTCGACGCGTCGGCGCGCACCTTGCCGGTCTCCAGCTGCATCGTGTCGAGCACCTGGTCCTGGTTGTCGAGAATCCAGTCGCGCAGCTTGCCGAGCCAGTGGTAGCGACCCTCGATCCCCATCGCCTCCCAGTCCGGCTGCGCCGCCCGCACCCGCGCGACCGTCGCCGCGACCGCCTCCGCGCCGTCGACCGGCAGATTGGCGATCGTCTCGCCGGTGGCCGGGTTCAGCACCTCGAGCAGCTCCGGCTCGACCGCCTTCCCGACGCCGCCGTTGGTGGTCTCGGTAGTGGTCCCCACGGTCCCGCTCTCCATGCTCACTCCTCCGTCCCCTTTGGCTGGTCAGCCAAGGTTAGCCGGGACGGAGGCTTTCAGCCGAGGAAATGCTGGATGACTGCGGCGACGAAACCGGTCGCCAGCGCCCCGAACAAGATGTCGAACCGCCGATCGATCTTGTCTTCGAGCTTCGCGAAGCGCGTGTTCATCTCGCTTCGCAGACCGGTCTCGACACCGCGGATCTCGCGGCGGACTTCGCGGAAGTTCTCCTCGGTGCGCTCGGCAAATTCATCCATGCGCTCGTCGGTCCATCTGCTCCGCGTCGCCTCCATGGAACCAACTGTAGGGCGAAAATCCGCGCGCGTGGGCACCAGTTTGTGCCAATTGTGTGCCTTCAGACGGGGTCATAGGTGAAGTGGGCCTCGCGGCCGTTCGCCGACGGGATGAAGGCGGCTCCCATTAAGAGCTCGCCCGGCTCGACCCCGAGGGCACCGGCGAGCCGCAGAGTCATGTTGACGCCGGGGTCGCGTTTGCCCCTCTCGAGCAGGCTGATCTCGGTTCGATGCACTTCCGCGCGGAAGGCGAGCGCTTCTTGCGAATACCCACGCCCTTTCCTGATCCGTTTCAAGTTCCGCCCATACGAGCGCTCTAATTCCACCGCCACTTTCGGGTCGGTTTGATCTTTCCGCTTTCGCCCCGCCATACGAACACATGTTCGCATGGCTCAGCCAACCCGTCTACCGACAAAAAATCGCACTGAGTGACAAAAGGGGGAGAATTTTCCCCGCCCAGCCCTTGAAGACGTATGACCGACCCGAATAAACAAGTCCAAGAGCGCTTCGGCGCCAACGTCGAGGGCCTGCGGCAGCGCCGCGGCATGTCCGTGGAGGCGCTGGCCGAGCGATCGGAACTCGCCCGAGGGAATCTCACGGAGATCCTGAGCGGGAAGGCGGAGGCCAGTGCCAACACCGTGTACCTCCTCGCTGGTGCACTAGGCGTTACCCCCGGCGATCTTTTTCAGGGCATGACCTGGGCCCCACCGGCCGAGGGCGGAAGCGGCTACGTGATCGAGGACCCGAAAACGGGCTAGCAGCACCTCGATCTTTTGTTCACTGCTGGTCCGCGGTCGGGGGTCGATCGGTGAAATTCTCGCCGTCTTCATCGGAATTCCAGTAGATGCCATCGAGGAGCTCCGTGGGAGTCACGCGCAGGACAGCCGCGATGCGGAAGACGGTGACGACGAGAGTTCCGCTCTTACCTAGCTCCAAGGGGCTGATCGCGGTGCGATGAAGGCCCGCCCGTTCTGCGAGCCCTTCCTGGCTGAGGCCGATTGCCTCGCGACGTTCGGCGATCCGCGGGCCGACGACCTTGAAGATTTCCGCCCCGAGCTCCTTATCGTCCTCCGCCACGGCCGAGAGCGTTACGGTCCGATGGGTGTCTCTCTACAGACAAAACAATGCGGGATGCGAAGGAAAAACTTCGGAGTTAGGAAAGAGTTCTGTGTCGGCTCGCGGGCGCAGGGGGGAGGGATTTCCATTCCCCAGACTGGGTCCTTGGCGTGGATGAGGAGACGCGCCGGGTGTTTGATTGCATCGCCGAACGGCTAAGACGGATCCAGCGAGCACAGGGGATCTCGACCGCCGACTTGGCGCGGAAGTCAAGGATGGACGAGTTGCGGGTGGAAGCGATTCTTCGAGGCGAGGTCGACCTCGAGCTTCACACCGTCTACCAGCTCGCCGGTGCTCTCGGGATCAGGCCGATTCGGCTTCTGGAGGGCATCGAATGGGTTCCCGGCGGACCTTCGGCCGGACGCTTCGAGATCGCAGACCTCGAGGGCGGCTAGTTGCCGCTGGACTGCTTGGCGTTGGGCTTGATTTCGACGATTTCGCCAGCGCCATTGACTTCGGTTTCGGGGAGGGCGGTGCTGATCTTCGTGACGAAGGTGCCGCCGGGGGGCGAGCCGCCGGCCGTGACGGCCTTCGTTTCGGGGCCGAGGCCCGCGTCGATTTCGTAGGCGACGGTGTACTTGCCGGCGCGCACCGCGGAGAGCTTCCAGGTGGCCTCGACCGTCTGGCCCGGTTTCACTTCGCCGAAGGCGTAGGTCTTGGGCGCCGAGGTTTCGGCGCCGCCGGGCGCCTTCGAATTCCCGAGGCGGGGGTAGGTCGCCGCCAGCACCCAGACGGGCCGGTCGCCGTTGGCGAGGCCCGGCTGGGGGTCGTGGACCGCGAAGGGGATCCGGGCGGCTTCGCCGTACTTGCCCTCGATGTTGACCGTGACGGTCAAATCGGGCACGGCATGTTCGCCGGTGTTGCGGGCGTCGATCTTGAGCAGCGAGGTCTGGCCGACGACCTGCTTCGGCGGGAAGCTCGCGTCGGTCACCTTGACTTCGTAGTTGCCGGCCTGCTGATTGGAGTCCGAGGACGATTCGCCGCAGGCAGCCAACAGCACCGCCATCGCCAGGACCGCGGACCCCACCGCGGCGACTCGAAGGCGGGCACCCCGGCGTGGTGTTCCGGCTCCCCGCAAAGCGTCGCGAACATAGCACGGGTAATCCCCGCAACGGAGCCGTTTTCGGACCATAGGTGGTGGTTAGCGCGATCTCAATATGCGGCTAACGGAGCGGGCCGATCCATCCCATACACTCCGCGCGACGAGTGGGGCTTGCCGCGTCCGGAAGGCGTGGCCTGCTGGAGGAGCAGATGGTCGGAACTGCGGTGAATAGGGCATTCCTGCCCGCAAAGTCGGTGTTCGAACAGGTTGGGGAGCTTGTTCTCCTCACCGGTCGAACGATCGCTTCGGCGGTCCGTCCTCCCTATCCCTATGGCGAGGAGTTCATCGGCCAGTTCCTCTTCGCCCTGCAGCTGTGCTGGTTCCCGCTGCTGGTCTCGACCCTGGCGATCAACTTCGGCGCCCCGGGCCTGCAGGCGGCCAACTTCCTCTCGCTCTTCGGCGCCCTCGATCGGCTCGGCGGCTTCTTCGTCCTCGCCGCGATCCGAGAAATCGGCCCCTTCGTGACTGGTGTGTGCGTGGCCGGGATTGCCGGCACCGCGATCACCGCCGACCTCGGCGCCCGCAAGATCCGCGAGGAGCTCGACGCCCTCCAGGTGCTCGGGGTCGACCCGATCAAGAACCTGGTCGTGCCGCGTTTCCTCGCCCTGATGCTGATCACCGGCCTGCTCGACGTCTTCGCCATCATCACCGGGCTGGCCGGCGGCATCCTCACCGAGATCCTGTACCACCAGAGCCTCGGCGGATTCTTCGCGACGCTCTTCTCGCAGGCCTCGGTCACCGACCTCTGGGGCTCGGTGGTCAAGTGCACGCTCTTCGGCGCGATCATCGCGATCGTCTGCTGTTACAAAGGCATGACTGCCACCGGCGGGGCCGCCGGGGTCGGGCGAGCGGTGAACGAGGCGGTCGTGATCTCGTTCCTCGCCTTCTTCGCCTTCAACTACGTCTTCACCCAGACGCTGCTGGCGACGAACCCTGAATTGCAGACGATCCGGTGAGGGATCCGATCCGGTGAACGCCTGGCTCGAAGTTCCGCGCGGTTGGCTCGACTCGCTCGGTGAGATCGCCCGCTTCGGTGGGCGGGTCATGGGGATCGTCTACTCCGGTCGCGTCTTCCGCTTCTTCGGCGAGTCGCTGCGGCAGGCCGGGATCCTGATCCTCGGCTCGGCCCTGGTGATCTGGGGCCTCGTCTTCGTGCTCGGCCTGCAGTGCGGGATCGAGGGCGCCTATCTGCTGCGCGCGCAGGGCGCCCCCGCCTACGCCGGCGTCTTCTCGGCCTGGTGCGACCTCCGCGAGGTCCTGCCCTACGCCTTCGGCTACATGCTCTCGTCCAAGGTCGGGACCGGGATCGTCGCCGAGCTCGGGGCGATGCGGATCTCCGACGAGATCGACGCGCTCGAGGTGATGGGCGTGCCACCGATCACCTTCCTCTGCGCGACCCGCCTGCTGGCCGCCTGGATCGCCTTCCCGTTCATGTACCTGGTGGCGATCGGGATCATGTACCTGGCCTCCTACGTCGCCGTGGTGAAGCAGATCGGCGACGCATCCTCGGGCGGCTACCTGTTGATCTTCTGGCAGTTCCAGAACCCTCCCGACGTGATCTTCAGCCTGATCAAGGGGATGGTGATGGCG
>JAOPZF010000208.1 GCA_025964255.1 Solirubrobacterales bacterium | reverse complement strand
ACCTGCTGGAGGAGCGGGTGGAGCTCGATCTGGTTCACGGTCGGCTGCGTCTCGGCCTCGCTCGCGAGCCGTTCGAGGTCCGGGATGCGGAAGTTGGAGACGCCGATCGAGCGGGCGCCGCCCTCGGCGTGGATCCGTTCGAAGGCGCGCCAGGTGTCGAGGAAAAGGTCGCGAGCCGGGACCGGCCAGTGGATCAGGTAGAGGTCGACCGTCTCGGTGTCGAGCGCTTCGATCGATTTGTCGAAGGCGGCGAGGGTCGACTCGAAGCCCTGCTCGGTGTTCCAGAGCTTGGTCGTGATGAAGATCTCGGAGCGAGGGACGCCGGAGGCGGCGATCCCGGCGGCGACGCCGCGCTCGTTGCGGTAGGCGGCGGCGGTGTCGATGTGGCGATAACCCGCCGCAAGTGCGTCCTCGACCGCCCGCTGGGTCTCGTCCGGGGGTACCTGGAAGACGCCGAACCCGACCTGCGGGATCTCGATTCCATCATTGAGCCGGACGTTCGGAACGTCGGCCACGGGGTCAGGAACTGGCGAGGCCGATCGCGATCAGCGGGAAGGCGAGCATGAAGCCCGACATCGCGCCGATCGCCATGCCGCCAAGGAAGGTCGAACTCTGCGAGCGGGCCCCGACCATCGTGCCCATGAAGCAGATGAGGGCGGCGAATCCGCAACCGATCCAGAAGATGGAAGGCATCAAGTGGGCACCCTACCGAACCGATACGGCGAAGGAATCCGCGACCGATTCCTGAACCTTGTGAGCAATGAGCGAAACCGCCGGGAAAAACTCAAAACTGATTCTCGCGGCGATGATCTTCGCCGTCTCGATGACCTTCATCGACCAGACGATCGTCGCGATCTCGCTGCCGACGATCCAGGGGGACGTCCACCTCTCGACCACCGGCTCGCAGTGGATCATCAACGGCTACCTGCTCTCGCTCTCGGCGCTCTTCGCCTTCGGCGGCCGCCTCGCCGACATCGCCGGCCACCGCCGCATGGTGGTCATCGGCGTCGTCATCTTCGCCGTCTCATCCGCCCTCTGCGGCGCCACCCCGACCGGCTCCGTCGCCGAGGCCTGGCTGATCTTCTTCCGCATCGTCCAGGGCGCCGGCGCCGCGCTGATGTTCCCGGCGGCGCTGGCGATCGTCCTCGAGTCCTTCCCGGTCGCCGAGCGTGGCCGCGCGATGGCGATCTTCTTCGGCATCGCCGGTGGCCTCACCTCGGTCGGCCCGATCGCCGGCGGCTACCTCACCGAGTGGACCTGGCGCTCGATCTTCTGGATCAACATCCCGGTCGCGATCATCGCCCTCTTCCTCACCTGGAAAGCGAAGCCGGCGGAAAACCGGCACGAGGGCAAGATCGACTACAAAGGCACCGTCCTGGTCTCTGCCGGGATGGGCCTCCTGGTGCTCGGCCTGCAGCAGTCGGCGATCTGGGGATGGGGCGACGCCAAGACCTGGATCTCGATCGTCGCCGGCGTCGCGATCCTCGTCTGGTTCGTCTTCGACCAGCTGAAAGTGACGAACCCGCTGCTGCGACTGCGGATCTTCGAGAACCGCGCCTTCGCCGTCGACTGCGCCGTCCTCTTCTTCCTGATGATCGCCTTCGTGCCGCTGTTCTTCTTCGCCAGCGAGTACGCGCAGATCTCGCTCGGCGAATCCGCCTCGGAAACCGGGCTCTACCTGCTGATCTTCTTCGCCGGGTTCGCGACCGCGACCCAGTGGGGCGGCAAGATGCTCGACCGGATCGGGGCGCGGCGGCCGGTGGTCCTCGGCTGCGCGGTCGGCGCGGTCGGCTTCTGGCTCTGGGGCAGCTCGATGACCCACCTCTCGGTGAGCGAACAGTGGTACTTCATCGTGCTCAGCGGGATCGGCGTCGGGCTGGTCCTCTCCCCCGCCAACACCGACGCGCTCAACCGGGTGGCGCGGGAGCGCTACGGCGAGGCGACCGGGATCACGCAGACGGTGCGTAACTTCGGCTCCAGTCTCGGGCTGGCGATTCTCGGCTCGCTCCTGATCACCTGGAACAGGTCCAACCTGGAGAGTGCGCTTGGGGCCAAAGGGGTCTCGAAGGACAAAGCCGACGCGGTCGCAGAATGCATCGCCCAGGGCGAAGCGACCTGCCAGAAGGTCGGCCAGGCGCTCGGCCCGAAGGCGCACGAAGCCTTCTCCGCCGTGCCGATGTCGTTCGCCGAAGCGACCAAGGACGTCTTCCACGGGATGGCGATCGCGCTCGCCATCGCCTTCGTCGTCGCGCTGAAATTCATGCCCTCGGGGAAAGTCGAAGAAGGCGACATCCCCGACGAAGTCCCTTCACTTGAAGCCGCTTGAGGAGGTACTTTTGCCGCGTGAAGCGGCCGCGTAGCCTGCTCGTCCTCGTCGCGGCAGCGGCGGCGCTGATGCTCGCGCCGGCGCTCGCGCACGCCGAAATCAGCGACCACTTCGGCGGCGAGGCGACCACCGAAATCGCCAAGCCGGGCAAGCCGACGATCATCACCGTCGGCCTCCCCGGCCCGGCGCTCGAACTCGCCGAGAAGTACGTCCCGATCGCGGAGATCCGGGAAGAGACCGACCCGCCCTGCGATACCTCGCAGGAGCAGTACCAGCCGACCAGCGTCGAAACCGTGCTCGGCAATCCCACGGTCCTGCTCCAGCACGACGCCGAAGGCGGCAAGCTGACGACGATCCGCAAGGCGCCGACCGCCGAACAGATCGCCGGGCTCGGCGAAGGCTTCTACCTGAACCTCGAAGGCACCGCCCTCGGCAACACCTGCGTCTACGCCAAGGCATTCAAAAAGCTGATCGAAGAAGGCAAGGCGCCGGCCGTCACCTACGCCCACATCGTCCGCGAAGAAGGCCACAGCGGCTTCGCCCTCCAGTACTGGTTCTTCTGGTACTTCAACCAGTTCAACGACCTCCACGAGGGTGACTGGGAGGGGATGCAGATCACCTTCGAAGCCGGATCCCCGGCCGCGGCGCTGCACGAAGAACCGGCCGAAATCATCCTCTTCCAGCACGCCGGCGGCGAGCGCGCCAAGTGGGAAGACGGCAAGGTGCAGAAGGAAGGGACGCACCCGATCGTCTACCCGGCGGCGGGGTCGCACGCGACCTTCTACGACTCGGCGGTGTACGTCGAGAACGGCCAGCACGGGTCCGGGCTCGGCTGCGACAACACCACCGAACCGCTGCGCGAACTGGCGCTGCGGCCGATCCTGATGCCCGAAGCGGTGAAGTCGACGGGGCCGTTCGCCTGGACCAGCTACTACGGCCGCTGGGGCGAAAAGGAAAAGGGCTTCAACAACGGGCCGACCGGGCCGCAGACGAAGACCCAGTGGCGCGAACCGTTCAGCTGGATGGCCGCCCAGCGGACCACGAGCCCGCGGCTGCCGGGCGGGACGATCGCCGGGCCGCAGGTGACGAAGGCGTTCTGCGGCGCGGTCGCGACCGCCAGCGAACTGATCAACCTCGATGCTCAGTCGCCGCCCCTGGCGGTCCTCACCATCGTCGTGGCGCTGGTGTTGATCGTGCTCATCGTCGGCTTCACCAAGTGGCGCCCGGTGGACATCGACACACTGCGGCGGCGGCGCGCGCTGGGGCAGATCCTGCGCGCCTCGCGCCAGTTCTACGGCCGTCACTGGCGGGTGCTGGTGCCGATCGCGCTCTTCGCCCTGGCGCTGATCGGCGGCGCCAACCTGGTCGCGGGCCTGATCTCCGAATCGGCCCAGCGGGGCAGCTCCGGCTTCCACCTCGCCTGGGCCGACATGCTCGAACAGTTCGTCCGGCCGGTCGCCCAGGCGCTGGTCGCGGCGGTCGTGATCGTGGTCGCGCGGGAAGCGCTGCGCTCGCGCCACGTCGGCTTCCGCCAGTGCCTGCGCGGGGTGCGCGAGCGCTTCTGGCGCGTCGTCTTCGCCCAGCTGCTGGCGACGCTCGGCGTGCTGCTGCTGGCCCTGACCGTGATCGGCATCCCCTTCGCCCTCTGGAAGCTGGTCAGCTGGTCGTTCGTCCAGCAGGAAGTGATCTTCACCGACAAGAGCTTCCGCGAGTCCTTCCGGGCGAGCTCGGAGCTGGTCCGCGGCCGCTGGTTCCGCACCGCCCGCGTCGTCCTGGTCTTCTACGTGATCGGCGTCGCGGCGGGGCCGATGCTGACGTTCGCGCTGATCTTCACCGCGCTGCCGCTGATCTGGATCAACGTGATCGGCTCGCTCGTCTTCGCCTTGCTGATCCCGTTCGTGGCGATGGGCGAGACCTTCCTTTACCTCGACCTGGGTGTGCGTGAGGAGGAGGAACCGGTTCCTCGCGAGATGTTCTGGCGACGGTGGGCGAGGAGCGGGGGACACCTTCGCTCACGAACTGCGGGGAGGTTCGCTCAGGTGTCCCCCGCTCCTCGCTCGCGGGGCGGGTAGCCGGTAGGTTGCCGGGCGTGAAACTTCTCGCTTTTTCAGACCTGCACCGGGACTTGGATCAGGCTGCCAAGCTCGTCGAGATGTCGGGGGATGCTGATGTCGTGATCGGGGCCGGGGACTTCGGCTCGATGCACGAGGGGCTGGAGGAGACGATCGGGGCGCTGGCGCCGATCGAGACGCCGACGATCCTCATCCCCGGCAACAACGAGACGGCTGACGCGCTGCGCGGCGCGGCGGAAGGTTGGCCGGCGGCGACGGTCCTGCACGGCGAGGGGATGACGATCGACGGGGTCAAGTTCTTCGGCCTTGGCGCGGGCATCCCGACCACGCCCTGGGGATGGAGCTTCGACCTCTCCGAGGAGGACGCCGCGGAGATGATCGCCCCGGCGGCCGCGGGCTCGGTCTTCGTCCTCCACTCTCCCCCCTACGGGCACTGCGACGGCGGTGACCCCGACACCCACTTCGGCAGCAAAGCGCTGCTCGCGGCGATCGAGGAGAAGGCGCCGCGGCTGGTCGTCTTCGGCCACATCCACGAGGCCTGGGGCTGCGAGAGCGCGGTCGGCGAGACGCCGCTGCGCAACCTGGGACCGAGCGGGACCTGGATCGAGGTCTAGTGGAGGCGGGCACCGGGCCGGCCGGCGGGTCGGGCCCGGGCGCGGCGTCCTCTTCCGGCCGGGGCAGTGCGCCGGCCCGCGCGGGGCTCGTGCTCGCGACGCTGATCGGCGTCGCCGGGGTCGCCAACCTGAACCTGGCGGTGGCGAACGTTGCCCTGCCGGACATCGGCGCGCACTTCAACGCGGGCCAGACGATGGTCGACCTGATCGCGGTCGGCTACTCGCTCGGGCTGGCGGCGTCGGTCCTCTACCTCGGCGCGGTCGGCGACCGCTACGGCCGCAAGACGCTGCTGCTGCTGGGGATGGCGCTGACGATCCCGGCCTCGATCCTCGCCGCGGTCGCCCCCTCGGCGATCGTCCTCTTCTTCGCCCGCGTCTTCGGTGGGGTCGCCGCCGGGATGGCCTACCCGACCACGTTGGCGCTGATCACGGCGCTCTGGTCGGGAGCGGAACGGACCAAGTCGATCGCGCTCTGGAGCGCCCTCGGCGGCGGCATCTCGGCGCTCGGCCCGCTGCTCGCCGGGGCGCTGCTCGAAGGCTTCGACTGGTGGTCGGTCTTCATCGTCAGCGCGCCGCTCGCGGCGGTCGCCCTGTTCTTCGCCTGGCGCGTCGTCCCGGCGCATGTCAACGAGTCGACCGAGCCGGTCGACCACCTCGGCGGCCTCCTCTCGATCGGCTTCGTCGCCGCGCTGGTGCTGGCGATCAACCTGGCGCCCGAGCACGGTCAGGGGACGACGGCGGCGATCCTCGGCATCGTCGCGGTCGCCGGCGTCGGCGCCTTCCTCCTCCGCGAGCGGCGCACCGACCACCCTTTGTTCGACCTGCGGATCGCCGCGCGGCCGACCTTCTGGGTGGCGGCGCTCGCCGGGATCATCGTCTTCGGCTCGCTGATGGGGGCGATGTTCATCGGCCAGCAGTTCGTCCAGAACGTGCTCGGCTACTCGACCTTCCAGGCTGGGCTGGCGATCCTGCCGGGGGCGATCGGGATGATCATCGTCGCGCCGCAATCGGCGCGGCTGGTCGAGTCGCGCGGCTCGCGCTTCACCCTGCTGGTCGGCTTCAGCTTCTGCATCCTCGCCTTCCTGGTGATGCTGATCCTCTGGGACGAGAACGCCTCCTACTTCCCGGTCGGCCTCGGGTACCTGCTGATGGGGGTCGGGGTCGGCTTCGCCGGGACGCCCGCGTCACGCTCGCTGACCGGCTCGGTGCCGGTACGCAAGGCGGGGATGGCCTCGGGGACGGCCGACCTCCAACGCGACCTCGGCGGGGCGATCCTGCAATCGGTCTTCGGCGCCCTCCTCACGGCGGGCTACGCCAAGTCGTTCACCGAACAGATCGCCGCCTCGCCGAACGCCTCGAACGTCAGCGACCGTGTCTCCCAGGAACTCACCAAGTCCTTCTCCGGCGCCGTCAACACCGCGCAGCAGTACCCGGAATACGCCCAGGCGATCGTCGCCGGAGCCCGCAAGTCCTTCCTCGACGGCGGCGACTGGACCTACGCCGCCGGCATGATCGCCGTCGCCGTCGGCATCGCCGTCGTCTTCTTCCTCTTCCCGAAGCACGACCGCGAGCTGGTCTTGCTCGAGCGCTTCCACACCGAAGACGCCTGACGGCGAACCTTCGCCCCGCTCTGTGAGGGGAGATTCGATGGACCCTGGACGAACCTCCCGCAGTTCGTGAGGGAAGGGTCCATCGAATCTCCCCACGGTACGCTCGTCCCGTGGAGGGAAACTCGTCCGGCGTCGCGTTCCAGAGCACGGCGGGCCGCTGGCTGCTTGCCGTCACCGTCGCCGGGTCGGGGATGGCGTTCCTCGACGGGACCGTCGTCAACGTCGCGCTGCCCGACATCGGCCGGGACCTGAACGCCTCGACCAGCGCGCTGCAGTGGATCCTCAACGCCTACCTGCTGACGCTCGCCTCGCTGATCCTGCTCGGTGGCAGCCTCGGCGACCGGCTCGGGCGGCGGCGGGTCTTCCAGGCCGGGGTCGCGCTGTTCACGGTGGCGAGCCTCGGCTGCGCGGCGGCGCCGAACGTCGAGTTGCTGATCGTGGCGCGGCTCGTCCAGGGGGTCGGCGGCGCGCTCCTGACCCCCGGCAGCCTGGCGATCATCCAGGCCAGCTTCCGTCCCGCCGACCGGGCGCGAGCGATCGGCGCCTGGTCGGGGCTCGGCGGCGTCGCCACCGCGTTCGGGCCGCTGCTCGGCGGCTGGCTGATCGCGGCGATCTCCTGGCGCGCGATCCTCCTGATCAACCTGCCGATCGGCTTCTTCGTCTTCTTGGCGGCGAGTCGCCACGTGCCCGAGTCGAGCGACCCGACCGCGACCGGGAAGCTCGACCTCTCCGGCGCGGCGCTCGCGGCGATCGGCCTCGGTGGCTCGACCTACGCGCTGATCGAGGCGCCGGAAGGGATGTCGGCGGCGGTCGTGGCGACGGCGGTGATCGGCATCGGCGCGCTGATCGGCTTCTTCGTCCAGGAGGCGCGCACGCCGAACCCGATGCTGCCGCTCTCGATCTTCCGCTCGCGCCAGTTCAGCGCCGCCAACGGGGTGACCTTCGTCGTCTACGCGGCGCTCGGCGTCGTCTTCTTCCTGCTCGTCAGCTTCCTCCAGATCTCGCTCGGCTACACGCCGGTCGAGGCGGGCGCCTCGACCCTGCCGATCACGGCGCTGATGCTGGTCGGCTCGGCGCGGGCGGGTGCGCTGGCGCAGCGGATCGGGCCGCGGATCCCGCTGACGGTGGGGCCGCTGATCATCACCGTCGGGCTGCTCTTGATGCTGCGCATCAATCCCGGCGACAGCTACGTCGGCTACGTGCTGCCGGCGGTGTTCGTCTTCGGCCTCGGCCTCACCTTCGTGGTGGCCCCGGTGACCGCGACGGTGCTGGCGGCGGTCGACTCGAGCCACGCGGGGATCGCCTCGGGGGTCAACAACGCGGTCGCCCGGGTCGCGGGACTGCTGGCGGTCGCGGTGATCCCGGTGATCGCCGGGCTGACCGGCGACAAGTTCTACGAACCGTCACACATGACCCACGGCTTCCACGTCGGGATGATCGTCTGCGCGATCCTCGCCGCCCTCGGCGCCGTCGTCGCCTGGACGACGATCTCCTCCGACGTCCTCGAAGAGGAAGGCGAGGAGCCGGAAGAGTGCGACTACAGCTGCGGCATCGGCGCCCCCGCCCTGCGCCCGGCCCGCGAGCCAGTCACCCCCGCCGCTCGCGGTTGATGGGCCGAAAAGCACTGATATAGAGGGCTTTTCGGCCCATCAACATCGGCGGTCGCGATGTCCCGGTGTTGATGGGCCGAAAACTTGCCTATGTGTCTAGTTTTCGGCCCATCAACGCGTCAGATGGTGAGGCCGCCGTCGACTGGAACGGTGGCGCCGGTGATGGCGCTGCCGCCGGGTCCGAGGAGGAAGGCGATGGTGGCCGCCACCTCGGCGGGGACGAGGAGGCGCTCCAAGGGCTGGCAGGGGGCGAAGTCACGGGGCGAGGGAAGGTCGAAGAGGCGGGCGGACTCGGTGAGGAGCGGGGTGTCGGTCGAGCCGGGGGCGACGGCGTTAGCGGTGACTCCGCTGCCGTGGAGGTCGGCGGCGAGCCCGCGGACGAAGCCCTCCACCCCGGCCTTCGCGGCGCTGTAGGTGGCGAGGCCCGACATGCCGCGGGTCGCTCCCGACGAGGTGACGGCGACGAAGCGGCCGGAGCGCGGGCGCGGCCGTCCCAGCAGCGAGGGGGCGACGAGTTGGGCGGCGAGGATGACGGATTCGAGGTTGACCTCGAGCAGGGCGCGCTGCTGCTCGGCGGTGAGTTCCCAGGCGGGCAGGCCGCCGGCGATCACGCCCGCGTTGGCGACGAAGGCTTCGAGGTCCCCCCACGCTTCGGCGCCCTCGATCACCGAGGCGAGTGCCTCGCGGTCGGTGGCGTCGGCGACCACGGCGCGGACGACGTCGGTGCGCCTGGCCTGCGCCTCGGCGACGGCGACGGCTTCGTCCAAATCGCGCTCGGTCGCCATCGCGTAAGGGAGGCGGCGGTCGCGGGTGCAGCGGTCGACGGCGACGACGCTCCAGCCTTCGGCGGCGAGCGCGGCTACCGTCGCGGCGCCGATCCCGCGACCGGCCCCGGTGACGATCGCGACGCGGCGGTTCAAAACCCGCGGGCGTCGGGGCGCGCCGCGGGGGCGGGCACGTCGGGTTCGGTGACGCTGAAGCGTGGCGCCGGGGCCGGCTGGGGCATGCCGGCGACCTCGACGAAGACGCCGCGGTCACGGTTGTGGCCGTCCTCGCGCGCCTCGCGCATCGAGAGCACGGGGGCGACGCAGCAGTCGGAGTCGGCGAAGAGCTCGTGCCACTCGTCGCGGGAGCGCTCGGCGAACTTGGCCTCGAAGCGTTCGCGGATCGCGGGCCAGGTGGCCGGGTCGAGGTGGTTGGCGATCGCCTCTTCGCCGGTCATCCCCAGGGCCTCCAACAGCGCAGCGTAGAACTGCGGCTCGAGCGCTCCGACCGCGACCCAGCCTCCGTCGGCGCACCGGTAGGTGTCATAGAAGGGCGCGCCGCCGTCGAGCAGGTTGACGCCACGCTCGTCGCGCCAGGCGCCCTGCTCGAGGAAGCCGTGGATCATGCCGGTGAGCGAGGTGGCGCCGTCGACGATCGCCGCGTCGACGACCTGGCCGACCCCCGCGGCGCGAGCGTGCAGCAGCGCGCTGACCACGCCGATGACGAGATAGGCGCCGCCGCCGCCGAAGTCACCGACGAGGTTGACCGGTGGCACCGGCTTGCGGTCCGGCTCCCCGACCATGTGGAGCCCGCCGGAGATCGCCAGGTAGGTGATGTCGTGGCCGGCGGTGTGGGCGTAGCGACCGTCCTGGCCCCAGCCGGTCATCCGCCCGTAGACCAGCGCCGGGTTGCGGGCGAGGCACTCCTTGGGCCCGAGCCCGAGCCGCTCCATCACGCCCGGACGGAAGCCCTCGATCAGCACCTCCGACTTGGCGATCAGGCCGAGCACCTCCTCGACCCCCGCCGGCGTCTTGAGGTCGACCTGGCGCGCGTCGCGGCCGCGATCGAGCACCGGCGATGCGCCCCAGGCGAGCCCGCCTTTCGAAGGTCGTTCGATCCGCGTCACCTCGGCGCCGAGGTCGGCGAGCATCATTCCGGCGTAGGAGATCGGACCGATCCCGGCCATCTCCACAACCTTCACCCCCGCCAGCGGCCCCATACCGGGGTCAGCTTACGCGGCGGCAGCGGCCTCGGCGGCGAAGCGGTCGATCACCTTTGGATCTCCCTCCAGCGTGACGCCCATCGCTTCGGCGCCCGTCCGATCGACGACCCCGAACAAGAGGCCGAGGATCGGTCTCTCCGGCCCGACCAGGGCAGCGTCCGGGTCGCCCGCCGGGCCGAGGGTGACCTTCGTCTCCCCATTTCGCGCCGCGATCGCGATCGGCTCGTCGGCGATGCGGAGTTCGAGCGTCACCGGATCCCCGTCCGGATCGCGGTCGCTCACCATCACCTCGACCGCCCCCGCGAGCCAGTGGCTGCGGACCGCGTCCTCGGGCTTCTGCTCGACCATCAGCGGCAGCCCCCATCGCATCAGCTCGTCGAGGACCGGGCGCAGGCCTTCGCCGCGCGGGGTGAGTCGGAAGAGCGTCGTCGCGACCGGCGGCGGCGCCTCTTCGCGGGCGACCAGCCCGGCCGCCTCGAGGTCGCGCAGCCGGTCGGCGAGCAGGTTGGTGGCGACGCCGGGGAGGCCGTTGCGGATGTCGGTGTAGCGGGCGGCGCCGCGCTGGGAGAGCTCGCGGACGACGAGCAGGGTCCAGCGGTCCCCGACCAGGTCGAGTGACTTGGCGACCGCGCAGTACTCGTCGTAGGACCTCATCGTGTGAGTGATCCTATCAGTTTGTTGAGTTTCTCAATCAGATGGTTGACTTTCTTGTCTGCATCGATTAGAACGGCGATCGAGACGTCCGCCCCCGACCAGACCGGAGAGCCATGAACCGCAAGCCGCTGATCCTCGTCGCGTTGCTCCTCGCCGCGTTCGCGATCAACCTCGACACGACGATCGTCAACGTCGCGCTGCCGAAGCTCGCGCTCGAGCTGCACGCCTCCAACTCGCAGCTGCAGTGGGTCGTCGACGCCTTCAACCTCTTCTTCGCCGCCTCGGTGCTCGTCGCCGGCAGCCTGTCCGACCGCTTCGGCCGCAAGGGGATGCTGCTCGCGGGCCTCGCCGTCTTCGGCCTCGCGAGCCTCGTCGGCGGCTTCACCTCCGATCCCGGCCAGTTGATCGCCGCCCGCGCGGTGATGGGGATCGGCGCGGCGATGGCCTTCCCGTCGACCCTCTCGCTCCTCACCAACGTCTTCACCGAGCGCGGCGAGCGGGCGCGGGCGATCGGCCTCTGGGGGCGCGATCACCGGAGTCGCCATCGCGCTCGGCCCGATCGTCGGCGGCGCCCTCCTCGAAGTCTTCGACTGGCGCAGCATCTTCTTCGCGATGACCCCGGTCGCCGCGGTCGCCGGCCTGCTCGTCGTCCGCTTCGTCCCGGCCTCCCGCGATCCCTCCGCGCCGGCGGTCGACAGCGGCGGCTTCGCCCTCTCGGCCGCCGCCGTCGGGCTCCTCATCTACACGATCATCGAGGCGCCCGAACGAGGCTGGGGAAGCGCGACGACGCTCGCCGGATTCGCCGCGACGATCATCGCCGTGGCGGGCTTCGTCGCCTGGGAGCGGCGCCGCGCCGAACCGATGCTCGACCTCAGCCTCTTCGCCGACCGCCGCTTTACCGCGGCGAGCGCCGCGGTGGCGATCTCCTTCTTCGCCCTCTCCGGCTTCGTCTTCCTCGTCACCCAGTACTTCCAGTTCTTCAAGGGATACGGGCCGCTCTCGACCGGCGTCCGGCTGCTGCCGGTCGCCACCACCGTGGCGATCTTCTCGATCGTCGGCGCCAAACTGGCGGTACGGATCGGGACCAAGGTGGTGGTCGGCACCGGGCTGCTGGCGACGGCCGCCTTCTACCTCTGGGTGACGACGACCTCGGCCGGAACCCCCTACTGGGAAATCGCCCTGCAGATGGTCGTCCTCGGAACCGGGATGGGGCTGACCAGCGCGCCGGCGACCGAGGCGATCATGGGTGTCGTGCCGAAGGCGAAGGCCGGGGTCGGCTCGGCGATGAACGACGCGACGCGATTGCTCGGCGGGACCCTCGGCGTCGCCGTGATCGGCAGCGTCTTCGCCTCGATCTACGCGAGCAGGCTCGGTGACCTGCTGCCCGCGACCCTGCCCGGCGGTGCCACCATCGCGGCGAAGGAATCGGCCGGGGCGGCACTGAGCATCGCCGGCGAAGCGAGCCGCGCCGGGCACCCGGCCCTGGGGACGGCGGTGAGCGAAGCGGCGAACTCGGCCTTCTTCAGCGGCTTCCACGCCGGTGACCTGGTCGCCGCCGGGGTCGCCGCGGCGGGCGCCGTGTTCGCGTTCGCGTTGCTCCCCGCGCAGCCGACCGTCGCGGACGAGGAGGACGCGCCGCTCGCGGTGGCTGCAGGGAACTAAGTGATCGGAAGGTCGTCGGGGAGGGGGACGTCGCGGGGTTCGCGGCCGGGGCCCTCCTCGTCCCAGTCGCTCCAGGCGACGGCGTCGCGGCCTTCGTGCTTACCGGCCGCGCCGAGGGCCAGGATCACGACCTTCTCCGAGGTCGGGTTGGTCAGCTGCCGGCGCGTCCCCGGACCGACCCGGGCCAGCTGGTCGACGCCGAGCTCATGCGGCTCGCCCTCGGCCATCAGGGTCAGGGTGCCCTCGAGCACCAGGTAGACCTCGTCCTGGCGCTCGTGGGTGTGGACGCGCAGTCGTTTGCGCGGCTGCAGGACCATCAGGTTGATCCCGAAGCTCTCCAGGTCGAGTTCGCGCCGCAGGCCCTGGAACAGCTCCGTCGCCCGATCGACCGCGGCGAAAGAAACGTCTAAGGTCACGATGCCTCCTTCCCGGCGCGCTCGCGGAGCGCCCCGCGTTCGACCTTCCCGGTCGGGTTCTTCGGCAGATCGTCGACGAAGAAGACCCGCTTCGGCAACTTGAACGCGGCGATCCGCTCGCGGCACTCGGCGCGCAGTTCGTCGGCGTCGAAGGAGGCGCCGTCGGCGATGACGACGAAGGCGACGACTTCCTCGCCCCAGTGTTCGTCCTCGACCCCGACGACGGCGGTCTCGACCACCTCCTCGCGCTCGAGGATCGCGTTCTCGACCTCGGCCGGGTCGACGCTGAAGCCACCGGTCTTGATCATCTCCTTGCTGCGGCCGACGTAGTGGAGGTCCCCGGCGGCGTCGATCCGTCCGAGGTCCCCGGTCCGCAGCCAACGCCCGTCGAGTGCCGCCGTCGTGTCCTCGGGCCGGCCGTGGTAGGCGCTCATCAGCGAGGGGCCGGCGAAGGCGATCTCCCCCACCTCGCCGTCGCCGCGGGGCCCCCCGTCGGCACCAAGGACGGTGACCTCGCTGACGCCCATCGAGCGCCCGACCGAGCTCGGCGCGGTGATGAAGTCCTCGCGCCGGGCGCAGGTCAGCTGCGCCTCGGTCAGCCCGTACATGTAGACGAAGACCGGGCCGAACCGATGGAGCGCCGTCCGTCGGAGGCGCTCGGGGAAGGCGTAGGCGGTGTAGACGATCTCGAGCGTCGAGAGGTCGCGCTCCTCGTGCCCATCGACCGCCAACATCGCGCTGATCATCGTCGGCGCGAGGAAGGTGCGGGTGGCGCGGTGGCGCTCGAGCAGCTCCCAGGCGCGGGCCGGCTCGAAGGCCTGGTCGAGGACGACGGTGGCGCCGCCGAGCAGCGCCGGCATCAGGAAGTGGAGGAAGCCGATGCCGAAGACCGGCAGGTTGAAGACCTCGACGTCGTCGGGCGAGCGCGGCGCGCCGAGCGCCGAGTTGACCGCGTTCCAGGCATTGGCGCGGTGGCTGCGGACGACGCCCTTCGGCAGGCCGGTGGTGCCCGAGGTGTAGATGATCGTCGCCGCGGCGCGCTCGTCGCCGTCGTCGGCGCCGGGCGGCGGTCCGGGGTCGGTGGCGCGGAGCGAGTGGAGCGAGGGACCGTCGCCTTCGTCCGCGCCGAAGGGCAGCAGGAGCAGTCCCAGCTCAGCGGCCACCTCCCGCGCGACGGTGAGGTTCGCCGGGTCGGCGACGATCGCGACCGCCTCGCTGTCCTGCAGCGCGAAGCGCAGCTCGGGCGCCGCCAGCCGCGTGTTCAGCGGCACCGCGACGGCGCCCGCGCGGGCGAGCGCCATGTAGAGCTCGACCGCCTCGGGCTCGTTGGCGGTCAGCGCCGCGACCGCCTTGCCCGCCAGGCCGAGCGACCGCAGCCCGGCGCCGAGCCCGGCGATCCGCCGCTCCAGCTCCGCGTAGGTCACCTCCTCGGCGCGACCGACCAGGGCGACGCGGTCGCCGTTGCGCAGGCAGGAGCAGTAGAGCGGATAGGAGTAGTTCAGGGTCGAGCCTCGCCCGCCAGCGTAGGCGCTCGCCGGCGCTCCCAGATCTGGCGGAAACGACAGCGCCCGCGCCGCGATACTCGACCGATGAGCTCCGATTGGATCACCCTCGAGCGGGGGGACGGAGTGGCCCATCTGCGGATGAACCGGCCGCCGGTCAACCAGTTCGACGCGCCCTTCCTGGAAGCAATCCACGCCGCCGTCTCCACCGTCGGACCGGAGACCCGGGCGCTGGTGGTCGGCAGCAACTTCGACGGCTGCTTCGCCGCGGGCGGCGACATCCCGTGGATGGCCAAGGCCTCGCTCGAGGAAGCGGCCCCCTTCGTCGCCCTCTGTCAGGAGACCTACACCTACTTCGAGCGCCTCACCTGTCCGACGATCGCGGCGATCGACGGCCATTGCCTCGGCGGTGGCCTCGAGCTGTCGCTCTGCTGCGACATCCGGGTCGTCTCGGAGGCATCGAGCCTCGGCCTGCCGGAGGCGAACATCGGCCTGATCGCCGGCGCCGGCGGCACCCAGCGGCTGGTCCGCGCGATCGGCCAGGGAGTGGCGCGGGACATGCTGCTGACGGGACGACGGATCAGCGGCGCCGAAGCGATCGCGCTCGGGCTCGCGAGCCGGCTCGCTCCGAACGGCGAGAGCACCCGGGTGGCGCTCGAGATCGCCGCCGGGCTCGCCGACGGGCCGGCCGAGGCGATCGCCGCGACCAAGCGCCTCGCCGTCGCCGCCTCGGAACTTCCGATCGAGGAGGGCCTGGCGCGCGAGCGCGCCGAGTGGGCCTCGATGCGGGTCTCGGCCTCTAGCCAGGAGGGCCTCGACGCCTTCGCCGAGCGCCGCCGGCCGGACTTCGACGCGGCGCGCGCTCGCGAGGCCCGGGCCGGCGGGGATGGCGGTGGCAGTCCCGACGATGCCCTCCGCTGACGGGCCCGGCGGCCTGAGGCGGCGTGGGCCAGCCTCGCAAGGACGCAGGGAAGCGAGCCGAGGGGAGCGCACACCAGTGCGTGACCCGAGGCGAGCGACCGAGGACACCGCGAGGCGCCCCCACGCCGCCTCAGGCGAGGCCGTCGTCGTCGACTGCGCCAATGAGCTCGGCGAGACGCCGATCTGGGACGAGGCCGCGGGCCTTTTGCATTGGGTCGACGTCTTCGCCGGAGCCGTCTACAGCCTCGACCCGACCGGAGGCGGCGTGCCGCGGCGCTTCGAGCACGGCGCCGAACTGGGCGCGCTCGCCCCGCGTGCCCGCGGCGGCCTCGTCCTCGCCACCGGCCGCGCCCTGGTCGCCACCGACCTCGACGGCGGCGGCGCGGAGACGCTCGTCGCGGTCGAGCCCGACCGTCCCCACAACCGGTTCAACGACTGCCGCGTCGATCCGGCCGGGCGCTTCTTCTGCGGCACCAAGACGAACGGCGACTCCGGTGGCAGCAGCGGCGCCCTCCACCGGATCGACGCCGACCTCCGCGCCACCGTCGCGATCGCCGACACCGAGCTCGCCAACGGGATCGGCTGGAGCCCCGACGGCACGACGCTCTACTTCATCGACTCGCCGCTGCAGCGACTCGACGCCTACGAGTTCGATCCGGCGAGCGGCGATGTCGGCGCCCGCCGCACCGTCGCCGAGATCCACCCCGACGACGGCCTCCCCGACGGCCTCGCGGTCGACGCCGAGGGCGGCGTCTGGGTCGCGCTGGTCAAAGGCGGAATGGTCCGCCGCTACGAGCCCGACGGCCGCATCTCGGCCGAGGTACGCCTCCCGGTCGCCAACCCGACCTGCCCCGGCTTCGGCGACCCCGACCTGAGAACGCTCTACGTCACCACCGCCCACCTGCGCTCCGAACCCCGCTACGCCGACGACAACCCCCTGGCCGGCGCCCTCTTCGCCCTCGACGTCGGCGTCCCCGGCGTCCCCTCCCCGCCCTTCGCGGGATAGGGCGGATCGGGCCGGCACCCGAAACTGAAAGGGACGGGCCGTCTCGTCCACGGCCCGGCAGGCTGTGGCCGTGGCCGAGACGGCCGGGAGTGCGGGAGAGGTCAAGGGTTCGTCACGAAGGCGCGGGTTCCGTCGCAAACCAAGCGCCTTCTGCCGGTATCCCATGACACCCCCAGGTTGATGGGCTGAAAACTCCACCCAGTCTTGGGTTTTCGGCCCGTCAACCTGGGGGGCGTACGGAACCGTCACGAACGTGCCGAACCTGTGGACTTCCCTGAAACTCCGTCACGTCCCGGGCGTCTCGTGGCAGGCGGGCA
The DNA here is from genome assembly GCA_025964255.1 of Solirubrobacterales bacterium. Classification (GTDB taxonomy): domain Bacteria; phylum Actinomycetota; class Thermoleophilia; order Solirubrobacterales; family 70-9; genus VAYN01. The sequence goes on along the minus strand of JAOPZF010000208.1, from coordinate 22,457 downwards.
GCCTGCCCGGGCCGCCACGAGACGCCCGGGACGCAACTCGGACGGGCGGAGCGGCTAGGACGCGAGTCTGTCCCAGGTGTCGGGGGTGATGCCGTCTTCGCGGAGGCGGAACTTTTGGATCCGCTGGCTGGAGGTTTTGGGGAGCTCTTTCATGATGCGGACGTAGCGGGGGACGGCGAAGCGGGCGACGCGGTCCTCGCAGTAAGTGATGAGGGCCTGGATGTCGAGGTCTCCCTCGGAGACGACGGCGACCATCACTTCGTCCTCGCCCAGTTCGGAGGGGACGCCGTAGGCGGCGCACTCGAGGACTTCGGGGTGGCCGGAGACGACCGCCTCGAGCTCGAACGAGGAGACGTTCTCACCGCGCCGGCGGATCGAATCGGTGAGCCGGTCGTGGTAGTAGAAGAAGCCGTCGGCGTCGCGGGTGGCGCGGTCGCCGGTGTGGAACCAGAAGTTGCGGAAGCCCTCCGAGGTAGCGTCGGGCCGGTGCCAGTATTCGTGGATCATCACCTCGGGCTCGTTCGGCCGCACCTGGATTTCGCCGACCTCACCTACGGGCACCTCGACGTCGTGCTCGTCGGCGAGGCGCACCGTGTAGTGCGGCGCCGCCAGGCCGATCGAACCGACTCGGCGCACGGTGCGCGTGTTCTGGATCGTGATCCCGGTCTCGGTCATCCCGTAGTGCTCGTGCAGCCGCACCCCGAAGCGCTCTTCGAACGGCTCCCAGAGCGGCGGCGGGCAGGCGCCGCCGTAGGCGCGGATCACACCGTGGCCGCGGTCGGTCTCCTTCTCGGGCTGCTTCTCCAGCATCGCCAGAAGGCCGCCCATGTAGTTGAACGAGGTGACCCCCTCGGCGGCCATCTTCGGCCAGAAGGTCGAGGCGCTGAAGCGGTCGTCGAGTACCAACCGCGCCCCGGCCAGCATCGCCGAGGTGACCGAGGTGAACTTGGCGTTCACGTGGAAGAGCGGGAAGGCGGTGTAGAGGACGTCGTCGGACGTGTACTCCATCAGCGCGATGTTGGCCCGCGCCAGCTTCAGGTTGGCGCCGTGCGGCAGCACCACACCCTTCGAGCGGCCGGTCGTGCCCGACGTGTAGAGGATGCAGGCGGTGTCGGCGATTTCGAGCCGCGGCAGCTCGGGGGCGGGCGGCGAGGCCAGCACCTCCTCGAGCGAGACAGTGGGGATGTCCGGGGACTCGCCCTCGACCTCGCCGCGGACGACGATCCGCTCCAGCCCGGGCAGCTCGAGGCCGACCAGGCGAGGCACGAACTCGGCGTCGCAGAAGAGGATCCGGGCGCCGGACTCGGCGAGGATGTGTTCGAGCAGCGGGCCGCGGTGCGCGGAGTGGACCGGGACCTCGATCGCGCCGGAGCGGAGGATCCCGAACCAGCACGCGACGAACTCCGGGACGTTGCCCATCATCACGGCGCAGCGGTCGCCGGTCTCGATGCCCCAGGCGCGCAGGGCGCCGGCGACGCCGCGGCTGCCGGCGTCGATCTCACCGACCGTGGTGTCGTGGCCGGCGGTACGCAGCAGTGGGTGGTCGGCGTCGCGGGCGACCGCGGCGTCGAGCGCCTCGGTCATCGTCGTCGCAGCGGCGAGAGCGTCCGTCATCGCTGCTTGCGCCGACGCATGAAGGCCGGTTCTACCGTCCGCGAGGAGAAGCGCCAGCCGGCCTCGGTGCGGCGGAAGGTGTCCCGCACGTCACCGAGCCATTTCGGCTCTTCCATGACCACCGGGAGCGAGTCGTCGCCCTCCTCGCGGTCGTGGCGGAAGTTGATCATGTAACTGATCGAGGTCGCCTCGCTCGGCGAGACGGCGTCGACCATCACGTTGGTGAAGACGTGGCGGGACACCCGTCGGGCGATCCCCTCGCGCTTCACGAACCATGCGCGGATCTCCTCCCTACCGTCGAGCAGCAGGTCGGTCCCTCGCCATTGCGCGTCCTCGGTGAACAGATCGGCGACTGCTGCCGCCTCGCCGAAATCGACGAGGCGGCAGTACTCCATGATCAGTCGCTCACAGGAGCGCTCGACCAGCGTACGGTCGAGTTCATCCATTTACTAGGCCCCGTATTCGGCTTTCCACTTGGCGATGAAGTAGGACGGCACGTCCCATTTCGGCATCACCAGTTGGCCTGCTTCGGGGAGGTTTTCTTTGTCCACGATCTGGTAGGTGAACGGGTCACCGATGACCGGGTATTTCGGTTGGTTTTCGGTGCTCATCGGTTCTTCGCGGGCGAGTTCCTGAGCGATCCCGTCGATACCCTCCCAGACCGCGGCGTCGTAGTTGACGTCGGACTCCATGTCGATCGCACCGGATTCGATCAACTGCAGCGTTGCCAGGTCACCGTGGAAGGTGACGACGAGCGGCTTTTCGGGGAATTCCTTACCCGGGTATTTCGACTGGATGGTCTGACCGCCGACCTGGCCGGTCGTGTCGAAGGTGAACCAATACGCTTTCACGTTCGGGTTCTGGGTGATCTGGGTCGTGACGGTGCTGCGCGTGTACGGAACCAGGTTGGCGGCGTCGGTGACGACCTCCTGGTTGACCTTGATCTTGCTCTGCCCTTCAAGCGCCTTTTCCAGCTGTTCGGTCCGTACCGAGCCCCATTTGGCGGGGAAGTTGTGGATGTTGATTTCCACCGGTTCTTCTTCCAGCCCGTCGAGCTTTTCGAACAGCGCTTCGGTCAGGATTTCGCCGGCTTTGGCCTCGTTCGGGCCGTAGTTGCCGTTGAACGTCCCGAGCGGGACACCGCCGCCACCGACCTGGATGACCGGAATGCCTTTCGCTTTGGCCTTCTCGATCACCGGGGTGATCTGGCCGGATTCGATCGCCACCGCGACGATCGCGTTGACGCCTTCGGCGAGCAGCGAGTTGCCGCAGGCCACGAATGCCGACGGGGTGCCTTTGCCGTCGCAGACGGTCGTCGTCCAGCCGAGCTGGGCGGCCGCGAACGTCGTCGAGTCGGCGAGGCGATCCGACGATTCGATGCCGTTGAGGAAGTTGATGATGCCGATGTGGGCTTCAGGCAGTTTGGCCGGTTTGGCTTCTTCGCCTGCTTTGGTGCCCGCTTCTTCGGCTTTTTTCTGTTCGGCCCCGCCCTGCGGACGGATCCCGCCGCCGGATTCACCTTCGCTCAGGTAATTGGCGCCTTCGAGAGCGGCATTACTGGTTTCGCCGCCTTCTTCTTCGCCGCCTTCAGCGCCGGTTTCTTCGCTGTTTTCGGCCGGTTCTTCGGTCGCTTCGGTGGCGGTGGAACTGGAGCTGCTGCTGCCGCCCCCGCAACCCGCCACGAGCAATATCGCGGCCAACGCCAGCACGGCCAACCCCAAGAGCCGTAGGCGCTGCTGTCCGAGTGATCTCATCGTGTCCTTCTCTCCTCTGTATCTCTGAAACTACGAACGGTGGACGTGTGAAACGAGGTCAGCTCGCCGCGAGCGGCTCTGCCTCGTGGCTGTAACAAGCGCCGACCAACTCCTCTTCGGAGATGTCGACACCGTCGAACTGACCTACGAGTTCGCCTTCGCGCATGACCAGGATCCGACTGCAGGTCCCGATCAACTCGTTGAACTCAGAGGAGACGAAGATGACACCCTTGCCTTCATCGGCCAGGGCGGTCATCAACTGGTAGACCTCCTCCTTCCCTTCGACGTCGATTCCCTGGGTCGGCTCGTCGAAGATGAAGACATCGGCGCCGCTGTCGAGCCACTTCGCCAGGACCACCTTCTGCTGGTTGCCTCCGGAGAGGAACCGGGTGGGGTACTCGACGTCGGAAACCTTGATGTGCAGCCGCTCGACCAGGTCGCGGGCGGCTTTGCGCTCGCGCCTCTGGCTCGGGACCGGTGCCCCGCCGCGGCGGAACTTCGACAGCGAGGGCAGCGTCATGTTCTTGCGGACCGAGAAGTCGAGGATTCCGCCCTGGTTCTTGCGGTCCTCGGGGAGCAGCACGATCCCGGCCCCGAGGCCATCGCGCGGCGAGCGGATCCGTACCGCCTTCCCTTTCATCAGGATCTCGCCGGAGGCGGCGCGGTCGGCGCCGAAGATCGCCCGCATCAGCTCGGTGCGGCCCGCCCCGACGAGGCCGGCGAGGCCGAGCATCTCGCCCTCCTTCAGCTCGAAGCTGACGTTCTCGACCTTCCCCGGCACGGTCACGCCGCGCGCCTCGAGCAGGGTCGGCGCGGCGGGCGGGGTCTGGTGCGGGACCCGTTTCTCGACCGCGATCACGGAGCCGGTGATCAGCTCGATCAGTTTCGCCTTGTCGATGTCGGCGGTCTTGCCGTGGTGGACCGCGGCGCCATCGAGCATCACCGTGACGGTGTCGGTCATCGTGAAGATCTCGTCGAGGCGGTGGGAGACGTAGAGGATCGCGACGCCTTCGTCGCGGAGGGTCTTCAGCACCCGGTCGAGGTGCTCGATCTCGGAGTCGGTCAGCGAGGCGGTCGGCTCGTCGAGGACGAAGAAGCGGGCGTCGGCGGCGAGGCCGCGGGCGATCACGACGAGCCGGCGCTCGGCGATGCTGAGGCTGGTCAGCGGCGCGCCCGGGTCGATCCCCGCCTCGAGCCGGTCGAGCGCGACGGCGGCGCGGCGACGCATCTCACGGTTGCGGACGAAGGCGCCGCCGGCGGTCGGGTAGCCGAGGCCGAGCAGGACGTTCTCGGCGACCGTCAGGTTGGGGACATCGGTCAGCTCCTGGTGGGCGAAGGCGAAGCCGAGCTCCCCCGCCGCGTGCGGGCTGTGGATCTGGGTCACCTCGCCGTCGACCGTGATCTCACCCTCGTCGGGCGCGATCACGCCGGCCAGCACCTTGATGATCGTGCTCTTGCCCGCGCCGTTCTTGCCGAGCAGGCCGTGGATGCTGCCGGCCTCGACGGTGAGGTCGGCGTGGTCCAGCGCCAGCACGCCGGGATAGCGCTTGACCAGGCCGCGCGCCTCGATCCGGAGGCCTTTCTCGGGGCCGGTCATCAGGCTTTCGCGGCGCCGAGTCGGCTGATCAGGACGGCGGCGATGAGGATCCCGCCCTGGACCAGGTTGATCACGTACGTTTCGAAGTTCAGCATCACGAGGCCGGTCTGGATGACGCCGAGGAAGAGGACGCCGACCACCGTGCCGGGGACGTTGAACTCCCCCGGCCGGAACACCGCGGCGCCGAGGAAGACGGCGGCGAAGGCGGGCAGCAGGTAAGAGGCGCCGCCGTTCGGCGAGTAGGACGAGGACAGCGAGATCAGCAGGATGCCGACCACCGCGGCCGCGACGCCGACGAGGATGAAGCCGATCACCCGGAAGGCCTTGACCCGGATGCCGGAGAGGCGAGCGGCCTCCTGGTTGCCGCCGATCGCGTACATGTATCTACCGAGCTCGGTTCGGTCGAGTAACGCCCACATCAGCACGGCGATGACGAAGGCGATCCAGATCTGGTTGTTGAGACCGAGGAACGTCCCTTGGGCGATCTTCAGGAAGGTCGGCGGGAAGCCCGAATAGATCGTCGCCTGCTTGGTGAGGGCGAACTCGACGCCGGTCAGGACCGTGCCCATCGCCAAGGTGATGATGAAGGAGTTGCCGCCGAGGTAAGACACCATGAAGCCGTTCAGGAGGCCGGCGGCGGCGCCCATCAGGATCACCAGGATGATCGCCAGGGCGAAGCCCATGTGGTCGGTGACTATGAACGTCGTCACCGCCCCGCCGGCGAGCCCGATCATCGCCCCGAACGACAGGTCGAAGTCCTGCATCACCAACACAACGGTGAGGCCGACGGCCATGATCAGCGACGGCGCCGCCAGGGTGAGGATCGATTCCGCGTTTTCCCCGGTCGGGAAGGTGTTCGGACGCGCCAGGCTGAAGCCGATCAGCACGGCGCCGAAGAAGATCAACAATCCGTATTTGCCAGCGATGTTTCCTAGCGAGAGGTTTCGACGTTTTGCCGTCGCGCCTTTCGCCGGCCTCACGGGCGGCGGGGCAGCAACCTCTCCTGGTGCAGCACTCCCGGTCAAATCGTCAGCCACGGGTTCCCATCCTCGTTCGGCGTTCGCAATCGTCAGGGGGTCTCCTCGACCACCCGGCGTCAGGTTCTCAGTGGCTCCGCGGCGCGCCTACTAGCTGATCTGCTAGACGTCGCAATCGGCACCAGCGCGCCGATCGGTCACCCCCGCACACGGCGACGCCCGCGCCTGGGGCGCGGGCGTCGTGGCGGGAGGAGTAACCCGCAGTCTGGAGCCTTGGGGGCTCTAGGAAGCCGTTGCGGCAGCCTGCTTCACCGCAGGTGCCTTCAGCGTCTCGAGGCCGTCGGTGACGACGTCGACGCCGAGGCTCATCGCACAGCTCGGGCAGAAGTGCTCGCGCATCATCACCCGCGGTGCCTCGACCCGGTCGCGTACCTGCATCCCCATCTCGGCATAGCGATCGGCAATCGGGGCTTCCTTCAACGTCGCCCCGTCACGCCAGTTGCCGTCGCCCGAGGCGAGCTCCTCAGAGCAGGAGCCGCAGGACCACTTGCCGTCGTCGAGCGTCAGCGAGACACCGATGTTCACCGGTTCCTTCAGCTCGGCCGTCGGCGTGCCACCGATCCGCGCGGCGCGAATCTCCTCGCGCTTGGCCGTGGTCGCCGCCTCGTCGACCTGGTCGTCGTCGGTGACGATGACCCCGTAGACACTCGAGGCGTGATCGCGGGTCGTGTACTCGAAGGCGACGTCACGGGCGACCGCCTCGGGGTCGCGCAGGATCGGATCGCCGAGCCCGGCGCCGCCGCCACTGAGGGCGACGAAGACGGTGTCGTGGTCGAGTTTGATGTGGCCGATCTTCGAGCGCACGTCTTCACGCTCGCCCTCGAAGCGGTCGTAGGTCGGCAGCAGGCCTTTGTCGAGCAGCTCCTGGATGTTGCCGTTGCGGACCGGGTAGAAGATCCCGGCGTTCGCCGGGTATCCACCACCGACCCCGTGCGGGGGCACCTGGGCGCAGGCGTTGAAGCCCGGCCCGGCCATCACGTCGCTGTAGTGGACGGCGTAGGCCTGGTCGAGCGCCTGGCCGCCGCGCATCTGGCCGGGGCCGCCCGAGTTCGGGATCAGCCGGCGCCAGAGGAACAGCACCGGGTCGGCGCCCTCGTGGTTCTCGATGTCGGGGATGCCGCCACCGGTCGTGCAGGTCAGCCCGTAGGCGTCGAGCCCGTCCATGATCGTCTGCGCGCCGCCGCCCGCCCCGATCGCGTTGTCGGGGTAGAAGACCACCGAGACGCCGCCGTGCTGGTTGTTGCCGAACAGGGCGTTGCCGGGGAAGCCGTCCTGGTGCTGGCCGGCGATGCGGCCGCGGAGGACCGGGTCGTCGCTCAGCGCCAGCGCCTGACAGAGCACGTCCTTGGAGAGCTTGCAGGCGCGCATCCCGACCTCGGAGTGGGCGTTGGAGACCGGCGCCGGCGGGACCGCGTTGACGATCGTCCCGGGCTCGCCGATCTCGACGTCGATCGGCCGCCAGAGGCCACCGTTGACCGGCAGGTCGCCGTAGACCAGGACCGTCATCAGGCCCGTCATCGCCTGGCCGAACATCGGGCCCATCGTCGAGTTGACGAAGGCGTCGATCTGCGGCACGCCCGAGTAGTGGTAGCGCAGGTCGGAGCCGTCGACTTCGAGCTTCAGCCGCAGTTCGAGCAGCTGGTCGGGGCCGTCGTGGCCGTCGAACTCGTTCCAGTCGACCGCTTCGTAGGTGCCGTCCGGGATTTTCTCGATCCGTTCGCGGAGCACCTGCTCGGAGAGGTCCATGTTGATCTCGCAGTACTCACGGTGCGAGTTGATGCCGAATTCGTCGATGACCTTGTTGAGCTTTTTCTGCGCCGTGTTGTTGGAGGCGATCATCGAGCGGATGTCGTTCAGCACCGGTCCCGGGGCGCGCACGTTGGCGGCGATGTACTTCTCCCACTCGGTGTCGATCGTGCCCTCGCGGATGATCCGCACCGGCGGGAAGAGCATCCCCTCCTGCCAGACGTCGTGGGCGCCCGGCGCGTAGCCGGAGATGCCGACGCCGCCGACGTCGAGGACGTGCATGTTGGCGAAGCTCCAGCCGATGTGCTCGTCCTTGTAGAAGGTCGGCATGATCACCGAGACGTCGCCCTGGTGCATCGCGCCGGCCGAGTGCGGGTCGTTGACGATCCAGCCGTCACCGGGCTTGAGGTCGGTGGCGACGCTCGCTTCTTTGGCGATCACCTGCGTGCCGATCAGCGAAGAGCCGACGTGGAACAGCACGTAGGAGGAGAACCCGAGGTGCTCGGGCACGGTGTTCATCAAGCAGGTCGAGAAGTCCTTCGACTCGGTGACGATCGGTGACCCTGAGGTGCGGACCAGGGTGATCGCCATCTCGTCGGTGATGTTCTGCATCGCCTTGCGGTGTACCTCTGCCGCGATGACGTCGTAATCGTGCGTGGTGCTCATGACGGTCTCTCCTCTCCGCTAACGGGTCAGGACGTAGTTCATGTACTCGTCGCGCTCGGCCTTCGTCCCCGGCGGCACGTAGATCGTCGTGTCGGCGGCGTCGATGATGGCCGGGCCCTCGATCGAGGTACCAGAAGTGAAGAGCGCGTCGTCGTAGACCGGGATCTCCTCGTGCCGGCGCTCGGCCGGGAGGAAGACGGTGCGCCGCTCGCGCTCGATCTCCTCCGGCTTGGCCGGCGCCGACGGCGTCTTGTCCATGTCGGGACGCGGCTGCCGACCGACCACGGTGACGCTGTAGTTGATCATCGAGGCGGGGACGCCTTTCCACGCCGTGCCCTCACCGTAGGTCCGCTCGTAGAGAGCGTGGTACTCGTCGAAGATCTTCTCCGCGTCCTCTTCGGTGAGCGGGCGGGCCGGCATCGGCAGCGTGAGCTCGTACTCTTGGCCCTGGAAGCGGATGTCGGCGGTGCGCTGGATCTCGATCTGGTCCTCCGGGAAGCCCTCGTCGAGCATTTCCTGGCGTCCCGTGGCGACCATCTGGTCGGCGATCTCGTTGACCCGGGCGACCCCGTCGGGCTTCGACAGGTCCCAGCCGACGCCCTGGTCGGTGCGCAGGACGAAGTCCGAGCTGAGCAGCCCGAGCGCGCAGAAGACCGAGCTGTTGCGCGGGATGACGATGGTCGAGATCCCCAGCCGCTCGGCGATCTGCGAGGAGAACAGCGGCAGGGTGCCGCCGTAGGAGAGGAAGAGGAAGTCGCGCGGGTCGTAGCCCTTACCGACGCTCACCTCCCGCACCGCGTTCGCCATGTTGACGATGACCAGGTCGTGGACCGCGGCCGCCGCCTCGTCGGTGGTCCAGCCGAAGCGCTCGCCGAAGGCGTCGTCGAGAGCTTTCGCCGACAGCTCCGGTTTGAGCTGGACGCGACCGTTCAGGTAGCGGTCGGGGTCGATGAAGCCCATCGTCACCATCGCGTCGGTGACGGTCGGTTCGGTGCCACCGCGTCCCAGCGCCGCCGGCCCCGGGGTCGAGCCGGCGCTCTGCGGGCCGACCTGCGGCACGCCGCGCTCGGAGACCCAGCCGATCGAGCCACCGCCGGCGCCGACCGAGATCACGTCGACGATGTTGACCCCGGTCTGGAACGGGCCCAGGTCGAGGTTCTTGTCGATGTGGATCTCGTTTTCGGAGATGATCCCGGTGTCGAAGCTGGTCCCGCCCATGTCGCCGAGCAGGACCTTCTTGAAGCCCATCCGCTTGGCCAGCTCGTTGGCGCCGATCGCGCCGCCGGCCGGGCCCGAGCCGAGCAGCCCGAGCGGGTACTGGCGGGCTTTGTCGAGGCTGATGCCGCCGCCGAGGCCCTGGAAGAAGGCGAGCCCGCCGCCGAGGCCGGAGTCGCGCAGCTTCGAGTTGAGCGAGGTCAGGTAGACGTCGGCTTTGTCCTGGACGAAGGAGTTCAGCACCGCGGTGGTCCAGCGGCGGGTCTCCCCGGCAACCGGGAAGACGCCGTGGGACTGGGTGATGAAGAGGTCCGGGTACAGGTCTTGGACCGCTTTCGCCGCCGCCTCCTCATTCTCGCCGTTGGCGTGACTCCAGAGGAAGCAGATCGCCAGCGCGTCGATGCCGACGTCCTCGACCAGATGCTTGGCCGCGGCCTTGACCGCGTCGAGGTCGACCGGGACGAGCACGCTGCCCGACCAGTCGACCCGCTCGTCGATCTCGGCGATCGCGCGGCGGTCCATCAGGTCGGGGACGTTGACCTGCAGGTGGTCGTCGATCTCGGTCGTACGGGGCCCGCCGGCGAAGCGGAAGGCGTCCTTGAAGCCCGAGGTGATCAGCACGCCGACGCGGGAGCCGCGCAGCTGGGTGATCGTGTTGGTGACAACGGTGGTGCCGTTGATGAAGAGACGGGTCTGGTCGAGGAGCTGCTCGACCGAGAGGTCGAAGCGCTCGGCGGCCACCTCGACCGCCTCGAGCACGCCTCGACTGAAGTCGTCGTAGGTCGTCAGCGCCTTACCGCGCTCGACCTGACTACCGATCACCACCGAAACATCGGTGTGGGTCCCGCCAACGTCCACGCCTACGAACGCATCGGACTTGCTGCCATTACTGGTGACGCTCATCTCTTCTCCTCCGGCCGAATTCCTACCCGCGGCCCAGCCTGCCGGTGCGAAGGGGGCGGCGCAACTATTCGATGCGACAGTCCCCGGATCAGGAGACCGAGAGGCCCGTCGACGAGCCTTCGGCGAGCAGCTCGCGGAGGAGGAACTTCCGCGGCTTGCCGCCCGCGGTCCGCGGGATCGACTCGACCAGGTGGACCGAGCTCGGTTTCTTGAAGCCCGCCAGGCGCCCGTAGCAGTGCTCGATCAGCTCGTCGACGTCGAGCTCGGCCCCCGGCACCGGCTGCACCACCGCGCAGACGACTTCGCCCCATTTGCGGTCGGGCAGACCGATCACCGCGGCGTCCTCGACCCCGTCGCGGGTGCGAAGGACGTCCTCGATCTCGGCCGGGAAGATGTTCATGCCGCCGCTGATGATCATGTCGTCCTTGCGACCGGAGACGTAGAGGAAGCCGTCCTCGTCGAAGTGGCCCATGTCGCCGGTCGCGATGAAGCCGTCGACGATCATCTCGTCGGTCAGCACCGGGTCGGCCCAGTAGCCCGGGGTCACCGAGGGCGCCCGCACGAGGATCTCGCCGTCGACGCCGACGGGCACCTCGACGCGGTCGTCGTCGACCACCTTGATCTCGGTGTGCTGGGACGGCCGCCCGGCCGAGCCCGGTTTGGCGCGGCTGAATTCCGGCGGCACGAAAGTGATCGATCCGCCCGCCTCGGTGAGGCCGTAGACCTGGATGAAGTCGATGTCCGGGAAGGCCGCGTGGGCCCGCTTGGTGACCGCCGCCGAGAGCGGCTGGCCGCCGCACATGATCATCTCCAGGTGCCGGAGGTCGTAGTCGATCAGGCCCGGCAGCGCGAGGATCTCGTGCAGCATCGTCGGCACCCAGAGCACGTGGGTGATCTGCTGCTCGGCGATGTAGCGGACCACCTCCGCCGCGTCGAAGTTGCTCGACGGCTTGACGTGGACGGTGCCGCCCTGGTGCAGGATCGGCCAGCTGAAGTCGTGGCGGCCACCGATGTAATAGAGGTCGATGATCGCGTAGTTGGAGTGCCGCGGCCCGAGCTGGAAGTCCATCACCTGCTGGATCGAGTTCCAGATCACGGTGCCGTCGGACCAGACGACGCCCTTCGGGTCGCCGGTGGTGCCCGAGGTGAAGATGATCTCGTGGGGGTCGTCGAGATGCGCGGGCGGCACCTGGACCTGTTGCCCGGAGGAGCGGCAGAGCTCCTCGTAGCCGAGGTCGCCCGACTTCTTCCCCATCGAGATGACCGTCCGCAGGTCGGGCACCTCGCCGGTGCGGCGGAGCTCGTTGACGGTGGCGAGGAAGCGGTCCTCGACCAGGATCGTGGCGGCGCCCGCGCGGCGCAGGAGGGTCGCCAGCTCGCCCGCCCGCAGGCGCCAGTTGAGCGGCACCATCACGCCGCGGGCGCGGGAGATCCCGAGCTCGATCTCGAAGTACTCGAGGCAGTTGGTGCTGAGGAAGGCGACCCGGTCGCCCGGCTCGATCCCGATCCCGATCAGGCCGTCGCCGACCCGCCGGGCGCGGTCGCGCAGCTCACCGAAGGTTCGGGTCCGCCCCTCGAAGACGACCGCCGGCCGCTCGAGCTCGAGCCCGCCTCGCTCGGCGAGATATGGGAGGCCGAGCGTGTCCCAGCGCGCCGCACGCGGCGCCGGCTGAAGACTCTGCCCCTCGAAAACCTGCATTGCTCCCCTCTCGACCCCACCGAGAAGTGCTCTTCACGGAGAGGGCTCAGGCGAAACTAACAGCGCCGCTCTGGGCGGAGGAACTGGCCGAATCGCCAGTCGGATCGCGATCTTCGATCGGGATCGAGGCGGTCACCTTGGTTCCGCCCCCCGCCGACTGGCCGACCCGCAGGCAGCCGCCGTGCTCGTCGAGCGTGCGCCGGATCGTCGCGAGGCCGTGCCCCGCCTCGGCGCGGTCGCGGGCGCCGCCGACGCCGTCGTCGATGACGCTGAGCAGCAGGCGTTGACGGTCTGTGACGGCCAGCTGGACCCTGATCCGACAGGGGCCGGCGTGCTTGGCGGCGTTGACCAGCGCCTCGCGGGCGGCCTTGATCAGCGCGTCAGCGGGGGGCCGGCGCAGCCGGTTGGCGGCGTCGACCGCGGCGGAGGCGAGCTGCAGGTGGATCGCGACCGAGAACTCCCCCTCGATCCGGGCGACCGCCGCCGCGAGGCGCTGGTCGAACTCCGGCGAGGCCGAGGAGGAGAGCTGGTGGATGACCTTGCGGATCGTGGTGTCGGCGCGGACGAGCAGGCCGAGCGCACGTTCGATCCCCGCCGCGTCCTCGCCGGTGGCAGGTTTGCGCTCGAGGATCGCATCGAGGTTCAACTGGGCGGCGAAGAGGATCTGGGCGACGTCGTCGTGCAGGTCGTCGGCGATCCGCTGCCGTTCCTGCAGGCGGGCCAGCTCGGCCCGCTGCTGCTTGTAGCGCTCGGTGGCGAAGCTGAGCGAGGCGAGCCCGGCCAGGCGCACCAGGGCCTGGCGCTCCTCGCGGGCGAACGGCTCGGCGCGGGTGCGCATCGCCGCCAGGGTGCCGACCCGGTGGCCGCTGAGGTGGACCGGCGCGTAGAAGACCGCCCAGCCAGGGTCGCCGGCTTTTTCGGGGCCGACCACGTAGGCCCGCATCCCCGGTCGGCGGCTCACCTCGTCGAGGACGACCTGCTCGAGCGGGCTGTGGCCGTGGCGCCAGATCGCCGGTTCGCCGCCGTCGGGGACCATCGCCACGAAGCTCGCCTCGACCGCCTGGCCGACGTCGCCGATCGCGGGCCGGAGGAAGTCCATCACGCTCTCGCCCGAGGCGACGGCGACGGCGACCGAGGAGAGGATCTCCTCCAGCTTGCCCTGGCGGCGCAGCTTGAACAGCGTCCGCGCCAGCTCCAGGGCCGCGGCGACCCGGGGCGTCAGCAAGGCCGCCCGCTCGACGTCGGCCACGGTGAAGTCCTCGGCGGGGTTGGCGACGTGGAGCACCCCGATCGGCCGCCCGGCCAGGTGCAGCGGCGTCGTCATCAGCTTCTCGATCCCGAAGGCGCGCACGTATTCCTGGTCGATCCCGGGATCCTTGGTGGCGGCGTTGGAGAAGTCGCCGCGGCCGGTACTGAAGACGCGGGCCCAGTTCGAGGTCGGGTCGAGCACCTTGACCTGACAGGAGAGCGCGACCTCGCGGCTGACGCCGAACGACCCACCGACCATCTGCAGCACTTCGCGCTCCTCGTCCCAGACCATGATCCCGGTCTTCTCGGCGCCGAAGAGCGGTGCCACCGCCTCCTCGATCGCCCGCGCCAGCTCGGCGAAGTTGTGCGCCGCGAGGACCAGCTCGTCGAGCGCGGCGAAGCCGTGGCTGCGGCTCGGGTCGAGCGAGCGCTCGCGCGCCTGATCGTGGTCGAGGGCGATCGCGGCCTGGCGGGCGACGGTCGGCACCAGCGCCTCGTTGCGGAACTGGCCCGGCTCGCGCTTGAACGCGTAGATCGTGCCGAGCCGCTGGTCGCCCGCCTTGATCGGCGCCGCCAGGACCGAGGCGAAGCCGTATCCGAGGACGATCCCGGCGCCGGAGAGCCGCGTGCCGGCGAGGAAGGGGATCCCGACCCAGTCGCGCCCGCGCAGGTCGAGCGCGGCGTCGAGGTGGGTGAGGCCGCGGCGCAGGTCGTCGAGGTCGCGGCCGTCGAAGCCGGCGACCCCGGCGATCGCGATCAGGCGCTCACCGCTGGCCGAGCGGCTGCTCGAGGCGAGGGTGATCACCGCGGTCTCGCAGCCGAGCGTCCGCTGGGCGGCGGCGGCAAGCTCGTCGAGGGTCCGCGAAGGACCCGGGGATGAAGCCAGGCTCACAGCTCGACCGAGGTGATGCCGTCCTCGAGCGCCGGGGCGATGAAGCCGGTGCGGATCGCTTTCGCGATCAATTCGGTCTTCGTCCGCGCCGAGAACTTCTCCTTCAGCTTCTGCACGTGGAAGCGGACGGTCGACTCGGAGATGTAGAGCCGCTCACCGATCTCGCCGTTGGTCATCCCCTGGGCGGCGAGCTCGAGCACCGCTTCCTGGCGCGGAGTCGGGATCGCGTCGTCCATCCGTGAGGCGACGACCGCGTGCAGCTGCTTGACGATCTGCGGCGCCGCGGTCGTGCCGTTGGCGCCGATGCCGTCCTCGATCACGCGCTCGATCGCGGCCCGCAGCTCGGGCAGCCCGGCGGCCTTGGTCACGTAGCCCGAGGCGCCGGCCTCGAGCGCCGACCGCACGGTTCCCTCACCGAGATAGGTGGTGAGGATGATCACCGCGGTCGAGGGGAAGCGGGTGCGAATCTCCCGGGTCAGGTCCTCGCCGCGCATGTCCGGCAGTCGCAGGTCGACGAGAGCGATGTCGGGGAGCGTCTGGCGCGCGCGCTGCAGCGCCTCTTTCCCGGTCGCGGCGGTGCCGACGATCTCGAACCGCTCGTCCGCGGCGAGCGCCGAGGCAAGGCCTTCGCGCACAACCTCATGGTCGTCGACGATCAAAAGTCGCTTCAACATCCCATCCTCCTCCGGCAGTCCCAAGCGTCCCAAGCTCTCGCAACCCAGCCAGGGGAACTGTAGCGCACAGGACCCGACCGGTTGGTCGGTTTGAGACTTTCGGCACGTTTCGGGAGGTGCTTACCAGCCCATCAGCTCGGCGAGGTCGGCGCGCAGCCCCGGAAACACGAAACGGGACCATGCAGCGCGGATATCGGTCGATTTGCCGGCGTCGTAGAGGGCCAGTCCCGTACCCATTATCGAGAACAGCATCAAGGCCCCGAGAGCGGCGTACAGGTCGACTACCGCTCGGTCGGTCGGTTCGCCGGTCGCCGCCTCGTAGCGACGCTCGAGCCAGCCACGCTCGGCTACCGCCCCGGTCAGCTCGGAGCCGCCGCTGATGAAGCGGCCGCCGCTGTAGCGGAGCGCCATGTAGCCGAGGTCGAAGCGGGGGTCGCCGATCGAGGCCAGCTCCCAGTCGAGCACCCCGGTCATCCGGCCGCCGTCGACCAGGCAGTTGCCGATCCGGTAGTCGCCGTGGACGAGGCGGGGCGCGACCGGCTCGGGCTCGTTGTCGAGGAGCCAGGCGTAGGCCTCCTCGACCACCGGGTCGGGGACGAGGCGGATGTCCTCGTAGATGTCGCGCCAGCGGGCGACATTGGCGCGGAAGTCGCGGGCGACGACGACGCCCTCGAGCTTCTTCGGGTCGACGGCGTGGATCGCCGCCATCCCGTCGACGAAGTCCTCGGCGATCCCGCGGCCGCCGGCCCAGTCGGCCTCGAGCAGCTCGCGGTCGGGGCGGCGCCAGACGTTCAGGCCCTCGCCGGCGACGCGCTCCATCAGGAAGTAGGGGCCGCCGAACGGGGTGTCGGCGCTCGGCTCGTAGCCGTGGACGCGCGGCGCGGGGACCGGCTCGCCTTCCAGCACCTTGTAGATCTCGAACTCCTGGCCGAGGTCGGTGTCGAGCACCGAGTCCTCGGGACGGACGCGGCCGATGTAGCGGGAGAGGCCCTCGTGGTCGGGGTCGTCGACGTCGATCGCGTAGGTGTGGCGGGACCAGCCGCCCTCCATCTGGGTCAGGCCGACGACCTTCGCGCGGGAGCCCGCCGCATGCGCGCGGCGCAAGGTCTCGAGCGCCGCCGCCGCCTTCGCCGGGTCGATCGCGGTGTCGGTCATCGCTTCGAGCTTCCTTCGGGACGCGTCGCCAGCACCGCCAGCTCGCGCCCGGCCATCTCGCGCAGGATCGCGTGGATCCGCGTCCGCAGCTCGGGGTCCTCCCCGCTCTCCCGCAGTTCGGCCAGTAGGTCGACGAGGATCCCGCCGATCCGGGTCGCGTCGGGGGCGGCTTCGATCTTCGTCGCCACCGGTCTGCCGCCTACCGCGTCGAGAAGTTCCGAGCGCAGCCAGGCCAGCAGCGCCGCTTCGCCGCTCACTTCGGCGGCCAGCAGGCGGCTGACGCTGTAGGCGGAGAGCAGCTGGCCGCGGGCGTAATCGTCCGGCGCTCCGGTGGCGCCCG
The DNA here is from genome assembly GCA_025964255.1 of Solirubrobacterales bacterium. Classification (GTDB taxonomy): domain Bacteria; phylum Actinomycetota; class Thermoleophilia; order Solirubrobacterales; family 70-9; genus VAYN01. The sequence goes on along the minus strand of JAOPZF010000208.1, from coordinate 5,917 downwards.
CGGCGGTGCGGGCGGTGGCGCCGATGCCGGCGATCAACTGGTCGGTGCGGAGGGAGTTGAACACGTCATTCCACCTCGGGTCGGTCGGCGACGAGGTCGATCACGATCTTGCCGGTGTGGGCGCGGTCTTCGAGCATCTCGTGGGCGCGGACCAGCTCGGCCGCTCCCAGCACGGTCAGCTGCGGGCGCAGTTCCCCCGCCCGCCAGGCGGCGAGCACCGCGTCGATGGCGCGTCGCGGCTCGGCCGGGTCGCGGTCGATGATCCGCGCGGTGACGAACCCCGCGATCGACTGGTTGCGCGGCATCAGCGCCCGCGTGTCGATCGGCCCCGCCGTCTGGCTGGCGGCGCCGGCGACGACGTAGCGGCCGTGGAAGGCGAGCGCCTTCATGCTCGGCGCGACCAGCGGGCCGTTGACCCCGTCGACGACGACGTCGGCGCCGTGGCCGTCGGTCAGCTCGCGCACCTGCGCGGCCAGGGTCTCCGGGTCGGCGAGGATCGCGTGCTCGGCGCCGTGGCCGCGGGCGATGTCGAGCTTCTCCTCGGTCGAGGCGGTGGCGATCGGCCGCGCCCCGGCGGCGACCGCGAGCTGGATCGCCGCGCCGCCGACCCCGCCGGCGCCGGCGTGGACCAGCACCCACTCGCCCGACGCGACGTAGCCGAAGCGGTGCAGCGAGTACCAGGCGGTGGTGCCCTGGATGAAGACCGCCGCCAGTACGTTCGGGTCCATGTCATCGGGGACCGGGAAGACGCGCCGCCGCGGCACCACGAGCAGGTCGGCGTAGCCGCGGCCGTTGTCGTTGAAGACGATCACCCGCTGGCCGACCTTGAGCTCGCCGGAGGGGTCCTCCACCACCCGCCCCGCGGCCTCGAAGCCGGGGGTGAAGTCGAGCGGCTGGTCGCGCCGGTACTCGCCGCGGCGGACCATCGTGTCGCCGAAGTTCACGCCGATCGCCTCGACCTCGACGGCGACCTCGTCGGGGCCGGGCGCGGGCGCGTCGGCCTCGATCCAGCGCATCACCTCGGGCCCGCCGAATTCCTCGAGGGCGACGAGCCGGCGACGGCGCGGGGCGCTCACCGCTGCTCCCCGAAAGCCGCGACCAACCCGTTCGCGTTCTCCACCGCGCGCTCGGCGCTGACGCCGTAGCTCGGCGCGTAGAGGATCAGGTGGTCGAGGATCCCCTCGTAGCGACCGGCGGCGGCTTTTACTTCGTCCGGGGTCCCGGCCAGGGCCATGCGGTCGACCATGTCGTCGTTGACGGCGGCGACCATCGCCGGGAAGTCGCCGGCGGCGAAGGCCTCGCGGATCGCCGCGCCGGCGGCGCCGAAGCCGTGCGAGTCGAGCAGCGCCGCGTACGTTTTCGCCGAGCAGTAGAAGGCGATCTGGGCGGCGGCCTCGGCGCGAGCGCGGTCGGCGTCGTCGTCGACCACCGAGATCATCAGCGAGGCGACCGCGACGTCGGCGGGGTCGCGGTCGGCGTGGGCGGCGCCCTTGGCGATCGCCGGGCGCACCACCTCGGCGATGTGCTCGGCGGTGAACAGCGCGTGGCCGAGCAGGCCGTCGGCGACCCGGCCGGCGCTCTCGATCATCCGCGGGTTGACCCCGGCGGTGTAGATCGGGATCGCGCGGGCAGGCGGCGCGACGTCGCCGGTCGGCTTGATCCGCAGCCGATAGAAGCGGCCCTCGTGGTCGACCGGCTCCTCGTGCAGGTTCCAGATCCGCCGCAGCAGCGGCACCAGCTCCTCGATCCGCACCGCCGGCGCCTCCGGGTCCTGGCCGTGCCAGTCGGAGATCATCCGCCGCGTGCCGTTGCCGATCCCGAGGACGAAGCGGCCGCCGGAGACCTCGTCGAGGTCGCGGGCCTCGGCGGCGAGGGTGAGCGGGCTGCGGCCGACGCCGTAGGCGATCGCGGTCCCGACCCGGCAACGCTCAGTGCGGTTCGCCATCTCGGCGACCGAGATCGTCGCCGAGCGGTCGTAGAGCTCCGGCGCCCAGGCGGCGTCGAGCCCGGCCCGCTCGGCGGCGGCGGCGAGGTCGCCCATCGCCCGCACCGAGGTGCCCTGCGACTCGATCCCGAAGGTCAGCGGTGCGGCCACGTGCGGTCCCGGGTCAGGCGCCGCTGAACTGCGGCGTGCGCTTCTCGCGGAAGGCCTCGAGCGACTCCTTGAAGTCCTGGCCCCGGGTGGCCAGGGTCTGGCCGCGGTTCTCGACCTCGACCGCGTTGCGGAGGCTGCCGGCGTCGACGTTGGCCATCAGGACGCGCTTGGTCAGCGTGATCCCGAAGGGCGAGTTGGAGGCGATCCGGCCGGCGAGGGCGATCGACTCGTCGAGCAGCTTCTCGGCGGGGACGACGCGGTTGACGAGCCCGATCCGCTCGGCCTCGACGGCGTCGATGAAGTCCCCGGTGAGCATGATCTCGGCGGCGCGGCCGAGGCCGACCACGCGGGGCAGCGACCAGGAGACGCCGACGTCGCCGGCCGAGAGGCCGATGCGGACGAAGGCGGCGTTGAAGCGGGCGTTCTCGGAGGCGATGCGGAGGTCAGCGGCGAGCGCCAGGCCGAGGCCGCCACCCGCGGCGGCGCCGTTGACGGCGGCGATGACCGCCTGCGGCAGGTCGTGGAAGCGTTCGAAGGCGCCCGCCCAGTGCTCCTGGCCGAGCATCATCTCGTTCGCCGACATCCGCGGCAGCTCTTCGGCGTCGTCGAGGTCGAGCCCGGCGCAGAACCCCTCGCCCTCGCCGGTGACGATCAGGCAGCGGATGTCGGCGTCGGCGCGCACCTTCGCCAGCAGGTCGTGCATCTCGTCGAACATCTGGAAGGTGATCGCGTTGCGTTGGCGCGGCCGGGTCAGGGTCAGTACCGCGACCCCGTCGGCGGGCCTGGTCAGCTCGAGCGTCTCGTAATCCATCGTCATCTCCTCGGTTCAGCCGGTCGCGACCGGCGTCTGGTCGGCCGTCCGGGCGGCGGCTTTCTTCAGCTCGAACCGGGCGATCACCTGCTTGTGGACCTCGTCGCCGCCGTCGCCGATCCGCAGCATGCGGTTGTAGCGGTACATCCAGGAGAGCGGCGTGTCCTCGGAGACGCCGGCGCCGCCGAACACCTGGATCGCGCGGTCGACGATCGTCAGCACCGTCTTCGGCACGACGAGCTTGGTCACCGAGAGCTCGCGACGGGCCTCGCGGTTGCCGACCTGGTCGAGCTTCCAGGCGGCGTTCAGGGTGAGCAGCTTGGCCTGGTCGATCTCCGCCCGCGAGGTGGCGATGAAGTCCTGGATGAACTGGCGGTCCGACAGCTGGGTGCCGAACATTTCGCGGCTCTGGGCCCGCTCGCACATCATCTCGAGCGCCCGCTCGGCGACGCCGATCAGCCGCATGCAGTGGTGGATGCGGCCCGGGCCGAGCCGGTCCTGGGCGACTTTGAAGCCGCTGCCGACCTCGTTCAGCGTCGCCTCGGCGACCGGTACGCGGCAGTCTTCGTAGGCGATTTCCCAGTGACCGGGACCGTCGACGTGGCCCATGTTGGAGAGCGGGCGGACCATGTTGAAGCCGGGGGCGTCGGTCGGGACCAGCAGCATCGTCGCCCGCTTGTGCGGCGCGGCGTCGGGGTCGGTGACCGCCATCACGATCGCCACCGAGGCGCCGAGCGCGTTCGTCGTCCACCACTTGCGGCCGTTGATCACCCAATCGTCGCCGTCGCGCTCGGCGCGGCATTTGAGCCCGGTCGGGTCGTTGCCCGAGGTTTCCGGCTCGGTCATCGAGAAGCAGCTGCGGATGTCGCCCTCAAGCAGCGGCATGAGCCAGCGCTCGCGCTGCGCCGGGTTGGCGTGCTCGACCAGGATCTCCATGTTTCCCGAGTCCGGCGGCTGGCAGTTGAAGGCGTAGGCGGCGGGGATCGTCGCCCGGCCAATCTCTTCGTTGACGATCCCGTAGTCGACGTTGGAGAGGCCCGGGCCGTCCTCCTCGTCGGGGAGGAAGAGGTTCCAGAGGCCCTCGGCCTTCGCCTGCTTGCGGATCTCGACGAGGATCTCCGGGAACGCGGTGGTCGTGTTCACCTCGCGGTCGAGCGCGGCTTCGATCTCCAGTTCCTGCGGGTAGATGTGCTCATCCATGAAGGCACGGACGCGCCCGGAAAGATCCTTGGCGCGGTCGCTCGGCTCGAAATCCATCCGTTCGCTCCTCGGGGTCTGCGGTTTCGCCGGCCTCCACCCGGCAGTGGTCGGATCATCCTCGACCGGGCCGGCGGGACGTGCTGGCACATTCGACAGTTGGCCCGCGCCGGGCGCCGATGCAAGCTTGCAGCGATGACTCCCGAGGAGACCCCCGCACTCTCGAACGTCACCTACGACGAGCTCGATGTCGGACAGGTGCTGGGCACCGTCGACGAGCCGGTCGGCGCCGAGCTGGCGGGCTCGCTGATCGGCGCGATCGGCGCTTCGGGCGAGGCGGCGATCGCGCCGCCCGCGGTCTTCCCGGTCCTCTTCTTGAAGGCCCTCCGCCGCACGCTCGGGGGCATCCCCAGCGGCGGCGTCCTGGCTAAATACGAGCTGCGCTTCGGCGCCCCGCTGGAGACCGGCAACGAGGTCCGGATCGAGGTCTCGATCGCCGACAAGTACGTGCGCCGCGAGCGTCCCTACGTCGTCGTCCAGTTCGCGATCGACGATGCCGCCGGCGAGCGGGCGCTGACCGGGCTGAAGACGATCATGTGGCCCACCGGGCCGGGACAGGAGTGAGCGGTATGCCCACGGGTGAGTTCCCTTCGGTGTCGGAAGCCGTCTCCCAGGAGACGATCAACGACTATGCCGATCTCTCCGGCGACTACAACCCGATCCACGTCGACGAGGCGGCCGGCGCGGCGTCGGAGTTCGGCGGCACGATCGCCCACGGGCCGATCGCCCTGCAGACCTTCTTCCGCTCGCTCACCGAGTGGCTGGACGCGCCGGCGCCGCCCGCCGGGACCGTGGTGAACATCACCTTCCGCGCCCCGACCCGCCCCGGCGACACGATCCACTCCGAGCTGCGCGAGCAAGACGGCGACGAGATCAAAGCGGAGTGCGTCAATCAGGACGGCACCACCGTGATCAGCGCCACCGCGACGATCCCCTCCTGACGCCCCATGCCCTTCGCTATTTCCCCCTTATATGAGGGGGAAATAGCGAAGGGCTAGTAGCGCATCAGCTCGGTCAGCTCCTGGCGCAAGGCGGCCAGAGCGAAGCGGGTCCAGACCATGCGGATGTCGGTGCTGCGGCCGTCGACGTACATGCGGATGCCGGTGGTGAGGATCGCGGTCAGCATCAGGTCGGCGAGGACGGCGTAGGTGCGGACGACCTCGCGGTCGACGGGGCGGCCGGAGCGCGCCTCGTACTGGTCGAAGAACCACTCCCGATCGGCGACCGACCCGAGCAGCGGCGAGCCGGGACGGGTGAAGCGGCCGGCCTCGTACTCGAGCGAGATGTAGCCGAGGTCGTAGCGCGGGTCGCCGAGGTAGGCGATCTCCCAGTCGAGAATCGCGGTGACCCGGCCGTCCTCGCTGAGGCAGTTGCCGATCCGGTAGTCGCCGTGGACGAGGGTGGGATCGATGGGGTCGGGTGGGCGCTCGCGCAGCCAGGCGTAGGCGTCCTCGACCACCGGGTCGCGGACCAGCGCCATCGAGCCCTGGACCTCCTCCCAGTGGGAGACGGCGGCATCGAAGTCGCGGCGCGGCAGTACTGCGGCGACCGGCTCGGCGGGGACGCCGTGGATGCGGACCAGCGAGTCGAGCAGGTCCTCGGCGAGCGAGCCGCCCGCCGCCCAGTTGGCCTCCAGCGCTTCGCGGTCGCGCTTGCGCCAGACGTTGGGCGCCGAGCCGGGGGCCCGGTCCATCACGTAGAAGGGTCCGCCGAAGGGGTTGTCCTCGGCTTCGTATTCGTGGCAGACGGGGGCG
>JAOPZF010000192.1 GCA_025964255.1 Solirubrobacterales bacterium | reverse complement strand
GGGGGTTCTGCCCGCCGCCCCGCCCGTCCGACGTGCGTCCGGGGCGTCTCGGGGCGGCCCGGGCTGGCTGGGGCCGCCACGAGACGCCCGGGACGTGAGGATTCCGCCGAGAAGGTCAAGGGTTCCGCACGTTCGTCACCCCTCCGTGCGCGCGTCAGGTTGACGGGCCGAAAACTCCTCTATATCTGGAGTTTTCGGCCCATCAACCTGGGGGTGTCATGGGATCCATGCGAGAGGCGCGCAGATCCGGGAGGAACCGTGACGTTCCCCGGAACTTGGTGACCTCTCTCCGCACTCCCGGCCGTCTCGGCTACGGCCACAGCCTGCCCGGGCCGTGGACGAGACGGCCGCGTCCCTTGTCCCTCCGGGCGCCAGCTTCGCCAACACCTTGCGCGGTTCGTGACCGCGATGTAACTTGAACCGGCGTTCAGATAACCCCGGCTAACACAGGAGGCAGGGGAAGTTGAGTCCTCGTCCCAGCATCGATCACATCCGCCGCCCGCAGATCCTCGCGGCCGCGGCCGAGGTGATCGCCGAGCGCGGAGTCGCCGCGACGCGGATCGCCGATGTGGCCGAGCGCAGCGGGGTCAGCCCGCCCGCCGTCCTCTACTGGTTCGACTCGAAGGAGCAGCTGCTCGCCGAGGCGCTGACCGCCGATGACGACCGCTTCTACGAGGAGCTGGGGGAGCGGCTGGACGAGGCGGAGACGCCGGCCGAGCGGATGATCGCCCTGATCGAAACCGCCGCCGCCGACAACGACTTCGCCCTCTGGATGGAGCTCTGGACCTGGGCGCTCCGCGACGCCGACCTGCGCGCCGCCCGCGAGCGCTTCGACTCCCGCTGGCGCGCCGTGATCGAGGCGGTGGTCGCCGACGGCATCGCGGCCGGTGAATTCGGGACCCGGGTCGGTGCCCCGGTCGACCCCTCCCAGGCGGCCCTCGCGATCGCCGCGCTGATCGACGGGCTGACCGTCCAGGCCGCGCTCGGCGACCCCGAGGTCTCGGTCGCGCGCCTCACCGAGACCGTCCTCGCCAGCGCCGAAAGACTTCTGGATGCAGAGCTACCCACCAAGGCAGGGGGGCAGGCATCCCCCTGAACCACCCGAGGGAAAGCCCGGGCGCCGGGCTGTGGGGGGCGACGACGCGTCGTCGCTTCCTGCAGCGCGCCGGGCTCGGCGCCCTGGCGCTCGCCGCCGCCCCGACCCTCGCCGCCTGCTCTGACACCACCGTCCCCGGCGGCCAGAACCCGCACCTCGCCCCCGGCGGCCTGCCGCTCGCTCGCCCGGACAACCCGGTCAGCCTCCCGATCTACCCCGACAACCCGCGCATCCCGTCGGACCTCGAACCCGAGTCGGGCCCGCTCCAGCTCTACAACTGGGCCGAATACGTCAACGAGGCTGTCCTCAAGTCCTTCGAAAAGAAATACGGCGTCGAGGTCCAGCTGAGCACCTTCTCGACCCTCGACGAAGCGGTCGCCAAGCTCGCCGCGGGCGCCGTTGGCTACGACGTCTTCGTCCCCACCCAGCCGGAGATATCGCTGCTCGTCGCGGGCAAGTTGATCCAGCCGCTGAACCTGAACTACATCCCGAACCTGCGCAAGAACGTCTGGAAGTCCCTGCAGAGCCCCTGGTACGACGTCGGCTCGCGCTACACCGTCCCCTACACGGTCTTCTCCACCGGGATCGCCTGGCGCAACGACTTCCTCCCCGACTACGACCCGACCGAATTCGCCAACCCCTACGACAGCTTCTGGCAGATGAGCGAAATCTCGGGCAAGGTGGCGATGCTCGACGACCAGCGCGAAGGCCTCGCCTTCGGCCTCCTCCGAAACGGCATCACCGATGTCAACACCGGCGAGAAGAGCCAGGTCGAAGGGGCGAGGAAGGCGATCCAGGAACTGATCGACAAGGTCAACCTGCGCTTCTACACCAACGACTACCAGCACATCGCCGACGGCTCGATCTGGCTGCATCAGGCCTGGGGCGGCGACATGACCGCGATCGGCTACTACCTGCCGAAGGGCACCCCGGTCACCGCGGTCAGCTACTGGTGGCCGCAGAACGGCCGCGGCCTGATGGGCAACGACACGATGGCCGTCCTCAACGGCGCTCCGCATCCGGTCCTCGCCCACCTCTTCCTCGACCACATCCTCGACACCGAAGAAGCGTTCCTCAACATGGAATTCACCGGCTACCAGCAGCCGCTCGCGGAAATGACGCCGGAGGCCGTGGTCGAAGCTGAACTCGTGCCGGAAAACCTGCTCTCGGCGATCGTCCGCGAGGACCAGTTCGAGAAGGGCTTCCTGCAGGGGCCCCTGTCGGCCGAAGGCATGGGGATCTGGGAAACCGCCTGGTCGGAAATCAAGGCGACGTGAGCGCGGACCGGTGAGAGTGAGGCGGCACCGGTGAGGAACGACGGCGCGATCTGGCGCAACTTCTCGATCCCCGGCGTCGTCTGGCTGTTCCTCTTCGTCGTCGTCCCCGCCTACGCGGTGCTCGCCGTCTCTATGGGCCAGATCAATTCGCTGCTGCAGCCGGTCCCGCAGTGGAACCCGATCGACTGGAACGTCGGCTTCGTCAAGGAGGCCTTCACCAGCGTCGTCCCCGGCGGCACCTACTGGCCCGCGACCCGCAACACGATCACCTACGTCGCCACCACGGTCGTCCTCTGCTTCGCCATCGGCTACCCGGTCGCCTACTACGTCGCCCGCCACGCGGGCCGCCGAAAGGGCCTCCTGCTGCTGCTGATCTTCCTGCCGTTCTGGGTCAGCTACCTGATGCGGATGCTCGCCTGGATCGGCCTGCTCGCGCCGGACGGCTACGTCAACCAGATGCTCGGCTGGATCGGCATCGGCCACACCGAATGGCTCTCCGGCAACCCCTACTCGGTGATCGCGGCGCTCACCTACGGCTACATCCCGTACTTCATCCTGCCCGTCTACGCGGGCCTCGACCGGCTCGACCAGCGTCTGCTCGAGGCCTCGCGGGACCTCGGCGCCAACCCGATCCGCAGCTTCCTCCGCGTCACCCTGCCGCTGTCCTGGCCGAGCATCCTCGCCGGCTCGGTCCTGATCGTGCTTCCGATGTTCGGCGACTACTACACCAACGACCTGATCTCGGGATCGCCCCACACCAACATGCTGGGGAACAGCGTCAACCTGCTCGTCCAGGGCGGCTCGCAGAAGAACCTCGGCGCGGCGCTGGTGCTGGTGCTGATGACGATCCTCGCGATCGGGATGCTCTATTACCTCTGGGAGACCAAGCGCCAGCAGGAGAAGCTCGCCGCATGAGGCCGGGAGAGGGACACTGCGCATGAGCGTCACCGCGACCCCGGAGCCCGCGCCGCCGCCCGCCGCCGCGCCGCGCCACGCGCCGCCGGTCCGGCCGAGCCGCCTGCCCAACTGGTTCGGCAACCCGTGGGGACGTCCCCGCTGGCTCAAAGCGACGACCTGGGTCTACATCGCCTGGTCGCTGCTGCCGGTCCTTGCGGCGATCGTCTTCTCCTTCAACGACGGCCGCTCGCGCAGCGTCTGGCAGGGCTTCTCGACCCGCTGGTGGTGGGGCGACCCGAACCTCTCGGTCTTCCACGACCCGATCTACACCAACGCCCTCTTCCACAGCCTCGAGCTCGCCGCGCTCGACATGCTGATCGCGACGCCGCTCGGCTTCCTCCTCGCGATCGGCCTCTCGCGCTGGCGCGGGCGCGGCTCGGGCAGCGCCAACTTCCTCATGCTGGTGCCGCTGACGACGCCGGAGCTGGCGATGGCGGTCTCGCTGCTCCTCGTCTTCACCCAGCTCTCGGTCCTGCCCTTCACCGCGATCGCGCTCGGCACCGGCGCCCAGGTGATCGGCCAAGTCACCTTCTCGGTCTCCTACGTGGTGGTGATCGTGCGCAGCCGCCTCGCCGCGATCGGCCCCGAATACGAGGAGGCGGCGCGGGACCTCGGCGCCAACGCCCGCCAATCGCTCCAGCACGTGCTCTTCCCGCTGCTGCTGCCGGCGGCGTTCGCCTCGACGCTGATCGTCTTCGCCCTCTCGATCGACGACTTCGTCGTGACCCAATACATGTCGGCGGGCGGCGAAACGGTGACGATCCCGATGCTTCTCTACGCCAACGCCCGCGGCGCCGCGACGACCCCGGCGCTGAACGCGGTGGCGACGATCATGGTGTTGGTGACGTTGGTCGGGGTCGGCGGCGCCTACCTGGTGCTGCGCTGGTTCGGGCATCGCAGCGGCGAAGCGCAGGGCGACAGTGCCGGGACGATGGGCATGGACCTGACGGGAATGGACTAGGAGGGATGGGCTGATGGAGATGGCGGCAGCGGCAGCGGCGGCGGCGAGCCCGGTGGTCGGCGGCCACGAGGGTGGGGAGGTGCGGCTCGAAGCGCTCGAAAAGCGCTTCGACGACGTGGTCGCGGTCGACTCGATCGACCTCGAGATCGCGTCGGGGGAGTTCTTCTCCCTGCTCGGCCCGAGCGGCTGCGGCAAGACGACGACGCTGCGCCTGATCGCCGGCTTCGAGCGGCCGACCTCGGGGGACATCCGCCTCGACGGGGTCAGCCTCGCCGCGGTGCCGCCCGACCGCCGCAACGTCAACACGGTCTTCCAGAGCTACGCGCTCTTCCCCCACCTGAACGTGCTCGACAACGTCGCCTTCGGCATGCGCTACCAGAAGGTGAAGCGCTCCGAGCGCGAGCGGCGGGCGAAGGAGGCGCTCGAGCTGGTCGAGCTCGGCGACTACGCGAAGCGCCGCCCGCACCAGCTCTCCGGCGGCCAGCAGCAGCGCGTCGCGCTCGCCCGGGCGCTCGTCCTGCGCCCCTCGGTGCTGCTGCTCGACGAGCCGCTCGGCGCACTCGACGCGAAGATCCGTCGGGCCCTGCGGGTCGAGCTGAAAGCGCTGCAGGAAGAGGTCGGGACGACGTTCATCTTCGTCACCCACGATCAGGAGGAGGCGCTCAGCATGAGCGACCGGATCGCCGTGATGCACGAAGGGCGGGTCGACCAGGTAGGGACCCCGCGCGAGATCTACGAGGGCCCGGCGACCCTCTTCGTCGCCGACTTCCTCGGCGTCGCCAACGTGATGGACGTCGAGGTCGTGACCAGCGACGGCACCGGCTGCCGACTGCGGGTTGGCGAGCGGGAGCTGCGGGCCGAATGCGACTTCGTCGGCACCGGGCCGGCCTCGGCGGTGGTGCGGCCGGAGCGGCTGCGGGTCGCGCCGCACGACGAGGTCGGGGAGAACCACATCCCCGGGATGATCGACCGGACGATCTACGTCGGCTCGAATCTGCAGGTGATGGTGCGGCTCGCCAACGGGGGGTTGCTGCAGGCGAGCGTGCCGAATGACGGGGTCGACCTCGGGTCCCACGAGCAGGGGGCGCCGGTAAGCGTGCACGTGCCGCCTGATGCTTTGCGCATATTGGCGCCAAGCGGAGTTACGCCAGCTACCTAGCGGGGGCGGGCGCCCGGGGGACCCTTCTCTCACGAACTGCGGGGAGGTTCGTTCAGGGTCCCCCGGGCGCCCGCTCAGGCGAGCTCGCGGGTGAAGCTGGTCTGCAGGTTGTGCTCGTCGTGGTCGCCGGGGATCGTCTTGTCGAGGCGCATCCTCGCGTTGCGTCCATCTACACGGAGGGTGGCGACTTGGTTGTCGAAGCACGGGCCATTGAGGAGGCGCCAGCGGATGCCGGGGTCCTTGGCGCCGGCGAGTTTTGCCAGGGCCGCGGCGACCTGGGTGAAGGGCTTGCCGAAGGCCGCTCTGATCACCCGTTGTTCTTTCTTCGAGAGCGGGTTGCGGTACGGGGAGCAGACGGCTTGGTAGATCGGGGCCTTGCCGTCGGCCTCGCCCGCGGGCCATCCGACCTCACATAGGTAGGCGTGGTGGACGTCGCCGGAGAGGACGACGACCGACCCCGGTTTCTTGCCGCGTTTGCCGGCGGCGACTTCTCCGAGCAGGTCGCGGAGGGCGCGGAAGCTTTTCGAGAAGGAGCCCCAGTGGTCGAAGTCGACGGCACGGCGGAGCTTCTCGGCGGCGCGGGCTGCGGCCTCCCCGTGGGCGCCGTCGCAGACGCGCTCGTTCCATGCCTCGAGCCGGTCGAGGCCGGGGGAGAGGAGCCACGGCACCGTCGTCGCGATCAGCAGGTGGTCGAAGTCGCCCTCGGCCTGGCCCTCGATCCAGGCCCACTCCTCGTCGTCGACCATCCGCCGGTCGCCCTCGGTGAGCACTCGCCCGGCGCGCGAGTCGACGAAGATCGCCCGCGTCCCGCCCAGGTCCCGGTGAAAGCTCCAGCGCACGCCGTCGCCGGTCGATTCGATCCGCTCGGCCCAGGGGAAGAGGACCTCGTCGGCGCGCTGGTTGCCGCGCACCTGCTTGTAGATCTCATCTTCGTCGAGGGCCGCCGGCGAGAGGTTGCCGATGTGCTGGTAGATCCAGTAGCTGGCGATGCAGCCGATCGCTCGCCGCGCCCACCACGACCGTTCGCGCATCTCCTCGACCCAGGAGTGCGAGATGTTCCAGTCGTCGGACATGTCGTGGTCGTCCCAGAGCATCGAGGTCGAGACGCTCGCCAGCAGCGCCCGGATCCGCGGCTCGCGCCAGCTCTCGTGGTAGAGCCAGGTGTACTCCTCGAAGTCGGTGACCTCGGCGCCCGGCTCGATGTCGGTCCCGCGCCGCTCCTCGATCTTCGCCCGCGTCCCCGGGCTGCCCTCGTCGACGTAGACCTGATCGCCAAGCAGGAAGAGAAGGTCGGGCCGGCGCCCCTCGTCCCGCGCGATTTCCTGTGACAGCACCCAGAGAGCGTCGACCTCATGCCCGTCTTCGTCAGCGTCTTTGCTCTTCGTATATGGCTCCTCGTGCGGCACGGCAACCCGGCACGAGCCGAACGCAATATCGAGCGCCCCTTCTCCCGCAAGCGTTCGAACAACGGGAGCGGTACCCGGAGAGTCAGCCGTCGGCCACCGCACTTCCCCATCCAGCCGCACGTCATAGGGATGCTCGGTCCCCGCCTTCAGCCCTTCAACCCGAACAAGCGCGTAGTGGTGCCCATCAACCCTGAAGGTCGGCTCGACAGCCCCGAGCACCGCCACCTCACAGGCTTCATCCGTCTCGACCCAGACGGTCGCCTCCGTCTCGGAGACGTAACGCAGCAGGGGACCAAGGACGAGATCGGCCATCCCCCCGCCGTTCCCTCAGTCGGCCGCGCCGAAACGTGAGCCGGTCTTTCGGGTGACCCTAAACGAACCTCCCCGCAGTTCGTGAGAGAAGGGTCACCCGAAAGACCGGCTGGGCAATCCTCAGATCGAAGTCAGTTGATCGAGCTCATCGCTCGTCAGCTCCAGGGACGCGGATGCGATCAGCGGCTCGAGCTGTTTCTCGTTCCGCGCACTGGCGATCGGAGCCAACACGGTCGGCTGCTCGCGCAGCCAGGCGACCGCCACCGCCGCCGGCTGGACCCCGTGCGCCGCGGCGATTGCGTCGAGGGCGCTCAGCATCTTTTCGCCCCGCTCGTCCAGGTACTGGGAGGCGCCTTCGGCGCGAACGCTGTCGATCTTCTCGCCGCCCGGCCGGTACTTGCCGGTGAGGAAGCCTTTGGCGAGGGCGTAGAAGGGGAAGCAGGCGATGTCCTCGCGCTCGCAGACCGCCTTCTGGTCGGACTCGTAGTCGCGCTCCATCAGGTTGTAGTGCGGCTGCAGGGCGACGTAACGCGGCAGGCCCTCGCGCTCGGCGGTCTCGAGCGCCTCGGTGAGCCGGGCGCCGGAGTAGTTGGAGGCGGCGATGTGACGGACCTTGCCCGCCTCGATCAACTCGCCGAACGCCCCGAGCGTCTCCGCCAACGGGGTCTCGAGGTCGTCGAAGTGGGCGTAGTAGAGGTCGATCGCCTCGACCCCGAGCCGCTTCAGCGAGTCGTCGGCCCCCTTGCGGATCGTCTCCGCCCGCAGGTTGTCGAGGCCGGGGATTTTCCCGACCTTCGTCGCGATGATGAAGTCCTCGCGTTTCCCGGGGCGCCCCGCCAGCCATTCGCCGATGATCGTCTCCGACTCGCCGCCGCTGTTGCCGGGGGCGCCCGCCATATAGACGTCGGCGGTGTCGACGAAGTTGCCTCCCGCGGCGGCGTAGGCGTCGAGAACGGCGAAGGACTCGTCGCGGTTGGCGGTCCAGCCGAAGACGTTGCCGCCGAGGCAGAGACCGAAGACATCGAGATCGGTGCGGGGGATGAGGGCCATGCACCGATTCTAGGCAGCCCGCGACCCCCGCTCCGGTACCGGAGGAATCACGTATGAGACCCCGACATTCGGCTGTGCATGCGTTCGCCGGACTCGCAGACTCGATAGGTTTCCGAAGCAATAAAAGGGCGGGCGCACGGGTAGCCCCCAACCGACCTTTGAAGCGAAAAAATCAGAGCGTTCACTAAGCGGTACAGGACTTCGAAAGGGTTGGATCGGTGAAAGAAAAAGACCTGGGGCTCAAATTCTGGGCGGCAGTTGCAGTCAGCGCGATCGGCATGGGTGTGGCGGTCGCATTCGTCGCAGGATTCTTCCTCGGGCACTTCACCGGGCACCACCAAACGACGACCGTCGTCGCCGGTGCTGCAACCACGTCGACCGAATCATCAGCGACCGCCGAAGAATCGAACGAAGGCGAAACCGTCACCGCCTCCAACGGCATCGTGATGGCGCCGAAATTCAGCTCGGAAGAACTCTTCGCAACCGCCGGTGACGACTGGATCACCAACGGTGGTGGCACCACCAATGACCGCTTCTCCTCGCTCGGCGAAATCAACACGTCGAACGTGAAGGAACTCAAAGGCGATTGGGTGACCAAAATCGGTCAGAACGCCACCGCAGCGAAGTTCTCTGCCGAGGGCCAGGCGCTCGAGTACAAGGGGACGATCTACATCCCCGACGGCGCCGACGACGTTTTCGCGATGGACGCGTCGACCGGCAAGGTCCTCTGGACCTACGAACCGCACCTTCCGCCCGATCCACTCGGCGAAGTCGTCTGCTGTGGTTGGGACAACCGCGGCGTCGCGATCGGCGACGGCATGGTCTTCGTCTCGCAGCTGAACGGCGACCAGGTCGCGCTCGACCAGGAAACCGGCCAGGTGAAATGGTCGACCCCGGTGGTCAAACCGCACGAAGGCTTCTCGATCACCAGCGCCCCGCTCTACTACAACGGCAAGGTCTACGTCGGCGGTTCGGGCGGCGAGTACGGCGTCCGCGGCCGCCTCTCGGCCCTGAACGCCGAAACCGGCGAAATCGAATGGCGCTTCTACACGACGCCTGCGCCCAACGAAACCGGTGGCGAAACGTGGCCCAACAACGGTTCCTACAAAACCGGCGGCGCCTCGATCTGGAACACGCCGACGGTCAACCCCAAAACCGGGATGCTCTACTTCTCGACCTCCAACGCCGCGCCGTGGATCGGCCGCGACCGCGAAGGCGAAAACCTCTTCACCGCCTCGATCGTCAGCCTCGACGCCGAAACCGGTGAATACAACTGCCACTTCCAGGAGGTCCATCACGACCTCTGGGACTACGACGCCCCGTCGCCGACCGTCCTGATGACGGGCGAAATGAACGGCGAAGAAGTCGAAGCGGTGGGCGAGCCGGAGAAGACCGGTTGGGCCTACGTCGTCGATCAGGAAAACTGCAAACCGGTCTACCCGATCCCCGAGGTCAAGGTCCCACAGGATCCGTCCGAAAAAACCTGGCCGACCCAGCCGGAGCCGACGATGGAACCGTTCAGCCCGGTCGAAGCTACGCCGGAAGCGACCGAAAAGACCGAAGAAGGCGTCGCCGGCGACAACCCGGTGCCGAAAATCGTCGCCTCGAAAGCGTTCACGCCGATGTCGAGCGATCCGAGCTCGATCAACCTGGTCGCGAACGCCGCGGTCGGTGGCGACAACTGGCCGCCGTCCTCGTTCGACCCCGAACAGGACATGTACGTCGTCTGCTCGCAGAGTGGCGCGCTCGGGCTGGTCACCCCGCCGAAACTCGAAAAGCAGAAAAAACCGGGCGAATCGTACATCGGGTCCGACACGGTCGTTTCGTCCGGCTTCGACACGACGGGTTACATCACCGCGTATGACATGAGTACCGGCGACATCGCCTGGCAGAACGAAATCAAAGGCGAATCCTGTTACTCCGGTGCGGTCACCACGGCCGGCGGCCTGACCTTCGTCGGCAAAAACAACGGCGAACTCGTCGCCTACAGCACCGAAAATGGCGAAGAGCTCTGGAGCTTCCAGACCGGTGCCGGTGCCAACACCACCGTCACCCCGTTCGAAGACGAAGGCGAAGAGAAAATCGCCTTCTACGCGGGCGGCAACTCGCTGGCCGCCACCTCGCACGGTGAAAACTTTTGGGTCTTCTCCCTCAACGGGACGATGGGCCCGGAGAAAGGCACCGAAGAGGAAGCCGAAGGCACCACGCATGCCGGTGAGGAATCCGCCGAAGAAACCGAAGGCGGCGCGGAAACCGAAGAAGGCGAAAACGGCCCCGAACCAACCGAAGGCGAAGAAGCTGAAGGCGGTGAAGAAGCTGAAGGTGCTGAAGGAGCGACCGCGGCCGCGCCCAACGCGGAAGCGGGTAAAGAAGTGTTCTCCGAAGAATGCTCCGTCTGCCACGGCGCCACCGGCCACGGTGGTAACGGCGGCCCTGACCTGACCACGATGCCGAAAGCCAAAGAACAAAAAGGCGCCGAAGAACAGGTGACCAACGGGGGCGGCGGTATGCCCGCCTTCAAAGGCCAACTGAGCGAAGAAGAAATCGCCAACGTCGCCGCCTACGTCGTCGAAGACATCGTCGGCGGCAAATAGGCACCGATCGGAACCGTGATCAGGTGAACGGGAAGCGCCTCAGCCGTCCCGCTCACCTGATCCTGATGGCCACCGCGGCGCTTGCCGCGGTGGCCATCGTCGTTTCGGGGTGCGGTGGCGGCGGCTCGAGCTCGGGCTCATCCTCGGGCGGCGGGGGAGGCGAAGGGGCCAGCGGGGCCTTCGCGAGCGGTGCCGAAAGCGCGTGCGCGACCGCCAACAAGGCGATCGAGGCGCTCGGCACGCCGACGCAGGCCGAAGTCCTCAAATACATGGAGACGACGGAATCGATCGTCGGCAAGCTGAGCGATGAAGTCTCGGCCCTGAACCCCTCGGACGCGGCCGAAAAGGCCTACACCGCCGCCCTGGCAAAATCGGAGACGGTGCTGAACGAGATGACCAACGCCGCCCGCAACGAAAACTTCGACGCCGTCCGCGAAATCTCCGACGAACTGGTCGAACTGAAGCTCGGCGAACTCGCCGAAGCCGCCGACCTGCGGATCTGCGCCGAAGTTCCGGTGAGCGAATGAGGCGCGCCCAGCTGATCGTCGTCCTCGGCGCGCTCGCCGCCCTGCTGACCAGCGTCGGCGTCGCGATGGCGACGACCGGCGCCACCACCGGTTACCCGCAGCCGAAGGTCGTCGTCCCCGTCTCGGTCTCGGCGCCCTACGAACAACGCTACGTGCTCACCGCGGTCGGCTCCGGAGCCGGCATCCGCAGCGGCGAGATGAAGTTCGAATTCGAGGAGG
Source organism: Solirubrobacterales bacterium (assembly GCA_025964255.1). GTDB lineage: Bacteria > Actinomycetota > Thermoleophilia > Solirubrobacterales > 70-9 > VAYN01. The sequence continues at coordinate 3,387 of JAOPZF010000192.1, read as the reverse complement.
GCTCCTCGCCGCAGTTCCTGGTCGGGATCTCCGAGTTCTACAACTACAACCCCGACGGGCAGATCGAAACCTCGCTCTTCACCTTCTATCCCTTCACCGAACTCCCGGGTGGCAAGGGGCTCAAAGCCCCGGTGCTGAAAGTCGGCGCTTCGGCCTCGTACGGTCAGGTGACGCCTGATGGCGAAATCCAGCTCTTCAAGATCAAGGGCGATCGGCTCAAAGGCCAGATCCGCCTGCACGGCAACGGCCCTTGGCCGGTCGAATTCCGCATCCTCGGCGAAAACGAAACGACCGGCGGCCACCCGCCGGCGGCGAAACAGCTCCCCGAAGCCGAACCTGACAATCCCGGCTGGGGCCCCGACGCCTCCGAATACGTCGGCAACTACGAACTCGTAAACGCCGCCGAAGACCCGACCGAAAAAGCGGGCACGCTCGGTGCCGTGATCGGCGTCGCCCAGGGCCTTGGCGTCAACGGCGCGATCGTCACCGGGGGCTCGATGAAGGTCGCCGGGAAGCCGCCGATCGCCGAAGTCACGTTGAAGACCGGTGCCCAGACCCGGGAACTCACGCTGACGAACCTCGCCTGGGCGGGCGACAAGCGGACCGCCCAGGTTCACGAGGAAGGCGCGGAGGGCCCGGCCGTCGGGCGCTTCGAAGGAAACGGCACGAACAACGAGATCAAGGGCCGCCTGATCGACGGCCGCTCCGTCTACCAGGTCGAATTCCAGAAAACGCCCTGAGGTCGGGAGGGCCGCCCGCGATGCGCCGAGTCGAGGCCCGCGTCGGCTAGGAGCGGCGCCAGGCGCGCCAGTAGGCGCGAAGGCGGCGGCCGAACGGTCCCGACTTCTCGGCGTAGACGCGCTCGCCGAGGCTGAGCGCGTCGATCAAGAGGGCGTGCTGTTCGGCGGCGATCAGCTCGCGCAGGACGTTCTTGTGCGCGCTGCCGATCTCCTCGCGCCGCTCGAGGTCGTCGGCCAGCACGGCGAGGTCGTGGTGGTCGCCGAGCAGGTCGGTGAACTCGTGGATCTCCTCGGCGGTCGGCTCGAGCACCGCGGGCCAGGCGTCGCGCAGAAGGCGCAGTTGGTACCAGAGGTCCTTGCCGCGTTTGCGCAGGTCGTGGACAGCGTCGAAGGTGGGGCGGGCGGGCAGCGCCTCGAAGGCGTCGCGGCCTTCGGTGTAGGCGGTGTCGAGGCCGGGGGAGAGGAGCTTCCAGCCGGTGTGGCGGAGCGGCCACTCCGGCGCCCGCGCCGCCACCGCGTCGATCGCCTCGACCGCCGCGTCGATCTGGTCGCTCTCGCTCTCGACGGTGCGGTCACGGTCGGCGGCGAGGGCATCGTGCCAGAGCGCCGCCGGCCCTGGCGGCACGTCACCGGCGCCGCCCTCGACCAGTGCCGCCAGCGTCTCCAGCTTGACCTCGGCGTCGCGGCTCGCCGAGAGCATCCGCGCGGCGTCGCGGAGCGCGTGGTTCTCGCGCTTGAAGGTCTCCTCGCCGACCTCCTCGCGCACCAGCCGAAGCGTTGCGCGCGCCTTCTTCAGGTCTTTGCGGGCGCCGTGGATCGCTTCGGCGAGGGCATCGCCGTCGAGCGGCTCGCGCAACCGCTCGACCGCCTTCTCGAGCCGCGAGGAAATGACCCGGCGGACGCCGGCCGCGGCGTCCTCGTCGGCGAGTAGCCGGTAGGCGCGACTCGGCGCCGGCGCCTCGTCCTCGGCGGCGGTGCCGTCGTCGCGGGGCTCCTCGGTCGTCGTGCTCGCGCCCTCCATAGTCACATCGTCTCGCTTCTTGTCCGCGGCGGGCAAGCCCTCGGTCGCGAGGGTCTGGTTCGCGTAGCGCTGGTCCCCGGTCAGTTCGCGCCCGAACCAGGGCGGCGGCGTGAAGGCCCTCGACGCGTCCTCCGAGTCGAACTCGACCTCTGCCGTGCGCAGCCCGTCGAGCCCGTCTTCGTAGACGTCGACCTCCGCCCGCAGATCGTGCGCGAGCGGCATGTAATGGCGCACCTTGCGCACCCGCCGGCCCGCGGTCAGCGGCCAGAGCGCCTCGAAGGACCCCGGGTCGATCGACACCTCGACCTCCTCGCGGACCTCGCCGTGGCCGCCCTTGGCGGTGAGGAAGAGCTCGTCCCCCGCCCGTCGCAGCCGCACCTCGGTGTTCTCGTCGAGTGCCAGGTAGCCCTGTTCGATCGCCGTGGAGGCGCTCTCGGCCCGCGGCATCTCGGTGACTAGGAACTTGCGCTCGATCTCCGCCACGCAGGGATCGTACGGCGCCGCCAGAATGGGGCGCAATGAACCCCAGGCGCCCCCTCAGCGTCGGCGAGACCCTCAACGAAGTCATTGCCCTCTACCAGCGCAACTTCGGCGTGCTGATCCCGGCCGCCTTCTGGCTCTTCCTCGGCGTCAACATCATCACCGGCATCGCGGGCAACGACCACACCGGCCTGCTCGCCATCGGCGCGATCCTCACCTTCGCCGTCGCGGTGCTCTACCAGGGGATGGTGGTGAGCCTCGTCCGCGACGTCCGCGACGGCACCCGCGACTCCTCGGTCACCGAGCTGATCTCCTCGGTCGGCCCGGTGCTGCCGACGCTGATCGGGACCAGCATCCTCTACGCGATCGGCGTCGCCGTCGGCTTCCTCTTCTTCATCATCCCCGGCTGCATCCTGCTGACGATCTGGGCGGTGATCGCGCCGGTGATCGTGATCGAGAAGGCCGGCGTCGGCGGCGCCTTCCGCCGCTCCCAGGAACTGGTCCGCGACCACGGCTGGGTGGTGTTCGGCACGGTGGTCGCGGCGACGTTGATCAGCCTGGTCGCGGCGGTCATCTTCACCTCGATCGCCGAAGCGATCGCCGGCGGGCCGATCCTGCGGATCGTCTTCAGCACCCTCGCCTCGACCTTCAGCGCGCCGGTCGGCGCCCTCGTCGCCGCGATCCTCTATTACCGGCTGCGCGAGCTGAAGGACGACGGCAATCCGATGATGCCGCCGAAGCTCGACCCCGACGCCTAGCGCGGAGGGGTCAGGCGGAGAAGCCGGCGATCAGCTCGGCGGTCTCGGTCGGGTGGTCGAGCTGGGGACAGTGGCCGGCGCCGGCGATCTCGATCCACTCGGCGTGCGGGAACTCGGCCCGGTAGCGGGCCGCCGCGTCGGGCAGCGCCAGCAGCTGGTCCTCGGTACCCCAGACGAAGCGCAGCGGGCAGGTGATCCCCTCCGGCTCCGTCTGCCATCCCTCGCGCTCGGCGAAGGCGATCAGGGGGTCGGAGTCGCAGGCGGCGGCGCCGCGGATCAGGTTGGCGACAAGGTCGGTGGAGACGTGGTCGGTATTGGTCGCGATGATCGCGGTCGCCCCCGCCCGACCCTCCGGCGTGGCGGCGATCGCGTCGGCGTGCGATGCCGC
>JAOPZF010000272.1 GCA_025964255.1 Solirubrobacterales bacterium | reverse complement strand
TGCCTGTCCACGCATGTGGATCATGGCGTTGATCGACGAGCTGCCCCCGATCACGCGACCCCGCGCGTAGTGAATGCTGCGGCCGTCCAGACCCGGGTCGGCCTCGGTCGTGAAGCACCAGTCGGTGCGGGGGTTGGCAATGGTGTACAGGTAGCCCACCGGCACCTTGATCCAGAACCAGTCGTCCTTGCCGCCGGCCTCGACCAACAGCACACGGTGATCGGGGTTGGCGCTCAGCCGGTTGGCGAGCAGGCAGCCCGCACTGCCTGCTCCGACGATGATGAAGTCGAATTCGGCGACGGGGCTCATTCCGGCATCATTCCTCCCTCGACTTGGCACTCAAACACCGACATACCGTTGTCGCGGCACCGTCTGATGCTGATGTCATGAACGAGAACACGAAAGTCATGAATACAAGCTGGGCTGTTGCGGATGCCGCACTTGCGCTGTGGTTGGAGATGTGGAACACCGACAGTGAGATCGCTCGTCGGATCTGCAGTGAGGATTTCCAGATTCACTTCTTGATCTCCGACCCGGACGGGTCGAACCCGGGCGACGACGTGCTGGGCGCGGGGAGTTTCGCTCGGTTCCTGGATCGGTACCGCGCGCAGCATCCGGGTGTGGTCTTCTCCGAGGTTTCGCGGGCCGTGGACGGCTCGCACGGGCGGATGCTGTGGAACGTGCAGTTCGGGGACCGTGCTGCGGGCGGGATCGACGTCTTCGACGTCACCGACGATGGGCTGATCCGCGAGGTGTGGTCGGTGACAGGGACTCGCGCGCACCTCGGCTGAGACCCGGGGGAGACTCGCATTCATGAGGAGAGCCGAGCGGTTGTACGCGCTGGTGGATCTGCTGCGGGGATCACGCCGACCGGTGTCAGCCGCTCGACTCTCGGAGGAGTTCGAGGTGTCGAAGCGCACGATTGAGCGTGACATCCAGTCCCTCCAGCTCGCGGGGGTCCCGATCTATGCCGACCACGGGGTGTCGGGCGGGTATTCGATCCTGCGGGAACACTCCCTGCCGCCGCTGAATCTCACATTGCCGGAGTCGCTGGCGGTGCTCGCGGGGCTTGGTTTGCTTGAGACCTCGCCGTACGGTGCGGCGGCGCGTCGGGCGCGGGCGAAGGTCCTCGCGATCAGCCGCGAGGATCAGCTCGCTCCGGTCGATGAGGCGTTGGCGTCGATGTTCGTCATCGACTCCCATTCGCCGTCCGAGGCGGCGGTCTCGCTGATTCCCGAGGCGATCGCCGCGCGCCGGGTCGTACGGTTGAATTACGTCTCCGAGGACGGCGAGACACTTACCAGCCGTGAGGTGGAGGCGATGGGTCTGCTGCGCGGAGGTGATGCGTGGCTGTTCGTGGGATGGTGTCGGCTGCGCGAAGGCATCCGCGGATTTCAGCTCCACCGCATCCGGCACCTGGAGATCATCGGAGAGGTGTTTCCCGAACGCGATCCTGCGGTGCTGGACGCGGATCTGTCGCGGTGGCGCACTCGACGGCTGGGGTGATGCTGCGACCGACCCTTCACGAATGCAGCGCTAGGCGGGGCGCATGGCTGAGGCGAGGTGGGCTTCGGCGGTGACCCTAAGGCACCTCGGCCATGGCTAGGGAACAGTGTGTCGCAGCCGTTCAGGACGCCCATGGTCCCACGCCGCCAACCGTGTCGATCGTGATGTGAGTCAGGTACCCGGGCGGAGCATCGGGCGGCGGGAAACCGGTGCCGGGGCCGAATATCGACGTAGCGATCTCGTCGAGCAGTTCGGGGGCACCGCCCTCCTCGACTCGGGCCGTGCCCTTGACCGACAGATAGGGTGTCTGCGGCCCGCTGCGGTCGGTGGATACGACAGTCACCGCCACGCGGGGATCGCGCCGAATATTACGAATCTTCTGATGCTCCAACAGATGAGCGCTGACGAGCTCATCAACGCCGTCGGCCGTGGTCCGCACCCGCACCCATACCAAGCTGATTTGCGGGCTGCCATCCCGATTGATGGTGACCAGCGTTGCTGGGTCGGAACCGATGAGTTGGCGTGCCATGTTGTTGAGTCTCATGATCGACTGTCCGTCCGTGATGACGAGCAGAACCGAATGCTCCACCCTTTACTAAGTCCGACGAACGGAGCAGTCGCAATCCGACAAGCGGAATCAACGAAGACAGATTGAATGAGAAGACCGCAACACGGCGTAGTCGACTTCGCGCTGATTCTTCAGCGTGTCGGCCAGTGCGGATGCGGAGCGCCATTCTCCTTCGCTCGGATCCACGCAGCGGTGGACGGGAGCAAGGCCAGCACGATCGTTGCGACCGGAAAGACCAGGCCCACTGCGTCAGCACCTTTGCCGCCATACTGGTACTCCGCGAAGGTGGAGGCCAGCGAGAGGCTGATCAGACTGCTGACGATCGACACGGCGCACCCTGCGACCACGATCCACCGGCTGGTCATCTTGCGAAGCAACAACATCACCGTTCCGACCGACAACAGCACGCCCGCGACGATGTTCAGCATCGTAATAGCGATCAGCCCTGTCCACGCACCGGACTCGACGTCGAAAGTCGATTCGCTGATCATCCCGGCAAGTCCGAAGGTCGCGAGGAGGCCGCCGCCGACATTCGCCAAGCCACCGAGTCCGGCGAGAACAGCCGCGATGATGCCTGTGACTGCGCTCGGAGACCTAGGTGCGGGCGTCGGTGGGTAAGGCTGCTGTCCGGCAGGGTAGCCGCCCTGCGGTGGGTAGCCGCCCTGCGGTGGGTAGCCAGGCTGCGGTGGGTAGCCAGGCTGCTGCGGGTAGCCAGGCTGCCCTGGAAACCCTTGACCGTAGGGCCCGTACGGATAGTTCATCAATCCCCCTCGACGATGCGACCGGCACTCAGCCTATCGGCCCACTACGGCAAGCAGCGGCGCAACCACGCCAGATCGGCGTCGGTCGCTGCGCTTCAAAGGCGTGTCGGGCATGTCGATCTCGTCGAACCGCTTCTCGCGCAGCGCCTTCCAAGAGGTGTTGGCGTGCTCGTCACGACTGTCCTCCGTACGTCGAAGTTCGTGGCCGGACGATTGTGCCGCCGCCACGGGGCCTTCCCGCAAGACCCCGACCCCGCCATGTAGTGAGAGGGGAAGGGTCGGCCATCTCGGGCTCAGACGTTCACTCCAATGGCTCGGGCGTGAAGGTGACGTCGACACCGCCCACGGTCATCGTGACCTGACCTTCCATCACCATCACCTGCGCGGAGACCCGTCGATCGACAGTCTGGGCCAGTTGCTGCACCGGTGCGTGCGGTATCTGAAGCACCGACAGGTTCGGCAGCCCCGCCACTTTGGGTCCCACGGTGCGCCACCAGGTGGCCACTCCGGCGGCGAACGGGAACAGCAGCACCTGGTCGGCCTTGCTGACCGCCTTGCCCAAGGCGCGTTCATCGGGCTGGCCAACATTGATCCACTCCAGGATCCGGCCCGTGTAGTCCGCGAGCCGCAAGTCCGGTACGCCAGGGGTGGAGAGGCCCGCCCCGAACGCCAACTCACCGTCGACGTCGCTGAGCCGGTGTGCGCGCAGCCCAAACGCCAACAACCGCACCACCATCCGCTCATCGGTCTCACTGGGATGACGGGCCACGGTCAGCGTGTGATCGGCGTAGTAGCCGTGATCGACATCGGAGACGCCAAGTTCGACTTTGAACACTGTTGCAGAAAGGGCCACGTCATAGTGTCCACCCTGGTGGTGTTCCCCGAGCAGTCAGGCCGCTTCGAGTGGTCAGGCCGCCGCGCTGGACGTCAGATCGAGTCGCACCGATAGACCCCCGGCGGCCGCAGGAGCGACTGGGCGACCGCCGAAGTCCCGCACAGCGTGGACCTTGACACAACGCGTATGCGACTCTGACGAAACGGTAGGACAGTCCGGGTCAAGACAGCAAGTCAAATTGCGTAGGGGACAGCATATTTCACGCGCACCGGTAACCCGCCGTATTCGATCCCGTATTTCTCGCGCATGAATCGCCAATGTTGCGAGGTTTGCCAAAGGGAGGGCCCTGACCGTGGGTCATCGCGACAGCGAGAACCTTGACCGCCCCGAGCAGCGCGGCCCGCGTTTCAGTAGTTTTCTGGCCTCGTCTTCGCGGTCGATGTGGCTGCGGCCTAGCGACACCGGTGGCGAGGGAGGCGCCTGCCCGTCGCCGGCCATAGCCACCTCCACCGCCGCCCTTCTCGGCGATCGGGCCGATGGAAGGCGGGCGGAAAGTCCTGCACGGCAACCGAAAACAATGAGCAGCCGCGGCCTGGCAAGTGGACGGCGCCGACTCATCTGCTGCAAAATGCAGAGGATTAGAGGGCAGCGCTACTAGGGCGTCGTAGACTTGCTGGCGATGATCGTTTCAAAACGCAGATCGTCTTGGCATCCGATTCAGATGCCATTTCTTGGTTGTGTCTTGCTGGTCGCTTCGTGTTCGACGCACATATTGCGTCCGAGGCCGCACCGGCCCCTCTCGGGCGTTCGGTTCAATGCCAACTGACGAATGCCAGTCAGACCTGCTGCGCTTATGTGGCTGTCACCAGCGCGGGCGCCCGCAACGTGAAATTGGACATCAAGGTCGACGACCAACCAAAGCCCTGATATGACCCTGTCTCCACCACCACGCGCCGAGGTCTACTTGGTGAAGAACCGCCTCAACGCGATCTCGACGCGAGCCGCGCTCGAACTCACCGATGACAATTTGCGCTGCACAGTCAAGGAGTACTCGAAGTGGGTCGAGAAGGCCTTGGGGATCTCAGATCTCAAGTCTCGGCTTCATGCAGGCGAGGAGGTTGCGGCGTTTGATTTCCGGCGTGATCAGCTGAAGATCAAGTGGCTCAAGCAATTTCTGAATGCGGGGTTTTCCGTTGGTGAAGGCGGCTCGCGCCGTTGGCTGGTGTCCCTCGTTTATCCCACTGGAATCCTGGCACTTGTGGAGGTTGTGGACGGCTGGGACGTCCACAACGAGTGGCGACGGGCTCTGCCTCCTACCTGACTTATCCGACGGAGTGAGGAATGTGTGCCTGCGATGAGAGCTGATTGATCTGATGAACACGTCGAGCCTTACTGGTGACCCGCCATATTCGATCCC